>NZ_CP030265.1:525000-825000 GCF_008843145.1 Skermanella pratensis | reverse complement strand
CCTTCATCATCCTGGTCGTCGCGATCATCCCCTTCACCCGGCTGGTCGCCGGCACCTCGATCGGGACCTCGGCGGCGATCGTGCCGCTGACCGTGGCGGCGATCCCGTTCATCGCGCGGCTGATCGAGGGCGCCATCCGGGAAGTGGACCGCGGCCTGATCGAGGCGGCCGAGGCCATGGGCGCCACGCCGCTCCAGATCATCGCCAAGTTCCTGCTGCCCGAGGCGCTTCCCGGCATCGTGCTGGGCCTGACGCTCGCGGTGGTGAGCCTGATCGGCTACTCGGCCATGGTCGGCGCGGTCGGCGGCGGGGGCCTGGGCGATCTGGGCATCCGGTACGGCTACCAGCGCTTCCTGCCGGAGGTGATGGCCGCCGTGGTCCTGGTGCTGATCGTGCTGGTCCAGATCGTCCAGAGCCTGGGCGACCGGCTCGCCCGCAAGCTCAACAAGCGGGCCATCGGAACCCGCTGATCAAGACGAACAACGAATTCGACAGCTTGAAGTCCGATAGCCTGAAATCCAACAGCCTTAAGAAAGTGGGACCCTCATGAACATCCCGTCCGCCAAGATCCTGTCCCGGCGTTTCGGTGCCGCCCTGGTCGGCGCCGCCGCCATCGCCCTCGCGGGCGCGGCCTCCGCCGAGACCGTCCGGGTCGGCGTCTCGGCCGGCCCGCACGCCCAGATCCTGGACGCGGTCAAGCCGATCGCCGCCAAGCAGGGGCTGGAGATCAAGGTCATCGAGTTCACCGACTACGTCATTCCCAACGCGGCATTGGCCGCCGGCGAGATCGAGGCGAACTCGTTCCAGCACCAGCCCTACCTGGACAACCAGGTCCAGGACCGGGGGTTGGACCTGGTCTCGGTCGGCAAGACCGTGGTGTTCCCCATGGGGATCTACTCCAACAAGGTGAAGAGCCTGGCCGAGCTGCCCGAGGGCGCCACCGTCGCCGTGCCGAACGACCCGACCAACGGCGGCCGCGCGCTGCTTCTGCTGGAGGCCGAGGGCGTCATCAAGCTGGCCGAGGGCGCCGGGCTGAAGGCCACTCCGATCGATGTCGTCGAGAACCCCAAGGGCATCCGCATCGTCGAGCTGGACGCGGCGCAGCTTCCCCGCTCGCTGGGCGACGTGACGGCGGCGGCGGTCAACACCAACTACGCGCTGGAATCCGGCCTGAACCCGCTGACCGACGCGATCGCCCGCGAAAGCGCGGATTCCCCCTATACCAACGTCATCGCGGTGCGCGAGCAGGACAAGGACAAGCCCTGGGTCAAGCAGCTGGTGGAATCGTACCACTCGCCGGAGGTCAAGCAGTTCGTCCAGGACAAGTTCAAGGGCTCGGTGGTCGCCGGCTGGTAACCCACGGCTGTCCGGCACGGCGATTGCTTATTACGGGAAAGGGTTAATCGCGGGCAGAAGCACTCCGTTTTCGTCATGGCCGGACTTGATCCGGCCATCTTTCGCGGGAAGCATCGAAGCCTCCGTGCCTTGAGATCCGCGGGTCAAGCCCGCGGATGACGAACCGAAGGAGAAAACGGTCGCCAGGAATGTTCTCAATAGGTGATTAGCAAAAAACGTGCCGGACAGCCGTAGATCAAGTCCGGGCATGACGAAAAGGGGAGCGCTTCAGCCCATGATTGAGCCTTTTGAATATAACGCAAACACCGTGCCGGACAGCCATGCTGGTGACCCGGCGATGACGTGGCGCATGCCCCAACGGGCGGTTCAGCTCCGCCGGGTCATCGCCTTGACGATGTAGACGGCCCTCACCGCGTCGGCCCCGACCACCTCGCGCAGCAGGGCCAGGATGCGGCTCTTCATGTCGGTCAGCGTTTCGGCCGATACGTTGCTGCTGCCGGGGATCGGCGTCGGCGTGACGCGGGTCAGCAGCAGGTCGCGGATGCGGGGAAGCTGCTCCTCGATCCGGGTCACGGCGGCGGCGTCGGTCGCCTGGACGTCCAGAACCAGGTCCAGGCGGCCGACCATGCTGCGGTCCTCCAGAAGCAGGGGCAGCGTCAGGTTGGTGATCGGCACGCTGAGCGAAACCGGCCCTTCCTTCTTCTCGGACGCCTGCGCCTCGGATGCAGGGGCGGCGCAAACGAGGACGCCCGCGAGGACGAGGCCCGCGCGCAGGAACTTCACGAAATCGCTCATGGACGCACCGTTGACGGGGGGATCGGGTAGCCGTTCCCTTCCATACACCGGCACGGGCTTACCAATCGTGAAGAACCGGAAAAGAAAACCCTCTCAGGCCAGCAGCCCGCCCGCCCTCACCCACCAACCGGGATGGCCGCTCACCAGGCCGGCGGCCGCGGCCTCGGCCCCCTCCCGGTCCGCATAGAGCGCGAAGCAGGTGGCGCCGCTGCCCGACAGGCGGGCGAGCAGGCATCCCGGCGTCCGGCCCAGCGCTTCCAGCACGTCGCCGATCTCCGGAACCAGGATCCGCGCCGGGGCGGTCAGGTCGTTGCCCCGGCCGGCCAGCAGCCTCGCCAGGGCTGCGGCGTCGGCCGGCGGTTCCCCGTCGAACCGGGCCGGGGCGGAGAACGGGCCGCTCCGGGCCTTGAACACCGCCGGGGTCGCCAGCGGCGTTCCGGGGTTCACCAGCACCACGGCGCAGGCCGGCAGCGGCGGCGCCGGATCGACGATGTCGCCGATCCCGCCGAAATAGGCAGACGTGCCGCTCAGGCAGACCGGCACGTCGGCCCCCAGCCGGGCCGCCAGCGTTGCCAGCCGGGAGTCGTCTCCGCCGATGTCCCACAGCCGGGCGAGCGCCCGCAGGCAGGCGGCGGCGTCGGCCGATCCGCCGCCTATGCCGGACGCCACCGGCAGGCGCTTGGTCAGGGTGATCGTGACGCCGGGCTCGTCCTTCCCCAGCGCTCGCGCGAGCAGGACGGCGGCCCGGGTCACCAGGTTGTCGCCGGCGGCCTCCACGGCCAGGGCGGGCGCGAAGGGGCCGTCGATCTCCAGCGTCAGGCGCTCGGCCGGGCGAACCGTCACGGTGTCGTGGATATCGGCGAAGGCGACCAGGCTGTCCAGTTCGTGATAGCCATCCGGGCGGCGGCCGAGCACGTGCAGATAGAGGTTGAGCTTCGCCGGGGCGTGCTCGACGATCACGGGCCGGTCGAAGGTCATCGGGCGGCGGGCTGGCCTTGCGCGGAACCTTGGGGAGCCGGGGACTGCGGAGCCGGCGCGTTCAGGTCGGCGGCGGTCTGGTGGCGCGGCAGCCCGTTGTCGAGCTTGCCCTGGATCGCCCTGGCCAGTTCGGCCTCCTCCGCGTTCTGAAGGGCGCGGCGCCACTGGAAGCGAGCCTCCGCCCGGCGGCCGACCTGCCAGTAGGCGTCGCCCAGATGGTCGTTGATGGTCGGGTCGAGCGGCTTCAGCTCCACCGCGCGTTCCAAGTGGGTGACGGCGCCGCCGAAATCGCCCAGGCGGTAGAGCGCCCAGCCCAGGCTGTCGATGATATAGCCGTCGCTCGGCTTCAGCTGGACCGCCCGCTCGATCATGGACCGGCCGCGATCCAGGTTCATGCCCCGGTCGATCCAGGAATATCCCAGGTAGTTCAGCAGCAGCGGCTGGTCGGGGGACAGTTCCAGCGCCCGCTGAAGGTCCCGCTCGGCCTCGGTCCAGCGCTTGGTCTTATCGTATGAGATCGCGCGCGTGTAATAGAGCAGCCAGTGGCGCGCCTGCGGTTCGCCGAGCCGCGACAGCGCGGCGTCGTAGGCGGCGATCGCCTGGTCGAACCGCTCGGCCCCGCGCTGCACGTCGCCCAGTTCGATCAGCGCATCGGCCCGGTCGGGCCGTTCGGCCGCCATGGCGTCCAGCAGGGCCACGGCCTCGTCTGTCCGGCCCAGCTTCTCCAGCAGTCCGGCGCTGCGCAGCCGGGCGGTCCAGCGCAGCCCGTCGCCACCTCCGACGGCGGCGTACTCCGCCAGTGCCGCCTCATGGCGGGTGCGCTGTGCCAGGATGTCGCCGATCATCAGGCGGGCGAGCGGCAGGTCGGCGCGCAGATGGACCGCGATGCGACCGTACATCAGCGCCAGTTCGCCCGCCCCCTCCTGGTTCAGGGCGCTCGCGATGTCGAACAGCGCCTCGGCGATGCCCTGGCGCGGATCGGAGACGGTCGGAGCCGGCTTCTCGCCGCGCGCCAGCCGGTCCAGGTCGGCTTGGAGCAGCAGGGTGCCGGGATTGTCGGCGATGAACTTCCCATAGAGGGCGCGGGCTTCCTCCGGCCGTCCGGCCCGCTCGAAGAATCCCCCGACCGTCTGGACGATCCGCAGCGGCGCCCCGGCGCCGATCGCCTTCAGGAACCAGCTCTCGGCGGCGACGGCGTCGCCCGTGTGCTCCGCGATCAGCCCGGCATGGAAGTTGTGCAGGACGGCGAAACCCTGCGCCTTGGACATGGGCTCCAGCGCGGCCCAGGCGGCCGGCAGGTCGCCCCGGCCGACGGCGATCCAGGCCAGCATGATCGGCTCGACATAGCGGGCCAGCGCATCGTCGGTCCCCCCGGCAAGCCGCGCCTGCGCCTCCGCGAAGCGGCCGGCGATCACGTCGTCGGCCGCCAGCAGGGTCGCCGCCAGATGGTTGCCGGGTTCCGCCGCGGTCAGCCGGCGGGCCAAGCCGGCGGCATCGCCGATCCGGCCGTCGCCCAGTTGCAGCAGGTATGTCCGCCGCAGCAGCGCCAGGTTTTCCGGATCGTCGGCCAGCGCCCGGGCCATGAACTCGGCCGCCGCGGCCCAGTCGTCGGCCTGCTGCGCGTGCCGGCCGGCGAGGTAGCTGCCGGTGACCGTCGTGACCGCGGACAGGGTCTCGGCGGACAGGCGGCCCTCGGTCCCCTCCTGCGCCGTCATCGCGCGGGCGGGAGCCGGCGTCCCGCCGGCGGCGAGGGCTCCCACGATGGTACTGGCGAGAAAGCCGCGCTTCAGAGCGACGAAGAGAGTGTTCATGCCGTCCTCATCCTGCCCCGGCCGAGCCGGTCCATCCATTCCTGATGGACTATACCGTAGCGGTCAACTCCTTAAGCCATCAATAACCACGTTGCCGCCCGACGCCATCGCCTCGATAGGGTCGGAGATCGGCTGAACCGCCGTGGCGAAGCTGGACCGGAACTCGGCCAGGGTGGCGCCTTCGAACCTGGCGGCACCCTCGGCGAAGACGGCGTCGATGTCGGCATAGAGCCGCTCGATCGCGTCGGCGTCGCGGAACGTCGGACTGCCCCCCGGCATGAACTCGGAGGAGTGCAGCATGAACTCCACATGGGCGGCCCCGGCCGCCGCCTCGGACCGCACCAGGCTCATCATGGCGGCACCGTTCCTGCCGTTCGGGCGCAGCCAGTAGTTCTTCAGCATCCGGTTGAGCAGTCGCGCCGGGACGCCGCCCTGCTGCAGGTAACCGCCGAAGACGTCGCGCAACGCCAGCGGCAGGCGCTTGGACACCGTCATCGGGACTTCCAGCAGCTGCGACTGGCCAGGCCGGCTGATGTCGGCTGGATCGACGAAATAGGGAACGTCGGGATAGCCCTGATAGTTGGTGCCGCCGCCGCCGGCCGGATTGCCCGGGGTCCCGCGCCAGTCCACATGCGGCGTCACCGAGCAGTCGGCCAGGTAGCCGTGCTCGATCAGGATGCCGGCATAGGTCTCGTTCATCGCCCACCGGCCGGCGCGGTGGCTGGTGATCGGCGTATCGAACACGTCCTGCAGCAGCTTGGTCATATAGTCGATCTTGGCCCTCATGGCCTCGACCGGATACTCGATCAGATACGGCTTGTACTTGTGGTCGTCCCTGGTGAGCGGCACCAACGGCGGGGAGTCCCACGCGTGCAGGTGCATGCCGATCTCGCCCCGGCCCCGCGCAAGGACGTCCCGGCCAAATTCGACGAAGGCCGGCGAAACGGCCATCTCGTGGTTCACCAGGTATGTCGGCTTCAGCCCGTGCCGTTCACAAAGATCCTGGAACCGCGGCAGATACGCAGCATTGCGCGTCGTGGTTTCACGCAGGCCGTCCCATATGTTATCGCCCTCGGTATCTATCGTGATGATGAATTTACCCAACGAATGTTCCCCTGGGCTGAAATTGCCTGCATAGACAACCACGAAAACAGCTGTCTGTCCCCATTCTACGAAGCAATACATTGCTTTGGTAGGAGGAAGTTACCAAGTTACCCGCTATTTCACTTAAAGCGTCAGGAATGCCCTACGAGGGCCGGCAGCCGGAAGAAAATCGGCTACCCCGATCGCAGAAAACGTTTGCACCTCCCTGTTATGCTTTTTATTTCGGGCGTAAAAAGCCAGCAAACGTTTCTTCGATCAGAACAGATGTTTAATTCAAAGTATTTCAATACACTGTCGCTCTTTCAGTAATTTACGATATCCACTAAGCAGGACTAGACTTGCGGGCGCGTCGCTCACCTTATACGAAGGTGCCGGGCATGGTTCCACCCGATAAGCCAGAAGCCCCCGCCCTCGATTCATCTATCGATGGAACGGGCGGCTGCAGAAAAAACCTAATGTAATGATGAAAAAAGCGGCAGAACTACTTCGGGTCCGCCGTTGTCGCCGTCTTCACCAGGAGCGGACCGGCCCGACGTCCACATGGACGAAATCGCTCTGGGGATAAAAGCCGACGCCGCCCGCCCGCAAGCGCAGCGCCGCGCGCCTGACCATCCGGGAGTCGATTCCCGGCGCCCGGATGTCGATCGCCATCCCGCGCATGTGGAAGCTGCTCCGGGCGACCCCGCCGCCGCCGGTCTCCCGCAGCATCTCGTTGGTCTCCGGCGAGCGGTAGCCGGAAATGACATGGAGCGGGGCGCGAACGCCGAGCCGGGACTGCAGCGCGTGGAGCGTGTCCAGCAGTCCGGGGTCGATGGGGTGTACCGCGTCGGTGCGGTGGTCCCGCAGGATCCTGTCGATAGCCCGAAGCGCGTCGCGCTGGTAACGCCCGCGGGTCCAATACTCCGTGGTGAGGCGCTCGCCGGTGTGGGTGTTCAGGAGCGACACCCGGCGGGGCGTGGCGACGCGGCTGGCGGCCAGAGCCTGCACGGGATCCAGGATGACTGCGGTGGCGGCGGCAAGACCAAAGCCGAGGAATGAACGCCGCCCGACCGCATCTGCCCGGCACTGCTCCGCGCGTTCGTCCCGCATCTTCCCGCCCCCAGCAAAAAAACGCCTAAAATTCCAAATAAATCCCCGCGACGGTATCAATATGTCGTCGCGACGGCCCCAGCATTGCCGGGGCGGGTTAAGCAAAGGTTTACATACACGGGAGAAGCCGCTGATACCGCAACATTCCAGCGGCCGCGGAGTGACCATTTCGAGACATGGCGAGAGTGCCGGGTCTTCCGGCGCGGGCGGGACGCGCCAGGGCGACCGGCGCAGGCGGGTCAGTTCACCGCCTGCGCCACCGTCTGCTGGACCGGCAACCGTTTCATCAGGGCGCTCATGAAGGCGCCGTCGCGGTCGTAGATGTCGTCGCGGAACTGGGTCCGGCCGGCGTCGTCGACGAAGACGGTCTGATAGGTCAGGTGGACCGGGACGGATTGCCGCAGCCAGACGGTCTTCGTTTCCCCGGCGTCGAGCACCTGCCGGCGACGCTCCGCCGTCCAGTCCTCCATCCCCTCCAGCAGGAACCGGGCCAGGGCGTCGGGATCGCCGACGCGGACGCAGCCCGACGACAGGCCGCGGGCGTTGCGGTTGAACTTGTCGCGTGCCGGAGTATCGTGCAGGTAGACGTCGAAATCGTTGGGAAACATGAACTTGACCTGGCCCAGCGAGTTCTTCGGCCCGGGGTCCTGGCGCATCCGGTACCGGGTGATCCTGGGCCCGACGCCGCGCCAGTCGATCCCCCGCGCGTCGAGCTTCCGGGCACCGGCCGCCCAGCTCTCGTACAGGGTGATGCCGTGCTCCTTCAGGTAGCCGGGATTGCGGATCAGCTTCGGCAGGATGTCGTTGCGGGCGACGGTCGGCGGGATCGTCCAGGTCGGATTGAACACCAGATGGTTGATGCGGTGGCTGAACACCGGCGTCGGCCGTTCCACGGTGCCGACGATCACGGGCATGCGCAGCGGCTCGACGCCCGGGGCCACCGCCTTGAGCGTATAGCCGGGTATGTTCACCATGACGTGCCGCTCGCCCAGGTCGTCCTCCAGCCAGCGCCAGCGTTCCATGTTGGCGATGATCTGGCCGACCCGCCGGGCCGCGGGGACGTTGAGGGCAGCCCGCGTCGAGACGCCGACCACGCCGTCCTGGTCGAGGCCGTTGTAGGACTGGAACCGCTTCACCGCCGTCTGGAGCGGTGCGTCGTAGAACGTGGAGGAAAGGTCCTTTCCGGCATAGTCGCCGGTCGCGGCGAGGCGCCGCCGCAAGGCCGGCACGCCGGCATCCTGCATGCCCGGCTTCAGCACCGGCCCGTCGCCCGCGGCGGGCCAGCCGCCGCCCGCCGCGACCGCCCGGTAGTGCTTCAGCACCTCGCGCAGGGCCGCGTACTGGGAATGGTGCGGCGTGAAGCCGGCCAGGAAGGCGGCGAGGTCGGGCGCCGCCAGGGCGGCCCGCGCGATCTCCTGCGGGTCCAGGCGAGGCGGCACCGCGGCCAGTTCAGGGGCGATCTGCCGGGGCGTCAGGCGCCCGGCGCGCAGGTCGACCGCGTATTCCATGACCGCGTCGGTGATCAGCAGGTCCAGGTCGGCCAGCGTCGCCAAATCGGCCATGCCCTGCCGCCGCTCGATCGCGTCGGGATGGTAATGCTGCGGCTCCAGCCCTTCCCGCTCCGCCTGCCTGACCAGTGCTACCAGCCCGGGTGCCGCCGGAGCCAGGCCGGCAGCCTCGGTCCAGGCCGGATCGAAGCCGCGCTCGGCATAGAATCGGCGGAGTGCCGCGAGATTGCGCAGCCGCTGGCCGTCCACCTCGAGCGGACCGTCCTTGCTGAGCCGGCGCGCGATCGCGACATCGGCTTCGGTCGCCTCGGCCAATGCCGGAAGGAACGGCTCGACCGCCTGCGCCGGCGCGGGAGCCGCGCCCGGCAAGCCGCCGCCGAGAGCGCAAAGGACCAGGACTCTACGGAAAAGGACTCTCATCGACTTTCCACCACCACTCTTTCGGCTTGACTATACACCTAAATGAAGTGGTAGGC
The DNA here is from genome assembly GCF_008843145.1 of Skermanella pratensis. Classification (GTDB taxonomy): domain Bacteria; phylum Pseudomonadota; class Alphaproteobacteria; order Azospirillales; family Azospirillaceae; genus Skermanella; species Skermanella pratensis. The sequence continues at coordinate 815,883 of NZ_CP030265.1, read as the reverse complement.
ACCTTGGTTCCAACTTTGTCCCGGATCGTGGCCCGGGGACCACGTCGGGCAGGCTTCGCGGGCAACCGTAAAAACATAAGGGTTTATTGTTCTGTAATGAATTACGGCCATTCTGCACGCAAAGCATGAGCGGCCACCAGGTGGCTCGCCTGGCGCTGCGATCCGCCGACGGAAGACGATGACGCCCGAATTCTTGCAGGATGCGTTGGACAAGCACTCGCGCTGGGTCAGGGGTCTGGCGGGCGGGGCCTGCGCCGATCTTTCCCTGTCGAACCTCGAAGGACTGGATCTCCGGGACGTCGATCTGCGCGGCGCCATGCTGGGCGGCGCCAAGCTTGCCAGGACCAACCTGGCGGGCGCGAATCTGTCCGGCGCCGACCTGTTCTGCGTCGACCTGCGCCACTGCGACCTGCGCGGCGCCGATCTTTCCGGCACCGATCTGCGCGGCGCCCGGCTCCATTCGGCGGACTGCACCGGGGCGAACTTCCGGGATGCCGACCTGCGCGAGGGAACCCTGGTGCCCCCCGCCGACGGCGGCCCGCCGGACCTGACGGCCATGCCGCGCGCATCCCGGCACGGCCTGCCGACGCGGGACAGGACGGCGCCGTCCCGGCTGCCGGTGCCCGCCGGACTTTGTTCGCGGACGGACCTGACCGCCGCGTCGCTGCGGCGCGCCGACCTCACCGGGGCGGACCTGACCGGGTGCAACCTGCAGAACGCGGATCTCAGCGAAGCCGACCTGACCGGCACGAACCTGTCGGAATGCCGCCTGTGCGGTGCGAACCTGGATGGCGCGGCCCTGGTCGGCACCCGGTTCCACAACGCCGACCTGGTCGGCACCCGCCTGTCCGGCTGCGACCTGACCCATGCCGACCTGGCGGGCGCTCATTTCACGAAGATGCTGGACACCCTGGGGCTGGAGATCCATCGGGTGATCAACAACCACGAGCGCTGGATCGAGAGCGGCGGCGCGCGGGGCGCCCGGGCCGAACTGGACGGCGCCGACCTCAACCGCGTCGACCTGCGCAACGTCAACCTGAGCGGCGCCACCCTGCGCGGAGCGTCGCTGGTCAAGGCCCTGCTGGCGGGCGCCAAGATGATCATGGCCGACCTGTCCGGCGCCAACCTCGAAGGGGCCAACCTCAGCGGCGCCGATCTGTCCGGCGCCAACCTCAGCTACGCGCGCCTGGTCGGCGCGGACCTGCACGACGCGCTGCTGTGCCCGGCCCAGATCCTGGACGGCAACGGCAAGCCGGGCGGCCGGATCTGGGCGACCTCCCTGCTCGGGGCGGACCTGCGCCGGGCCCATCTGGTGGGCACGCTGCTGGCCTCGGCCAATCTCAGCGAGGCGAACCTCGACCTTGCCGACCTGGAGGGCGCCGACCTGACCGGCGCCAAGCTGCCCGGAGCGACCTATCTCCGCTGATCGGACCGGTGCGGCGTCTCGCCGGTTGCGCACGCATGCAGCCTGCAGCTAAAAAGGACGCATTGTCCTGGACCTATCCGGAAACGACGCGTGTCCGCAACGGTTCCATCCACCGGGTCCTGCAAACGCGCTCTCGCCGGCCTCGCGGCGCTGGCGGCTGCCGCCCTGCCGGCCTCCGTCGGCGCCGGGCCGTCCCTGACCGACACCGGCGGGGCCGGGCTGCTGCAGGTCCCCGGCGCCCGCATGCTGCCGCCCGACACCCTGGCCACCGGCGCGGCCTGGACGCCGCTGTACAGGCACGGCTTCGTCACGCTCCAGGCCCTGCCGGACCTGGAGGCGACGCTCCGGCAATCCACCGGAATCGCGACCTATCAACGTCCCGGCGGGCAGTCGGGCGGGCTGGACCTGAAGCTCAGGCTGCTGCGCGAGAACGCCGCCCGGCCCGAGGTCTCGATCGGCGCCCGCGGCCTGTTCCAGAGCGGCGGGCAGGCCGCCCGCTATCTCGTGATGAGCCGGCGGTGGTTCGACACCGACTGGACCCTGGGGCTCGGCTGGGGCCGGTTCGGACAGGGAAACCTGTTCGGCTCCGGCCTCTCGCCGATCGGCGGTGTCGAAGTCCGGACCCCGGTCGATGGCCTGTCGCTGAAGGCCGATTATACCGGCGATCCGCTGCGGGCCGAGCGGGCGGCCCATCCCGGCCTGTCCCGCCCCTTCCCAGTGAATGTCGGGCTGGCGTGGCGTCCGCTGCCCTGGATCGAGGTCGGCGCCGGGCTGGAGCAGGGGCATTTCGCCATGCTGCGGGCAGCGCTCGTCCTCGACGCCGCCGGGCTGGACGGTCGCGCCTCCGCCGCTCCGCCCGGGAAAGACGCCCACCCCCCGCTCGGAGCCCGCCCGGCCCGGACGACGCCGCGAACCGCCGAACGGCGCATCCTGGCGGCGCTCCGCTCCGGCGGGCTGCCCGCCCGGGCGGTCAGGGTCGACGACGGGGAGGCCACGGCCTGGCTGGACGAGGTTCCCGACGGGCCGCCCGCCCGCACGGCCGGCCGGGCGGCCCGGATCATGGCGGCGCGCGCGCCGGCGGAGATCGAGCGGCTCACCGTGGTGCTCGGCCCGGCGGAGTTGAACGGGACCGCAGTGTCCATCCTACGCGCCGACCTGGAGCGCGCCAGCCGCCATGCCGGTTCGCCCGCCGAAATCTGGCGGACGGCGGAGCTGAACCGGGCCGGGAGCACCGACGCCCCGCCCCGGGCGCCGGGCGAGCGCTGGGACTTCAGGCTGACCCCGCGGCTCGAACTGGGACCCGCCTTCCGGTCCGGTCCGCCGGCCCACCGCGCGACCTTCGACGCCGCCGTGGTGAGCGGGCTGTCGGGCGGCTTCGTCACCGGCGCCGGGCTGCGCTTCAACCTGGGCAGCGATCTGGCCGGGCCGCAGGCCGGTGAGCGCGACGAGCCCGACGCGGGCCTGCCCACGGTGCGCGGCGATATCGCCCGGTACGCCGACGGCGTCGCCGTCACGGCCGACCACCTGTACACCGCGTGGCTGTGGAACCCGGTCTCCGACTGGCATACCCGCCTGTCCGCGGGACACCTGGACGAGATGTTCGGTGGCTGGGAAGGCGAGGTGCTGTACCGGCCGTTCGGCGCCCGCTGGGCGGTCGGCGTCGATGCCGACCTGGTGGCGAAGCGGGTTCCCGGCAACCTGCTCTATTTCGAGGCCCAGGGTTACGCCTCGGCCCATGCCAGCCTGTATTACGAGAGCGGCGACGGCCTGACCCACGGTACGATCAGGGCCGGCCGCTACCTGGCGGGCGACCTCGGCGCGACGGTGGAACTGAGCCGCGCCTTCGAAGGCGGCGTGCGCATCGGCGCCTATGCCACGGTCACCGATGCGGGAACCGGGGCGATGGACCAGGGGATCAGCATCCGCATACCGCTCGGACTGCTGCCGGGACCCCTTTCCGGCCCGGGCCGCGGGCTGGCATCGGAAGTCGCGGTCAGATCCCTGGGGCGGGACGCCGGCCAGAGGGTCGACCAGCCCTTGCGCCTGTACGACCTGACCGGCCGTTCCGGCGTCGGCCGGATCATGGGGACCTGGAACCGCCTGCTGGAGTGAGGCGGCCGGACGGCGGGCTCCGGGGACCTGGTCATTGCTGGACGGTGACGGCGCCGGTCACGGGGTCGATCACGACGTTGATCCAGACGCCCTCGACGGTCCGCACCTCGGCCGCGTAAGTCTCGCCGATCTTGCGGAAGTTGCGCATCTCCGCGAAGCCCATGCCGCCGAAGCGGTTCAGCAGGCTGGTCTGCACCAGCTCCATCTCGCGCTGGTCCTTGTCCATGCGATCGGCGACGGACGGGCGCCCCTGCTCCAGGCTGAGCTGGGTCCCGGTCGAGGCGCCGGAAGAGGGAGCGGTCGGGGTTGCCGGCGGAGCCTGCGTCCGGCCGGCGGACAGACCCGTGGGCATGCCGCTCGGCTGCATCTGGCGGTTGGGGGTCGCAGTGACGCCGGGCGCCGCTTCCTGGCCGTAGGGCTGCGCGGGAGCGGACTGCTGGGCCGCCACGGGCCCGGCGGCACCGAGGATGATGGCTCCGAGCATGACGGGAACCGCCATGACGGGAGCGCGATTCGCTTTCACGATGAAATCCTCCTCTTTCTTGCGACAGGTCTATGCACCAGGGCGGTCGGACGGGGGAAAGCCTCGAACGCTGCCGAAGATCCCGTCCCCGGATTCCGGCGGACTACCCGCCCAGCAGGACCTTGCCGGGACGGCCGGAAGATTCCGCGGCCATGACCGCGTCGCGGATCTCGGCCAGATCATAGACGGCGGCCACCGGAAGATCGATCCCCCCTTCCGCCAGCAGGCCGAAAACTTCGGAAATCGCGTCGCTTCGCACGTCGTCCGGCGCCTTGCGAGCCCAGTCGGCCAGCCAGAACCCCCTGATCGACAGGGTCTTGAAGATCATGTCGGACACCGGGACCGGGATCGGCTCGCCGGACATCAGGCCATAGACCAGCATCGTGCCTCCGGGCGCCAGCGCGCTGGCCGCCGCGGCCCCGACCGCGCCGCCGACCGCCTCGATCGCGCCGTCGGCACCCCGGCCGCCGGTCAGTTCCAGCACGCGCCCGCGCAGGTCGTCGTCCGCGGTCGAGACAATGGCGTGGGCGCCGAGCGGCATCAGCTCGTCGGCCTGGGCCGACCGGCGGACGGTGCCGATCACCTTGAAGCCGAGACGCCGGGAGAGCTGGATGACGATGCGCCCCAGGGCGGAGCCGGCTGCCGTCACGAGAACGGTATCGCCCGGCTTGAGCTTCAGCTCCTCCACTGTCATGAGCCACGCGGTGACCGGGTTGACGAAGGCCTGCGCCGCGACCTGGTCGGGCATGGCGTCCGGGATCGGGAGCAGCGCCGCCGCCTTGACGCAGGCGTATTCCTGCCAGGCCGGGCTCCCCAGCGGCATGACCCGGCTGCCGACCGTCAGGCCCGGCCGCTCCGCGACGCCTTCGCCCAGCTCCTCGATCACCCCGACGCCTTCCATCCCGGCGGTCGCCGGCAACTGCGGCAATTGCCCGTAGAGGCCGCGGACCTGGAGCAGGTCCGCCGGGTTGATCGAGCGCAGCCGGAGGCGCACCAGCGCCTCGCCGGGACCGGGCCGGGGTTTTTCCCGCTCTTCCAGGAACAGGACGTCGGACGGCTCGCCGAAGCGCTCGTATCGAATACTTCGCATGGCCAGGCTTTCTCTGGTTGAGTGGATTCCAATACGTTAACCATCACAGGCGAAGGCGGTTGCGAACAGTCCCGGAGAACCGCTGCGGTTTCCGCAATTTCGGCGAGTCCTTGTGGGAACACAGGGACATGGCCGGCGTTAATCAGCCGAATGGGCAGGATTGCCCTGTCCGGGCGGACACTGAGGAGCCCCCACCGATGAGCATCAGCGAGCGTGCAGACATCCACAGGATGGCCACGAAGATCGCCTTGTCGTATGCCCGATCCCACAACGAGACGTTCGACGCCTTCCCGCAGCTTTTCCGCACAGCCTACCATGGGCTGCTCTCCTGCGCCGAACCGCCGCGGGAAGCCGCCGCCCCGCAGCGGAAGGCGCCCGGCCCCGCCAAGCCCGCGGCCCCGCGCGGACGGCCGCCCCGCCGAGACCGGCGCCGGCGCGGGTGACGGCTCCGCCGAAGCCCCCGGCCGCGGCCAAGACCACGCCGCAGCGGACCGGCACCAACGGGACCGGCCGCGGCCGGCCGACATGGACTCCGGCCAACGCGCTCAGCAAGGCGAAGACAGGCACGAGGAGTTGAAAAGGAAAATTTTGAGTCGCAAAGGGAACGCGGCACCGACCTTCAATGTTAACGGTGCATAACTTCGGTAGTCACTGGATCAAGGCCGGATGTCGAATAGTTCTTCGTCCTCCCAGGAGTAAAGCGGAAGGTATCCGCCGCAGATCCTCCAGCCATGATCGACATGATTGCCGTCGTACAGCGGATGACGGGCTGGATCGGTGCCGCCGGACCGTCGTTTCCTGCAATACCCGGCGCCGGGTCCGAACGAAGTGGGGTTCGGACCGATTCTCTATCCCAATGCCTCTCGATGTTTAGCCTCGCACTGTCAAGGGCGGTGTTCCCCGAAGGGGACGCCGCCCTCTTTCTTGGGCGCGTTCGTCGGAGCCATGGACGCACCCCTTCGTCGCGCGGCATAGTGACCGCTGGACAGATTGGCGGACCGGCTTAGCGCGCAGGCGAACCGATCCGCGGGTTTCAGCGATCAGTCAGGTGATGATGAGCGAAAATCAGCCGAACCTCGCCCTGGAAGGCGTGGCCCCGGAGAGAGTCGATTGCGTGGTGATCGGCGCGGGAGTGATCGGGCTGGCGGTGGCCCGCCAGCTGGCGCTGGCCGGCCGGGACGTCGTCCTGCTGGAAGGGTCGGACTGCATCGGCAGCGGCACCAGCTCGCGCAACAGCGAGGTCATCCATGCCGGCCTCTATTATCCCAAGGGCAGCCTGAAGGCGCGGCTCTGCGTCCGGGGCCGCGACGCGCTCTACGCCTACTGCGCCGACCGGGGCGTTCCCCACCGCCGCTGCGGCAAGCTGCTTGTCGCGACCGACGAGGGCCAGCGCGGCAAGCTCTCCGAGATCGACGCCAAGGCCCGGGCCAACGGCGTGACCGACCTGGAATGGCTGAGCGCCGCCGACGTCGCGGCGCTGGAGCCGGCGCTGCACACCGTCGGCGCCCTGCATTCCCCGTCGAGCGGGATCGTCGATACCCACGGCCTGATGCTGGCGTACCAGGGCGAGCTGGAGGACCATGGCGGCATGGTGGCCTTCAACAGCCCGGTCGCCGGCGGGCGGGTCACCGACGACGGCATCATCATCGAGACGGGCGGCCCGGAGCCGTTCCGCCTGCTCGCCAATCTGGTGGTCAATTCGGGCGGGCTGTTCGCCCAGGAGATCGCCCGGTCGATCCAAGGCGTCCCGGCGGAGACGATCCCGCCGATCCATCTAGCCAAGGGCAATTACTTCTCGCTGGCGCGGCGGGCGCCGTTCAGCCGGCTGATCTATCCGGTGCCGGAACCGGGCGGCCTGGGCGTCCATCTGACGCTCGACCTGGCCGGGCAGGCGCGGTTCGGCCCCGACGTGGAGTGGATCGACCGGATCAACTACGACGTGGACATCCGGCGCGCCGACAAGTTCTACGGAGCGATCCGCCGCTACTGGCCGGACCTGCCGGACAATGCGCTGCAGCCAGGCTATGCGGGCATCCGGCCGAAGCTGGTCGCCGCCGGAGCGGCCGACGCCGACTTCATGATCCAGGGGCCGCGCCAGCACGGCGTGCCGGGCCTTCTCAACCTCTACGGCATCGAATCGCCCGGCATCACCGCCTCGCTCGCCATCGCGGCGGAGGCGGAAGCGGTACTGCTGGAGCGTGAGACGGCGCCCCTCCAGGCCTGAGCCGGCCAGGCGCGCCCCGCTTCGCATGGTATCGACCGGAGAGGCGGGTGCGGCCGGCGGCGAACATCGGGGTGAACCGGATGGGCTTCCCGATAGCCGAAAGTTGCTCTTGGGCGACGAGACGCCCTGTGTTACTTCGAATAGGTCAGTCTTGATCAAAGGAAAGTCGCTCGGCAATGAAGGCAATCCGACGAACGTTGATTATTTTCGGCCTTTGCTTCAGTACTATTCCCGCATATGCCGCAACGCCGGATCGCACTGTACTTGCCCTTGAAACCTTGGCCAATTCCGGAAGCACCCGGGCGCAGTTCGAGTTGGGCCGGCGGCTTGAGAACGGCGTCGGCGTCGCCCTCGATTACGGCAGGGCGTTCAATCTGTACTGCCAGGCAGCATCGAAGGGGCATCCGATCGCGGCATACCGGCTCGCCCGGCTCTATCTCACCGGCAAGGGCGCGCCGCGCGACCAGGCCATGGCGGCCGCCTGGGTCCGCCGCGCGATCGAGTTGGGCCACATCGAGGCCCGCGAGCTGACAACCCAGGTCGCGGGCGTCAGGCAGGTCCAGCCGCCGGGCTGCTACGTCCCCGGCGTCCGCGGCGCCGGCCACCTTCCCGCTCCGGCGAAGATCGAGAAGATGGTCCGGTCGATGGCGCCGACCTATGGCCTCGACCCCGATTTCGTGCTGGCGATCATGCAGATCGAATCCGGCTACCGGGCCGACGCCGTGTCGCCGCGCAACGCCCAGGGGCTGATGCAGCTGATCCCGGACACGGCGGAGCGGTTCGGGGTCAAGGACCCCTTCGACCCGAAGGAGAATATCCAGGGCGGGATGCGCTACCTGCGTTGGCTGATGGCCTATTTCCGGGGCGACGTGGCTCTGGTCGCCGCCGCCTACAATGCCGGCGAGGGCGCCGTGGAGCGCCACCGCGGCGTTCCTCCCTACCGCGAGACCGAGGCCTATGTGAAGCGCCTGAGCGGCGTCTACCCGCGCAAGCGTCATCCCTACGAACCCAGCATCGCCAAGGCGTCCGGAGTCTTCGCCTCCTCCGAGGTGGCCGAACTGGACTGACCCGGCCCCAAGCCCGGGATTGGGGCGAAACCAAGGTATTTCCCGTGCCCGGCGGATAATCCGCGCCATGGCCCTATGTATCGGATCGTGCCTTCCCGAACCTGGAGCAGATCCGATGCGAGATGGAGCGTCGACGTGGATGTCCGCCGCGCGCCATGCCGTCCTGGCCGGCGCCCTGTGTCTCGCCGCAGTCCCGGCCGTTGCCGACATGGCGGCCACCGAGGCGCTCCGGGACGCGGTGACGGAAGACGGCGTCATGACTCATCTCCGCTCGTTCCAGCGGATCGCCGAGGAGAACGGCGGCAACCGGGCCGCCGGACGGCCCGGCCACGAGCAATCCGCCGACCATGTCGCGGCCATGCTGGAAGAGGCCGGCTACGCGGTCCGCTTCGAAGAGTTCGAGTTCCCCTTCTTCGAGGAGAACGCGCCACCCGTGCTGACCGCGCCGGGCATCGCGATCGAGCGGGACCTGCTCAGGACCCTCGCCAATTCCGGCAGCGGCGACGTGACCGCTCCCGCGGTCCCTCCGTCGGGCTCGCCGCTCGCCTGCGAGGCGTCCGACTTCCAGGGCTTCACCCGCGGCGCCGTCGCCCTGGTCCAGCGCGGCACCTGCACCTTCCAGACCAAGGTCGGCCACGCCGCGGCGGCCGGGGCCAAGGGCGTCGTGATCTACAACGAGGGCACGGAGGGGCGCACGGGCGCCTTCCGCGGCCAGTTGGGCGATCCGGCGCCGGTCCCGGTCGTCGGCGTCCCGGCGGACTATGGCGCGCGGCTGCGCGAGGCCCGGCCGGAGATCCGGCTGGCGGTCGATGCCCGCACCGGCACCCGGTCGAGCCGCAACGTCCTGGCCGACGGGCCGGAGGGGACCACCGGAAAGACCGTTCTGGTCGGAGCGCACCTGGACGGCGTGCCCGAGGGACCGGGCATCAACGACAACGGCAGTGGCTCGGCCGTCGTCCTGGAGACCGCGCTCCGCATGGCCGGGCTCGGCGAGGGCGGGCTCGGTGGCGGCGAGCCCCCGGCCAACCGGGTCAGGTTCGCCTTCTGGGGCGCCGAGGAGGTCGGGCTGGTCGGCTCCCGCCACCATCTCCAGTCCCTGACGGAGGAGGAGCGCGGCAGGCTGGCCGCCGTGCTCAACTTCGACATGCTGGGCTCGCCCAATCCGGGCCGGCTGATCTATGACGGCCCGGCCGCGATCGCACGGGTGTTCAGGGACTATTTCGCCTCGATCGGGCTGGAGGCCGGATCCACCCCGATGCGCGGCGGATCGGACCACGCGCCCTTCGCCCGGGCGGGCATCCCGACCGGCGGGCTCTATACCGGCGCCGGGGAGATCAAGTCGGAGGAGTCGGCCGCCCGGTTCGGCGGCACCGCCGGGCAGCCGTACGACCCCTGCTACCATCAAGCCTGCGACGACCTGACGAACATCGACGCCACCGTGCTCCACCAGATGGCAGACGCCGCGGCCCATGCCGTGCTCACGCTGGCCCGCGATCCCGAAGCGGGGAAGGACCGCGAGCCCTCGTGAACGGCACAATTTTCTTATTGATTTATCGTAGGTCGGCCTCGGCCGAAGGCCGACGCCGACAGCGTGGCCGGAGCGTTGACGCAGGGTGTCGGCGTTCGCCCTGACGGGCGAAGGCCGACCTACGACACTCCGGCTTCTGGGCCGGTCAGGACACCCGGCGCGGCATCAGCACGGTGTAGTCGAGGTCGAGCACGACGGATGGGTCCGTCTTCCCGTCCGCCCCGGTGCCGGGGAAGTCGGCGCAGGGCCGGTCCTTGGCGGCGACGGTGCGCAGGCGAAGCACGCCGATGTCGTGGCGGCCGGGCAGCTCGTGCTTTTCCAGCACCTCGCTCCAGGCGTAGATGGTGTCGCCCGCGAAGGTCGGGGCGACGTGGCGCCCGCCGTTGATCGCGGCGATGCGGACCGCGTTGGCCAGCCCGTTGAAGCTGAGGGCGCGGGCGATGCTGATGATATGGCCGCCATAGATCAGCCGCCGGCCGAACCGCCCGTCCTTCTCGGTATGCTGGTTGAAGTGGACGCGCGCGGTGTTCTGGTAGAGGCGGGTCGCCATGGCGTGCTCCGCCTCCTCGATCGTCATGCCGTCGGCATGGTCGATCCGCTCGCCCTCCTCGTAGTCGTCCCACAGGTGCGGGGAGCCCGCCGCGACCGTGTCGTACACGGCGAAGCCGGCGCCGGTCGGCACGATCAGGTCGTGGACCGCGACGGCGTCGGGCAGCTCGGGAACCACCGGGTCGGGCGCCGGCGCCGATTCGTCGCGCTTGCGGACCATCACCCAGCGGCAATAGTCCAGCACCATCTCGTCCCGCTGGTTGACGCCGACCGAGCGGACATAGACCGTGCCGGTCTTGCCGTTGGAATTCTCCTTGAGGCCGATCACCTGGGAGACCGAGGACAGGGTGTCGCCGGGATAGACCGGCTCGCCGAAGCGGCAGGCGGCGTAGCCCAGGTTGGCGACGGCGTTCAGCGAGACGTCGGGCACGGTCTTGCCGAACACCACGTGGAAGGCAAGCACGTCGTCGATCGTCGCCCCTTCGAACCCGAGGTCCTGGGCGAAGGTATCGGCCGAATGCAGGGCGAAGCGGGAACCGGTGAGCGCCACGTAGAGCGCCATATCGCCTTCGGTCACCGTGCGCGGCGTGGCGTGGACGATCTCCTGGCCCAGGCGGAAATCTTCGAAATAGTTGCCGGGATTGGTCTTGGTCATGGCCTTGGCTCTCTCCTGACGCGGGAACTGGGATGGGGGTGTCAGGCGGCGGCGTCCATGGCCTCGATCGCCTCGGCGAGCGACACCAGGCGGCGGGCGTTCTCGACATGCAGGTTCTCCACCAGCTTGCCGTCCACCAGCACCACGCCCTTCCCCTCGGCCACGGCGGCCTGGTAGGCGTCGATGATCCGGCGGGACCAGGCCACCTCCTCCGCCGACGGGCCGAACACCGCGTTGGCGGCGGCCAGCGTCTTGGGGTGGATCAGGGTCTTGCCGTCGAAACCCAGCTCCAGCCCCTGCCGGCAGCTGGCGGCGAAGCCGTCGTCGTCGTTCAGGTCGAGATAGACGCCGTCCAGGATGGCGAGGCCGTAGGCCCGCGCCGCCAGCAGGCACAAGCCCAGGCTGGTGATCATCGGCAGGCGGTCGCGCGTGTGGGCGGCGTGGAGGTCCTTGGCGAGGTCGGACGTCCCCATCACCAGGCCGCCCAGGCGGGGCGAGGCGCCGGCGATCTCCTTGACGTTCAGCATCGCCAGCGGGGTCTCCATCATGCACCAGATCTTCTGGTCGGCCGGAGCCCCGGACACCACGAGCACCTGCTCCGCCTGGCGGACCATGTCGGCCGATTCGACCTTGGGCAGAAGCACCGCGTCGGCGCCCGAGGTGGCGGCGAACACCAGGTCCTCGTAGCCCCAGGGGGTGTTGAGCCCGTTGGTCCGGACGATCAGCTCGCGCCGGCCGTAGCCGCCGCCCCGGATCGCGTCGCCGATCTGGGTCCGGGCCTGGGCCTTGGCATCGGGAGCGACCGCATCCTCCAGGTCGAGGATCAGCCCGTCTGCCTGCAGGGTCTTCCCCTTCTCCATGGCCCGGGGGTTGGACCCCGGCATGTAAAGGACGCTGCGACGGGGGCGGACAGTCATTGCCATGGGTGGTCTCCCGAAGATGCCGTTCTGATTGGCCGGGACCTTACAGCGCAGGTGCGGCAAAGGGCAATCGGCGACATGGGCGGAGGTGCAGCACAATGACGCGCCACCTTCAGGTGGTGAATTTTGCGCCCTACCTCCCTCGCAATTTGTTATGATATCGTCGTTTCCACCGTTGAATCGCCCATGCCCGGGAGGCTCCGCTCCCCCTGGCGGATGGCGGACCGCCATAGAATGTTCACTCCCGCAGGCCATACCGTCGAGACCATAAGCGTCCTGCTCGTCGAGGACCAGCCGGGCGACGCCGGTCTCGTCACCCGGGCACTTGGAGGCCGGCGCGGCCAGTTCGAGGTGACCTGGGTCGAGACGCTGGCGCATGCGCTGAAGCTGCTGGCGGAGATGCGGTTCGACGTCGTCCTGCTCGACCTGTCGCTGCCGGACAGCCAGGGCTTCCCGACCATCGGCGTGATTCGCCGCGCCGCCCCCACCGTGCCCCTGATCGTCCTGACCGGGCTGAGCGACAACGACATGGCGCTCGCCGCGGTCGAGGCCGGCGCCCAGGACTTCCTGGTCAAGGGCGAGTTCGAGGACGCCATGATCGAGCGCGCGGTGCGGCACGCGATCGCGCGCGGCCAGCTGGAGGAGCGGCTGCGCCGGTCGGAGGCGCGGCTGAAAAACATCCTGGACCTCGCCCACGACGCGGTCGTGTCGGTCGATGCCGGCCAGCGCATCGTCCTGTTCAATCCTGCGGCGGAACTGATGTTCGGCTACCGCACCGACGAGATCCTGGGCGAGCCGCTGTCGCGCCTGATCCCCGAACCGCTTCACGCCCGGCATTCCGCCCATTTCGGCGAGTTCCTGCGCAACGCCGTGACCTCGCAGGTCATGGCCGACCGGCCGGAGGTAAGCGGCCGGCACCGCGACGGCACCGGCTTCCCGGTCGAGATCTCGCTGTCCCGCTCCGCGGGACCGGAAGGCCCGATCTTCACCGCCATGATCCGGGACATCACCGGCCGCAAGCGGACCGAGGCGGAGCTGGTGCTGCTGGCGACCACCGACCCGCTGACCGGCATCGCAAACCGGCGCCACCTGCTCGACTGCGCCGAGCGCGAGATGGCGCGGCTGCGCCGGTCCGGCACCCCGTTCAGCCTGATCATGGCCGATGTCGACCATTTCAAGCGGATCAACGACACCTACGGGCACGCGGTCGGCGACGAGGCGCTGATGCTCCTGGCGTCCGCCTTCCGCCCGGTGATCCGCGAGAACGACCTGGCCGGCCGCATGGGCGGCGAGGAGTTCGCCGTCCTGCTGCCCGAGGCCCGCGAGGACGAGGCCGTGGCCGTGGCGGAGCGGGTCCGCCACCATGTCGCCGGCCTGCGCCTGCCCGCCATGTCCGCCGCAGGCGCGCCCGACGCCGGGATCCGCTTCACCGTCAGCCTGGGCGTGGCCGAGGGCCGGCGCGACGACAGCCGGATCGAGCAGCCGCTGGCGCGGGCAGACCAGGCGCTCTACGAGGCCAAGGCCGCGGGGCGGAACCGCGTCATGCGGGCTGGTGCGGCGCGCGAGCTTGTGGCACCGTTGGCGGCGCCATGAAACAGATCCTCAGCATCCAGTCCCACGTCGCCTTCGGCTATGTCGGCAACCGTGCGGCCGTGTTCCCGCTCCAGCGCCTCGGGTTCGACGCGATGGCGGTCAATACCGTCCAGTTCTCCAACCATACCGGCTACGGGTCCTGGACCGGCCAGGTCTTCACGCCCGAGCATATCGCGGACGTGATCGACGGCATCGGCCAGCGCGGCGGCCTGGACCGCTGCGGCGCCGTGCTGTCCGGCTACATGGGCGGGGCCGCCCTGGGCCAGGTGATCGTCGAGACGGTCCGCCGGGTCCAGGCCGGCAACCCCCGGGCGGTCTATTGCTGCGACCCGGTGATGGGCGACGTTGGGCGTGGCTTCTTCGTCAGCGAGGACATCCGGAGCTTCATGCGGGCGCATGCGGTCCCGGCCGCCGGCATCATCACCCCCAACCAGTTCGAGCTGGAGTTCCTGACCGGGCACGAGATCCGCTCGATGGAGGACGCCCTGGCCGCCGCGTCGGCCGTCCGCGCGCTGGGGCCGAAGCTGGTGCTTCTGACCAGCCTGACCCGTGCGGAAGCTGCCTCCGACACCATCGAGATGCTGCTGGACACGCCGGACGGCGCCTATGTGGTGGCGACCCCCCGCCTGCCGCTCGACCCGCCGCCCAACGGGGCGGGCGACTGCGTGGCCGCGGTGTTCCTGGCGAAGTACCTGGAGACCGGCGATGCGGCGGCGGCGCTCGGCCACGCCGCGGCGGCGATCTATGCCGTGTTCGCCGCGACCCTGAAGGCCGGCACGCGGGAGCTTCAGCTGATCGCCGCCCAGGACGAGCTGGTGCGCCCGGGACGGCTGTTCGACGTCGCCAAGGTGCGGTAGGGAAAAGGAATTTTTGCCACAGATTACGGCGATGGACAGGGATGATCCACGGTGATCCGGCACCTGATCTCCTCATGCGCGGGCTTGACCCGCGCATCCACGCGCGAACCAGCATGATGGAGTTCGCGCGTGGATGACCGGATCAAGTCCGGTCATGATGAAGGAGGCGTGTTACCGCCCGTTACTTCCGCAGGTGATCCTGGATCAGCAGTTCGGCGATCTGCACCGCGTTGAGGGCGGCGCCCTTGCGCAGGTTGTCGGCGACGATCCACAGGTTCAGGCCGTTCTCGACCGAGAAATCCTCCCGGATCCGCGAGACGAACACGGGGTCGTCGCCGGCGCATTCCACCGGGGTGACGAAGCCCTCATCGGTGCGGTGGTCGATCACGGTGATGCCGGGCGCCTCCCGCAGCGCCTCGATCGCCTCGTCCGCGCTGATCGATCGTTCGAACTCCACGTTCACCGCCTCGGCGTGGCCGATGAAGACCGGCACGCGCACGCAGGTGGCGGTGACGGTGATGCGGGGGTCGAGGATCTTCTTGGTCTCGACCATCATCTTCCACTCCTCCCGGGTGGTGCCGTCCTCCATGAAGCTGTCGATGTGGGGAATGACGTTGAAGGCGATCTGCTTGTCGAACTTGCGCTTCTCGACCGGGTCGTTCACGTAGATGGCGCGGGTCTGGTTGAACAGCTCGTCCATGCCGTCACGTCCCGCCCCCGATACCGACTGGTAGGTCGAGACCACGATGCGCTTGATGCGGGCGAGGTCGTGCAGCGGCTTCAGCGCCACCACCATCTGGATGGTCGAGCAATTGGGGTTGGCGACGATGTTGCGCCTGGTGTAGCCGGCCAGCGCCTCGGGATTGACCTCGGGCACGACCAGGGGCACGTCCGGTTCCATGCGGAAATGGGACGTGTTGTCGATCACGACGCAGCCGGCGCCGGCGGCCTTGGGCGAGAACTGGGCGGAGACCTTGCTGCCGGGCGACGAGAGCGCGATGTCCCAGCCCCGGAAGTCGAACTTGGCGAGGTCCTGGACATCCAGGATGTCCTTCTCGCCGAACGAGACCTGCGTGCCGATCGACTTCTCCGACGCGAGGGCGGCGACGGCGTCGACCGGGAAATTGCGCTCCGCCAGGGTGGTCAACATCTCGCGCCCGACATTGCCGGTGGCGCCGATGACCGCGACCTTGTAGCCCATGATGCGTTCCTGTTTCTTTTCTGGGTATCGGGCCGGACGCGCGCCGTGCGGCGGCGCCCGTGACTATCCGTCAAGGGTACTTGACTTATGCCCCGCGCCGCCTGTTTGCAAGGACGGGGGCGATTCGGTGGGATCGGCGGGATGATCCCTGGAGGACCATATGGCGCGTGACTACTCCACGTATCGCGAGTTCTGGCCCCATTACCTGGCTGAGCACAGCCGGCCGGGCACCCGGGCCTTCCACTTCGCCGGCACCGCGCTGGCCCTCGTCCTGCTGGCGGCGGCGGCGATCACGCTCGACCCGTGGCTGGCGCTGGCAGCCGTCGTGTCCGGCTATGCCTTCGCCTGGATCAGCCACCTGGCGATCGAACGCAACCGGCCGGCCACCTTCACCTATCCGCTCTGGTCTTTGGCGAGCGATTTCCGCATGTTCTTCCTGTTCGTGACGGGGCGCCTGGATGCCGAGATGCGCCGTCACGCGGACCACACCTCCAGACGGGAGCCGGCGTGAGCACCAATCTCTTGCGCGACACGATCGCCCTGGCGATCAAGGACGCGGACAAGTCGTTCTTCAACGAGGATTACGTCAAGCAAGCCACGGCGGTGATCATCGCGCTGCGCAAGGCCGGGTTCGAGATCGTCCCGACCAGGGCCTCGGACGGGCTGGTGGACTTCGCCTGCGACAACCTGCCGTTCGGCCGGCTGAAGCAGCAGGACTTCATCAAGGAACTGTATGTGCTGCTGGTGGAGAACAGCCGGAAATTCCCGTGAAGGGGGATGATCGCGGGCGCCTGCTCGACAAGGTGGCGGAGGCGAACGGATGGCCCAAGGCCGCGACGGCGCCCGACATCGGCCTGCCGGGTCCGGACCGGGTCGTGGACAAGGTCGATGCGCTGGGCTGGTGAAAGGGCGCTCGGGTCCCGGCGCCGCAGCCCGATCTAGTAGCTGCCGAACTGCTGCATCGGGTGCCTTACAAACGTCCGCAAGCCGCGCCCGACTGGCTGGCCGCAGCACTCGCCCATGCGGAAACGGTCGAGATCGACCGTCTCGGGCGCCTCGCGCATGACATCGCGACGCTGCATGGGGAGAGTCCCCGGTCACTGGTGTCGTGGCTGATCGAGGCGGTGGAGCGTATCCGGGCGTGGCCGGGTGCTGGAGGGCGATGGCCTCTTCGGAGCAGGTGACTTTCCGGCTGGCTCCACTGGCGGCCATTGGCCGTGCGCTTCTGAAAGTGGATGGTATTGAGGAGGGGAAGCGCGCCCGCCTTCTGGATAACCTGTCCGGCCGCCTCGGTGCTGCCGGCGACAATGGCGCGGCGCTCGACACCATCCGCGATGCCGTCGAGATACGGCGGCGGCTCGCCGGGGCGTTACCCGCCCGGTTCGCGCGTGATCTGGCACAAAGCCTTTCCAATCCGGCCCGCTGTCTTGAGCGAATGGGTGATCCGGCGGGAGCGGAGGCGGCTAAGCGGGAAGCAGGCGAGATCATGGGCAAGCGCGGATAGGTCCCGAACGTCTGCAAGCGTAGTGGGTGGCGATGTCTGGCCGGTTGCAGGGTCAGGATCGCGTCGAGTTCGGCGGCGGTCAGGTTGTCGGCGCCGGTGATGGCGTCAACCAGCGGTCGCGGTCTTCGTTCGAGCCGGCGAGTATGCGGTGAGGCACGTGGTCGGGAACTGATCCACAGCGGCATTCGATCGCATGGAGCAGGCACCTGATCTGGCCATTGGCATAGCCCTTGGCGAACGCCTCGTCGTAGAAGCGGGTATTCTTCGAGCATGAACTCCACTGCCATCGCACCGGTCTTCCATGATGGACAAGTCGGTGGCTGGTGTCGGAGTTCGCCCTGCGGGCGAAGTCCGACCTACGAGGATGGGGTGCTCTGCCGATCAGGGAGGTCGTCTGCCAGGAAGCGGCATGTCAGTTCGTCCGCAGGTCGAGAATAGAGTCGAGATCGGCGGCGGTCAGGTTCCGGCTGTCGTCGATGGCGTCGAACCAACGGTCAAGATCTTCGGCCGAACCGTTGCGAACGCGCTCGGCCACACTGTCGGGAACCGTTCCGACACGGCGCTCGATAAGGCGAAGCAGC
Source organism: Skermanella pratensis (assembly GCF_008843145.1). Classification (GTDB taxonomy): domain Bacteria; phylum Pseudomonadota; class Alphaproteobacteria; order Azospirillales; family Azospirillaceae; genus Skermanella; species Skermanella pratensis. Next base: position 798,053 of record NZ_CP030265.1, on the reverse strand, counting down.
CTTTTCACCTTCCCCTTGGCCATGCCCGTGGCCATGCCCTTCGCAAACGCCTCGTCGTACAGCGGGTACTCTTCCAGGGTGAACTGCACTGCCATGTTCCTGACCTCCTCTACCACGACCGGGGCGGCTTTCCGCAGTTTCGACAGGGTCAGGAGCCGGTTGGCCGCGTCGTTCCGGTCTCGCCTGCCGAGTGTCGCGAGCCGCTTCAGGATCGCGCGCACGCGCTCTCGAATATCGTCGCATTTGCACAGGATTGCCAGTACCGCGTCGTCGGGCGACGGGCTGTCGAGCAGCGGGCCGGCGTCGAAGTCGGCGATGTAGCGGACCTCGAAGCGGAAGTTCAGGTTGGGATGGAAGATGCCGGCGGGCTCGTCGGCCCGGCGCTCGCCGAGGCGCAGCACGAGCTGGGTGACCGGCGCGTTGCCGTAGCGCTCGGAGAATAGGCCGTAATACTCGTACATCCGCCAGACGATGCCGGGGGAGCTGCCCGATTCCAATTCCAGGTGGAAGACGCCGCCGCCGGCCAGCTCGGCCACCATGTCGGGGCGGCGCAGGCGGATGCTGGCGAATTCGGTGGGGACGAAGCGCTCGACGTCGGCGCCGGTCAGCATGCGCAGCAGGGCCGGGGTGCCGGTCCAGACCAGCGCCTTGATCGTCGCATCGTAATCGTGACCCACCAGCCGCCCCCTGCATGCTTCCGCATGCATCTGATGGCGGTTCTGCGCGCGATGGTCGATGCGGCGCGGTGACGCGAGGCGTATCGGGAATCCTGAAAGCGCGGGCCGGGGCCGGCCCGCGCTTCGGATCGGTTCAGGACGCGATCTTGTCCAGCACGCGGACGATCGAGTCGCCCATCACCGACGTGGAGCAGCGGGCCATGCCCGGCGCCATGATGTCGGAGGTGCGGGTGCCGCCGTTCAGCACGGTCTGGACCGCCTTCTCGATCAGGTCGGCGTCCTCGTTCATGTCGAACGAGTAGCGCAGCATCATGGCGAAGCTGAGCAGCGTCGCGATCGGGTTGGCGAGGTCGCGGCCCGCGATGTCGGGGGCGGAGCCGTGGACCGGCTCGTACAGGGCGCGGCGGCGGCCGGTATCGTCGGGGGCGCCCAGCGAGGCCGAGGGGAGCATGCCGAGCGAGCCGGTCATCATCGCCGCCTCGTCCGACAGCATGTCGCCGAACAGGTTGTCGGTGACGATGACGTCGAACTGCTTGGGGTTCTTGATCAGCTGCATGGCGCAGTTGTCGGCGTACATGTGCGTCAGCTCGACGTCGGAATACTCGGCCTGGTGCAGCTTGGTCACTTCCTGCCGCCACAGCAGGCCGGATTCCATCACGTTGGCCTTCTCGACCGAGCAGAGCCTGTTCTGCCGCTTGCGCGCCAGCTCGAACGCGACGCGGGCGACGCGGTGGATCTCCGACGTGGTGTAGACCTGGGTGTTGACGCCGCGGCGCTGGCCGTCGGGCAGGTCCTCGATCCCGCGGGGCTCGCCGAAATAGACGCCGCCGGTCAGCTCGCGGACGATCATCAGGTCGAGGCCGCGGACGATGTCCGGCTTGAGGGTGGAGGCGTCCACCAGAGCGTCGAACACGATCGCCGGGCGCAGGTTGGCGAACAGGCCCAGTTCCTTCCGCAGGCGCAGCAGGCCGGCCTCGGGCCGCTTGTCGAAGCCGATATTGTCCCACTTGGGGCCGCCGACGGCACCCAGCAGCACGGCATCGACGCCCATGGCGTCGGCCATCGTCTCGTCGGAAATGGGAACGCCGTAGTGGTCGATGGCGACACCGCCGACCAGACCTTCCTGAACGTCGAAAGTCACACGCCTCTTGCGATCCATCCAGTCGATCACACGCCGCACCTGGCGCATCACTTCCGGGCCGATGCCATCACCGGGCAGTATCAGCAGCTTCTTGTTGGCGGACATCGCGTGTTCACTCCATGGATTTTCTGTTGGGGAGCTTTGTAGTGCGCCGCGGCGCTCCTGAAAAGCTCCCCTGATGCGCTATGCCCACAGCCAAGGTTGCGTGCCGCGCTGCGATGTCTCGTAAGTGTCGATCGAGCCGGCGTGCTCCAGCGTCAGCCCGATGTCGTCCAGGCCGTTCAGCAGGCAGTGCTTCCGGAAGGCATCCACCTCGAACCGGATCTTGCCGCCGTCGGGACCGGTGATCTCCTGCTTCTCCAGGTCGATCGAGACGACGGCGTTGGAGCCCCGCTCGGCGTCGTCCATCAGCAGGTCCACCTGCTCCGGCGGCAGAATGATCGGCAGGATGCCGTTCTTGAAGCAGTTGTTGTAGAAGATGTCCGCGAAGCTGGGAGCGATGACGCAGCGGATGCCGAAATCGGCCAGCGCCCAGGGGGCGTGCTCGCGCGAGGAGCCGCAGCCGAAATTGTCGCCGGCAACCAGGATCTTCGTCTGGCGGTAAGCCGGCTTGTTCAGCACGAAGTCGGGCTTCTCCTCCCCTTCCGGGGTGTAGCGCATCTCGTCGAACAGGTGCTTGCCCAGCCCGGTGCGCTTGATCGTCTTGAGGAACTGCTTGGGGATCAGCATGTCGGTATCGACGTTGATGATCGGCAGCGGGGCCGCGACCCCGGTCAGCGTGGTGAATTTTTCCATGATGCGGGACGCTCCTCAGGCGAGTTCGCGGATGTCGGTCAGGTGGCCGGTCACCGCCGCCGCCACGGCCATCGCCGGGCTGACCAGGTGGGTACGGCCGCCGCGGCCCTGCCGGCCCTCGAAGTTGCGGTTCGAGGTGGAGGCGCAGCGCTCGCCGGGGCTGAGCTTGTCGGCGTTCATGGCGAGGCACATGGAGCAGCCGGGCTCGCGCCAGTCGAAGCCGGCCTCCTTGAAGATCACGTCCAGGCCCTCTTCCTCCGCCTGCTCCTTCACGAGGCCGGAGCCGGGGACGATCATGGCGTAGACGCCGTCGGCGACCTTGCGGCCCTTGGCGACCGTGGCCGCGGCGCGCAGGTCCTCGATCCGGCCGTTGGTGCAGGAGCCGATGAAGACCTTGTCCACCTTGACCTGATTGAGCGGCGTGCCGGGAGTCAGGCCCATGTAGTCCAGCGCGCGTTCGATCGCGGCGCGCTTCGCCTTGTCGGCGATGTCGGCCGGGTCGGGCACGGAACCGGTGATCGGCAGCACGTCCTGCGGGCTGGTTCCCCAGGTGACCTGCGGCACGATCTCCTCCGCCTTCAGCACCACTTCCTTGTCGTAGACCGCACCCTCGTCGCTGGGCAGCGTGCGCCAGTATGCCACGGCCTGCTCCCACGCGCCGGCCTTGGGGGCGTGGGGGCGGCCCTTCAGGTAATCGAAGGTGGTGTCGTCGGGGGCGATCAGGCCGGCGCGGGCGCCCGCCTCGATCGACATGTTGCAGACTGTCATCCGGCCTTCCATGGACAGGGCGCGGATCGCCTTGCCGGCGTATTCGATGACGTGGCCGGTGCCGCCGGCGGTGCCGATCACGCCGATCACGGCCAGGATCAGGTCCTTGGCGGTGACGCCGAGGGCCAAGTCGCCGTCGACCGTGATGCGCATGTTCTTCGCCGGGCGCTGCTGGAGCGTCTGGGTCGCCAGCACGTGCTCGACCTCGGACGTGCCGATGCCGAAGGCCAGCGCGCCGAACGCGCCGTGGGTCGCGGTGTGGCTGTCGCCACACACGATGGTCATGCCCGGCTGGGTCAAGCCCTGCTCCGGCCCGATGATGTGGACGATGCCCTGGCGGATGTCGTCCATCGCGTAATAAGGCACGCCGAAGTCGCGCGCGTTCATCTCCAGCGTCTCGACCTGGATGCGGCTTTCCTCGTCGGCGATGCCTTCGCTGCGGTCGCCGGTCGGCACGTTGTGGTCGGCGACGGCCAGCGTGGCCTCCGGCCGGCGCACCTTGCGCCCGGCAAGTCGCAGTCCCTCGAAAGCCTGCGGGCTGGTCACTTCGTGCACCAGGTGACGGTCGATATAGAGGACGCAGGTGCCGTCCTCCTGGCGGTGGACGACGTGGCTGTCCCAGATCTTGTCGAAGAGAGTGCGCGGCTTGGCCATTTGTTTAATTCTCTGATTCACGTTCCATCGGGGGACCCGAACTGCCCGGCCCAGCGGCCGGACTCGCCTCTGGGCGTCAACATAGCCCCTGCCCCTTCGCGTCTCAAGGGACTAGACTTTAATGCAATACAGCCCGTGCATTTCGGGGCACCGGGTGTACGGCGTCACCGGAAAAAGGAAATTTCATGTCGAAACATGTCTCCGACCTCGCCGTGATCGGGGAGACGCCATCCGAGGAGTACATGATACGCCCGGACGAAGAGCGCATCCTGGCCGGGTCTCCCGATCAATTGGCGTGGAACCATTTCACCGATGCAACCGGCCAGTTCTCGGCCGGCGTCTGGGAGGGCGCCCCCGGCGTGTGGCGGGTGAACTTCACCGAGAACGAGTTCTGCCACCTGCTGTCCGGCGTGGTCGTGGTGCGGGACGAGGCCGGCGGCGAGCGGACCTTCAAGGCGGGAGACGCCTTCGTGATGCCGGCGGGGTTCGTGGGGACGTGGGAGGTGGTGGAGCGGGCGCGGAAGCTTTATGCGACGTTCGAGGCGGTGGAGTAGGAGGCGGGAGTTCCGGGGTGGCTTTCAGATCTCCGGGGCCGGATCGTTGTACCGGGCGTCAAGGACTTCGCCGACACGGCTGTGGTGCGCGATCCAGTCCCTGGTCGCCGGGCAGATCCAGCCCGTGACTTCGAGGATGGACTCGTAATCCCTGGCCAGATGCCGGTTGAAGATCGGTTCATGGTGTGCGATCCGGTTACGGAATACCCTGAGATAATCCAGGGGCGCATGCGCCGCCTTGCGGCTGATCCTCTTGTGAGGGAATGCCTTGAACAGCGCTGGCCGCCAGAGCGTCATTTCATAATTGGCCCGTCCGGAAAAGGGACTCTGCCCGCCCGGTCCCAGCAACGCGATCCAGAAGCCGAACGAGAGAGCGGACACGATCTGGGGCGGAGTGTCGTCGTACCTGTCCCGCAGCAGTTCGGCCCGGGTCGCGGCGAGCTTCGCAAGGGTCTTGGTGTCCAGCCCGCATAGGGGATTCTCGTACCAGAGGAGGCCGAACTTCGCCGTGAGCTCACGATGCATCGCATTCCGCAATGCGATCTCGAGTCCTTGGAGCGGTTCATAGAAGGCGGCGCTGACAGTCGCATTCCACGCGTACAATCGGATCGCACGTTCCCGATCGCCGTCCATACTGGAAAGGTATGACCTCAGCCGCTGGGGCGATAGCGAAGCCGTGAGGACGGCAAGCCTCTCTTCGGTGTAGGTAAAAGCCTTCTTGACGGAGTCGGGTCCAATAGACATTATCGTTTGGTACGCCCTGGACCCGCCTCTGCCTTCGGCATGCGCCCAGGGCGCAGCTTTTTCTGGGTACTCCCAGCACTCCCCCGGCTCATCGCCATTTCACGGTCCTCTCCGCAAGATCGGTCGGCATCCTACCGCGATGTTCGGAACGGTGGGGTAAGGCATCTTGTCCCGCCTCGTAGAAGCAGCAACCGATCCCATCTAGCAATCGGTGGCGCTGAGACCCGCCCAAGGGATACCGGCGCCGGTCGAGGACTGCATCAGGGAGGGCACGAGCGATGCTGATGTTGGGGCGCCGCGGATTTCTTGCGGCTGCGGGGGCTGTCTCGATGGTCACGCTGGTGGACGGAGCGGTGGGCCGGGCGTGGGCCCAGGCGCCGTCGGGGCCGTTCAAGCTGGAGCCGCTGGGCTATGCGCCGTCGGCGCTGGAGCCGCATATCGACGCGAAGACCATGGAGATCCACCATGGGCGCCATCACGCGGCTTATGTCAACAATCTGAACGCGGCGGTGAAGGACCATTCCAGGGTCGCGGAGATGCCGCTCCAGAACATCCTGGCGAAGCTCGGCGAGATGCCCGAGGCGGTCCGGACGGCGATCCGGAACAATGGCGGCGGCCATGCCAACCACACCATGTTCTGGCAGATCATGGGGCCGGGCGGCGGTGCCCCGGCGGGCGACCTGAAGGCGGCGATCGACCGCGACCTGGGCGGCCTGGAGTCCATGAAGGAGCTGTTCAACGGCGCCGGTACTCGGGTGTTCGGGTCCGGCTGGGTGTTCGTGACGGTGGACCGCCAGGGCAAGCTGGCGCTGGACAGCCGGCCGAACCAGGACACGCCTGTCATGGACGGCAAGCGCGTCCTGATGGGCAACGACGTTTGGGAGCACGCCTATTACCTGACCTATCAGAACCGGCGTGCGGATTACCTGAAGGCTTGGTGGAACACCGTCGACTGGGCCAAGGTCGGCGAACGCTACGCCGCCGCCAAGGCGGGGACGCTGACGGTCTGAGGCATGTATTCGGGGTTGTGGATGCAGGTCGGGTAGAGCGAAGCGGCACCCGACGAAGCCGGCGCGTGGGTGTCGGCTGCCGCTTCGCTCTAGTGGCTCGGCACCGTGGTTTTGATTGATTTATCGTAGGTCGGCCTCGGCCGAAGGCCGACGCCGACAGCGTGGCCGGAGCCTTGACGCAGGGTGTCGGCGTTCGCCCTGACGGGCGAAGGCCGACCTAAGGTTGTATCAGGACGAGACCTTGGCGTGCTCGTCCAGGAACTTGCGGCAGGCATCGAAATCGGTCTTGACGTCCGGTGGCAGCGGGACGCCCTTGCGGGTGGCCAGGCTGTTGGCGAAGGCCAGCATCTTGTCGGTGGGTGGTTTGCCGGACGGCTTGGGCGCGGCCTTGCGCGGTGCGGCGGATTTGCGCTTGCGGGGGGCTCCCGGTGCCTTGGGGGCTGCGGCGCGGCGCTTCGACGGGGTCTTGCCGACGGGAGGGGCTGGGGCGCCCAGGTCGAGGGCGGTGCCCCGGCGGGACCGGAGGGCGCCGATCAGGCGTTCGGCCTCCGTCGCGATGCCGTCGATGACGTGGCGGAACTCGGCCCGGCCGGTCACGATCTCGTCCAGGCGCATCTCCCAGACGGCCGTCGTACCGGGATCGACCAGCACGGGCGCCGATGTCCGCAGCAGTTCGAACAGGTGCAGCCCGGCCGGCGTCGGAACCACCAGCTTGCCGTCGGCCGCCAGCATGTTCTGCCGCTTCAGCCCCTTGATCACCTCGGCGCGGGTCGCCGGCGTGCCGATGCCCTTGGCCTCCTTCAGCCGGTCGCGGAGCGCCGCGTCCTCGACGAAGCGCCAGGCGTTCTGCATGGCGTCGATCAGGGTGCCCTCGTTGTAGCGGGGCGGCGGCTGGGTCCGCTTGGCCTCCACCTTGGCGTCGGACAGGGTGGCGGGGTCGCCGTCGTTGACGGGGGAAGGGTCTGCTCGTTCTCGGGCTCGGCGGGGGCGCCCGGCTCGTTGCCGCCGAAGACCTGCTTCCAGCCCAGCCGGATCGGCACGCGGCCGATTGTGCGGAACTCCACCGACTTGCCCGGCGGCACCGGCACCGGCATGGTGATGGTGGTCTGGCGGTACTCGTAGTCCGGCATCACGATCGCCAGGTAGGACCGGCAGATCAGGGCGAACAGCCGCTTCTCGTCGTCGCTCAGCCGGGCCAGCCGGGGTTCCAGGTCGTTCAGGACGTTGACGTTGGGAACGATCGCGTGGTGCGAAACGCCTTCCAGCGACTTGTCGTGGAAGTGGCCGGACTTGCCCTTGCGGATCACCGGGCGGGAAATGTCCAGGTGGGCGAAGCCCCGCAGCGCGGTCAGCGCCCGGACAATCGCCGGCACGTCGTCGATCTGGTTCTCCGACAGGTACCGGGCCTCGGCGCGCGGATATGTTATCAGCTTCTTGCCGTCGCCGTCGTACAGTTCCTGGGCGACCGCCAGGGTCTTGTCGGCGTTCCAGCCCCAGCGCTGGCCACAGGTCTTCTGGAGCGCGGGCAGGTCGAACAGGCGGGGGGGACCCTGCCGCTTCTCCTCCACCGTCACCGCCAAGGGTCCCCGGCAGCCTTCGGCGGCTGCGGCGATCGCCTCCGCCCGGGCGCGGTCCTTGATCCGGTCCTTGGGCGGCGGGGCGTGGCGCATCAGGAAGCTGCCGGCCTCAACGGTCGCGGTGGCCGTGACCTCGAAATAATCCTCCGGCTTGAAGTTCAGGATCTCCAGCTCGCGCAGGCAGACGATCGCCAGGGTCGGCGTCTTGACCCGCCCGATGCCGATGACGCCTTTGACGCCCGGCGCCAGCAGGGTCGTGGTCGCCGTGCGGGTCAGGGACAGGTTGAAGATCTGGTCGGCCTGCTGGCGAGCGACCGCCGCCTCGTAGACCGGGCGCAGTTCGGCGTTGGGCTTCAGCCGGTCGAAGGCGTCGCGGATCGTCTTGGGGTCCTGCGCGGTGAAGATGGCGCGCAGGACCGGCCCGCGGAACCCCACATGCTCCAGGATCTCCTGCCCGATCAGCTGGCCCTCGCGGTCGCAGTCGGTCGCCAGGATCACCCGGTCGCAGCCCTTGAGCGCCGCCGCGATGGCCTGGAACTTGGCCGGCTTGTTGCCGTTCGGGTCCGGCCGAGTCGGGTACAGCCCGTCGGGCTTGAGCAGGGCCGAGGACCAGCGCTTCCAGGCGGGATTGACCTCGTCCGGCTCGGCCAGCCGAAGCAGGTGCCCCTCCGCCGGCAGGATGCGGCCGAACCGGTCGCCCAGCGCGGCGCGCAGGTCTTTGGCCTGACTGGATTTTTCCGTGATGATGACGGTCGCCATGGGAAGCATGCCGGGCTGTGATGACGGGCCGATACTAAGGGGTGCGCGCAAACAAATCAAGAACATCGGCAGGCGGTTGCAGTTTTCCGGCGCAACCGGACACGCCCCGGTGGCATTTCAAATGATTTTTATATATTTATTTATATTTCGTGCGAATTTTCATATTCTTTCGGTTGTCAATCTCCTGGAGACGGACCGTGACGGATATATCGGTCAACAGAATAGCCCAGCTGGCGGCCGCGAACGGCTTGCCCGAAGCGGAGCGGGGGGAAGTCACCCTGACCCGGCGGATCGCCCTGGAATGCGATGCCATGGCCCGGCATGCCATGGGCACCGGGACCGCGATACCGGAGCCGCTGATGCAGTCGCTGGACCTGGTCGAGACGGCGGTGAATTCCGGAGGGGTGCCGCTCGCGACGCTCGGCGCGATCCATACCCAGCTGGCCAAGGTGGTGGCGCCGGCGTCGCCCCGGACGATCTACCTGCTCCAGATCGACCGGGCGCGGAACGGCTGGGTCTCCTGCCTGGGACCGCTGCCGGCGATCCGGCGGCTGGTGGTCGGCGCCACGCTGTTCACCCTGCTGTTCGTGCTGACCAGCTTGTCGGACTCGGTCAACCTCACCAACCTCGCGTCCGACATCTATTCCATGAGCGGGATGGAAAGCCTCCTGGTGCTGCTCTTCCTGATGAGCGCCGCGGCGATGGGCGGGTGCTTCCACGCCCTGTTCATCGCCCACACCTATATCGGGGCCGGCACCTACGACCCGCATTTCGAATCCTCCTACTGGATCCGGATCGGCCTGGGCGTGATCGCCGGGCTCGTCCTGTCGCAGATGATCCCGATCGGGCCGGAGATCGACCAGGCGACCGGGGCGGTCACCTCGACCTCGGCGGCGGCCACCTTCAGCAAGCCGCTGCTGGCGCTGCTCGGCGGTTTCTCGGCGACGCTGGTCTACACGATCCTGCAGCGGCTGGTGGACACCGTGGAATCCCTGTTCAAGCAGAAGACGGACGCGCCGGCGGCCCCCGCCCAGAGCCCGGCCCCGGCGGCTTCGGACACGGCCCCGATCCCCGCGCCCGCTCCAGCACCCGCCCCGGCCCCGGCACCCGCCCCGGCCCCCTCCCCCGCTCCCGCGGCAGCGCCGGCCGACGCGCAGGCTCCGGCGGACGGTGCCCCGGGCTCTCTGGCGACCAGCGCCGCGGCGGCGGCGGCGGTCGCCGCGGCGGCGGTCGCCGCGGCGGCGACGGCTGCGGCGGCGGCCATGGCGCCCGCCGCCGGCGAGCCGGAGACGGCCCCGCCGGCGGACGCGCCGGCACCGACCCAGCCCGCGTCCGGGGACTCTCCGGACACGGAGCGGAAGTCGGCGTGACGGAGAGCGCCGGGCGTCAGGAGATCTGGCGGGGCGCCTGGATCCCCTCGGCCCGGTAGCCCTGGGCGTAGAGCAGCGCGGTCAGGTCGGAGCGCTCCACCCGAGCCCGCGCCTGGGCCGCCACCGCCGGCTTGGCGTGGAACGCGACGCCCAGCCCGGCGGCCTGGAGCATCGGCAGGTCGTTGGCGCCGTCGCCCACCGCGATGGACTCCCGGATCGGGATCCGCCGGGCGCCGGCGACCCGGATCAGGGCCGCCACCTTGGCGTCCTTGTCCAGGATCGGCTCGACCGCCCGGCCGCTCAGCCGGCCGTCCGCGATCTCGAAATCGTTGGCCTGGTCCTCGTCGAAGCCGACCGTGGCGCGCACCCGCTCGGTGAAGAACTTGAAGCCGCCGGACACCAGGATACAGTAGGCGCCGTTCGCCTTCATGGTCGCGACCAGCGCCAGCGCGCCCGGCATCAGCTCGACCCTGCCGTAAACCTGCTCCAGGGATTCGACCGGCAGGTCCTTCAGCAGCGCCACCCGCTCGCGCAGCGCGTCCTTGAAGTCGATCTCGCCGTTCATCGCGCGCCAGGTGATCCCGGCGATCAGGTCCTTGAGCCCGACCAGCTCGGCCAGTTCGTCCAGCATCTCCTGCCGGATGATGGTGGATTCCATGTCGGCCACCAGCAGCCGCTTGCGGCGGCCCTGGACCGGCTGGGTGATCAGGTCCACCGGACGCCCGGGCAAGGCGGTGTGAAGCGCCGCGTCGGCCTGGTCGCAGTTGAGCCCGTCGAACGGGACGTCGCAGGCGATGCCGCCGGCCAGCCAGTCCGGAGCGCCGGTTTCGGCGCCCAGGTCCTTCAGGGCGGCGCGCGCGAGCGCTACCGTGCTATCGTCCAGGTCGGCGGCGGCGGGATCGGCGATCAGGGTCAGGACATTGTTCATGGAAGTATCCGCGGGCGAGGGTCGGCCGCCTTTATGAAATGTCTCACCAAGCGTTGTCCATGCCAGATAAACCCGTAGTCGTCGTCGGCGGACCTACCGCCAGCGGCAAATCCGCGCTGGCGCTCGATCTGGCCGAGGAATTCGGCGGCACCGTCATCAATGCCGACAGCATGCAGATCTACGCCGAGCTGCCGGTCCTGACCGCCCGGCCGACCGCGGCGGACGAGGCGCGGGCGCCGCACCGGCTCTACGGCGCGCTGTCCGCCGCCGAACGCTGCTCGGCCGCGCGCTGGCAGGCGCTGGCCCTGGCGGAGATCCGCGAGGCCCACAAGGCCGGACGGCTGCCGATCGTGGTCGGCGGCACCGGCCTCTATATCCGGGCGCTGATGGAGGGGCTGGCCGACATCCCGCCGATCCCCGAGGCGGTCCGCGCCTCCGTGCGGGAGCGCCGGGAGACGCTGGGCGGACCCGGCCTGCACGCGCTGCTGGCCGGGCGCGACCCCGCCACGGCGGCCCGTCTGAAGCCGGGCGACAGCCAGCGGCTGAGCCGCGCGCTGGAGGTGCTGGAGGCGACCGGCCGGTCGATCACCGACTGGCAGTCCGACCCGGCGGCCGGCCCGCCGCCCGGCCTGCGCTTCGTGCCGTTCGTGGTCGATCCGCCGCGCGGCGCGCTGTACGCCGCCTGCGACCGGCGCTTCGACGCCATGATGGAGCGCGGCGCTCTGGACGAGGTCCGAGCATTGCTGGAGCTGGGCCTGTCCCCCGGCCTGCCGGCCATGAAGGCGCTCGGCGTGCCCGAGCTTTCGGCCTATCTGCGCGGCGAGGGCGGGCTGGAGGACGCCGTCGCCGCCGCGAAGACGGCGACCCGGCGCTACGCCAAACGGCAGGGCACCTGGTTCCGCCACCAACTCGGCCCCGCGCATGGCAGCCATGTGATTAACGCGCAAGATTCAGAAAGCATGCAACAAGCCGTTCGCAACATAATTCGCAAAACAGGTTGACCCTGGAAAATGTTTTGATTAGGTTGCGGCTTCCCGGCCCTCGGCACAGCCCCGGGCCGAAGTACCAACTTGCTGAAATTCCTGAGAAACAGCGGGATTTTCATAGACGGAGACGAGGCATCCGCGGTGCGCGCGGGTGCGCTACACACGAAGGTAGTCAAAGATGTCCGAGAACAAGCTGACCGGTGCGGAGATCGTCATCAAGTCCCTGAAGGACCAGGGCGTAGACGTCATTTTCGGCTATCCCGGCGGCGCGGTACTTCCGATCTATGACGCCCTGTTCAAGCAGAACGACCTGCGCCACATCCTGGTGCGTCACGAACAGGCGGCCGTCCATGCGGCGGAAGGTTATGCGCGCTCGACCGGCAAGGTCGGCGTCGTTCTCGTAACGTCCGGCCCCGGCGCCACCAACGCGGTCACCGGCCTGACCGACGCGCTGATGGACAGCATTCCGATCGTGTGCCTGAGCGGCCAGGTGCCGACGCACCTGATCGGCAACGACGCATTCCAGGAAGCGGACACGACCGGCATCACCCGGCCCTGCACCAAGCACAACTACCTGGTGAAGGACGTCGCCAACCTGGCGCGGACCATGCACGAGGCCTTCTGGGTCGCGAAGAGCGGCCGCCCCGGCCCCGTCGTGGTCGACATTCCCAAGGACGTGCAGTTCGCCGACGGCCCGTACGTGCCGCCGAACGAGGTCAGGCACAAGACCTACCGCCCGCAGGTCAAGCCGGAGATCGCCCGCGTCGAGGAGGCGATCGAACTGATCGCCAACGCCAAGCGGCCGATCTTCTACACCGGCGGCGGCGTGATCAATTCCGGCCCGCTGGCGTCCAAGCTGCTGACCCAGTTCGTCCGCATGACGGGCTATCCCTGCACCAACACCCTGATGGGCCTGGGAGCCTATCCGGCGTCGGACCCGCAGTTCCTGGGCATGCTGGGCATGCACGGCACCTACGAGGCCAACCTGGCGATGCACGGGTGCGACGTGATGATCAATATCGGCGCGCGGTTCGACGACCGCGTGACCGGCAAGCTGTCGGAGTTCTCGCCCGGCAGCAAGAAGATCCATGTCGACATCGACCCCAGCTCGATCAACAAGAACGTCCGGGTCGACGTGCCGATCGTCGGCGACTGCGCCCATGTCCTCGAAGACATGATCCGCATCTGGAAGGCACGGCAGAAGCGTCCGGACAAGGAGGCGCTGAAGCAGTGGTGGGCCCGGATCGCCGAGTGGCGGGGCCGCGACTGCCTGCGCTACATCCACACCGACCCCGTGATCAAGCCGCAATACGCGCTTGAGCGGCTGCGCGAGCTGACCCGCAACCGCGACACCTACATCACGACGGAGGTCGGCCAGCACCAGATGTGGGCCGCCCAGTTCATCCCCTTCGAGGAGCCGAACCGCTGGATGACCTCGGGCGGGCTGGGCACCATGGGCTACGGCCTGCCGGCCGCCATCGGCACCCAGATCGCCCACCCCGACGCGCTGGTGGTGGACGTCTCGGGCGAGGCGTCCTTCATGATGAACATGCAGGAGATGGCGACCGCCGTGCAGTACCGCCTGCCGATCAAGGTGCTGATCCTGAACAACCAGTACATGGGCATGGTCCGCCAGTGGCAGGAGTTGCTGCACGGCAGCCGCTATTCCGAGAGCTACAGCGAGGCCCTGCCCGACTTCGTCAAGCTGGCGGAAGCCTTCGGCGGCGTGGGACTGCGCGCCACCAAGGTGTCGGAGGTGGACTCCGTGCTTCAGGAGATGATCGACATCCGCCGCCCGGTGATCGTGGACATGTGCGTGGACCAGAAGGAAAACTGCTTCCCGATGATTCCCGGCGGCCGCGCCCACAACGAGATCCTGCTGGGCCCGGCGGACCAGCAGGGCAACGGCATGCAGCGGGACAGCACTCCCGAGGAAGGCATGGTCCTGGTATAAGGCGCCGCTTTCCGCGGTAGAAGGACAGGCCCCGCGACGGAGCGGGGCCGGTCGTCATGCGCCGATACCAACCGCCACACTGCCATCCCTGCTGGAGCCCGTCCCGTGGAAACCAACATCGAAAAGCACACCATCTCGGTCCTGGTCGACAACGAGCCGGGCGTGCTCGCCCGAGTCATCGGCCTGTTCTCCGGCCGGGGCTACAACATCGAGAGCCTGACCGTCGCCGAGGTGGATTCCGAGCAGCAGGTCTCGCGCATCACCATCGTGACCAGCGGCACCCGCATGATCATCGAGCAGATCAAGAACCAGCTCGACCGGCTGGTGCCGGTCCACCGGGTGCGCGACCTGACCGACGAGGGCCCCTTCATCGAGCGCGAGCTGGCGCTGATCAAGGTGGCGGGAACCGGCGACCGCCGGATCGAGAGCCTGCGCATCGCGGACATCTTCAAGGCCCGCGTGGTCGACGCCACGCTCAACTCCTTCGTGTTCGAGATGACCGGCACGGCGGCCCAGCTGGACGACTTCATCGGGCTGATGCGTCAGCTCGGGCTGGTCGATGTCAGCCGGACCGGCGCCGCCGCCATCTCCAAAGGCGCCGCCAGCCTGTAAAAAACGAAAGCGCGGAACTTTCCCCAGCCACCAACCCGGCCTATTGTGCCCGGAAACATCCGACTGTAGCGAAAACCGAGGAACATCCACCATGCGCGTCTATTACGATCGTGATGCCGACGTCAACCTGATCAAGGGCAAGAAGGTCTGCATCGTCGGCTACGGCAGCCAGGGCCATGCCCATGCCAACAATCTGCGCGACAGCGGCGTAAAGGACGTGATCGTCGGCGCCCGTCCGGGCAGCCCGAGCGGCGCCAAGGCGGAAGCCGCCGGATTCACCGTCATGACCCCGGCCGAGGCCGCCAAGGTCGCCGACGTGATCATGGTGCTGACCCCGGACGAGCTGCAGGCCGACCTGTACCGCGACCACCTCGCCCCGAACATGAAGGAAGGCTCCGCCCTGGCCTTCGCCCACGGCCTGAACGTCCACTTCAACCTGATCGAGCCGCGCGCCGACATCGACGTGTTCATGATCGCGCCGAAGGGTCCCGGCCACACCGTCCGCAGCGAGTACGTGCGCGGCGGCGGCGTCCCCTCGCTGGTGGCGGTGCACCAGAACGCCTCGGGCAACGCGCTTGAATTGGCGCTTTCCTATGCCTCGGCCAACGGCGGCGGCCGCGCCGGCGTGATCGAGACGACCTTCAAGGAAGAGTGCGAGACCGACCTGTTCGGCGAGCAGGCCGTGCTGTGCGGCGGCCTGACCGCGCTGATCCAGGCCGGCTTCGAGACGCTGGTGGAAGCCGGCTACGCGCCAGAGATGGCCTATTTCGAGTGCCTGCACGAGGTCAAGCTGATCGTCGACCTGATCTACGAGGGCGGCATGGCCAACATGCGCTACTCGATCAGCAACACGGCCGAGTACGGCGACTACACCCGCGGCCCGCGCGTCGTGACGCCGGAGACCAAGGCCGAGATGAAGCGCATCCTGGACGACATCCAGTCCGGCCGCTTCACCCGCGACTGGATCCAGGAGTGCAAGGTCGGCCAGCCCAGCTTCAAGGCCATGCGCCGCCGCAACGCCGAGCACCAGATCGAGGAAGTCGGCGAGAAGCTGCGCGCCATGATGCCCTGGATCTCCGCCAACAAGCTGGTGGACAAGACCAAGAACTGATCGGGGCGCCCTGCGTCGGTGCCGACGAGGGGAACCGGGGTCGGACCCCGGTTCCCAGGCTCCGGCCGGCGAACGTCGAATAAAGGGCTCTGTTCGCACCTTGCGTTGGTCTGGCTTCCGGCATGGCATTGATCCCGGAAGCGGCTTTCACATATATATGTGACGTAGGGAGGTGCGATATGCTGAGGAACACGACGCTCAACCTACCAGACGATCTTGTGGCTCGGGCTAAATCGTATGCCGCCGCGCATGGGACGACGATGACGGCAATTGTCCGAGAGCACTTGGAGGCGGTGACCTCGGATGGCACCGCCCCCGTCACGGACGATCCGTTGCTGGCGTATTCGCAGGGACGCTTGGCTAGGAACGAGGCCATTCGACTTCTCGGGCTGCGCGACTACGCCGAATTGCTCGTCGCGCTTGGGGATGCCGACCTGCCGATGCCGCTGCCGCCACCCCATGACGTCGAAAACCAGGCTGTGACTTTCGCCAAACTCTGGAAGCAGTCTTGAAGCGATGCACCGTCATCATTCCCGATGCGGGGCCGTTCAACAGTCTCTGGGTGGCCGACCGGCTGGATCTGCTACTGGCTCTCGACATGCGATTGATCGTGGTCGATGCAGTCTACGACGAGTTGACCAGCGACCTATCCTATCCCAAGGACCGGGCCGTGAAGGCGTTCATCGACAGCAACCAGCCACCATTCATCATCGAGAACACTGAGATTGGCGAACAGGAGCGCGAAAAACGGCGCACGGGGAAGAAGTTCAAGAAGAACGCCGGCGAACTTGCCATCGTTGACTTCATGTCATCGGACGATGGCCTGCGCAAGTATGTCAGCGTTGGCGAACCCGTGGCCATCCTGTTCGAGGACGCCGGGATCCGCGTCTTCAACAAGCCGCCGAACCTTCACCTGCTTTCGACCGTTGGACTGCTACGGGGCCTGGAGCGGGTCGGCGTTATCCCATCGGCGGACGCCATCATCCACGACATGACGCATCCGTCGAAGGCGGACCGGCGCCCTGCGGACACGCGTGCCTTCGCCGACCTGCCGGATGGGGTCGATGATCCGGCAGCCATTGGCAGCACATGGAGTTCGTCGTAGTCATTCGCTACGCCAGCGCCGCCGTCAGGCCGCGACTCGCGCCGGTAGTTCGACAAGCGATACTCTGATACGTTCAAACCAGCGATAGAAGCCGCCGGTCATCAGGCTTATATACTGCGAATTTATATGCTCAGAAGCTTCTCTCATCCGAGTTCATAAAACTGATCTATCACTTAAATAGCAATAAGATAAATTGAAGCAAAGTATGTCAAGAGGCCGTCGCTCCTAAGAACGACGGCCTCTTTCAATTTCGGGTTTGCGGACGATGCCGGGTCAGGTACCGGTGCGGCGCTCCTCGATGTCCATGCCCATGTGCACGGTCCGCGCGGCGGCGGCGGCCGAGCGCTGGAAGGCCAGGACGACGGCGGCCATCTCGCGGCTGGTGGCGGGGGTCAGCGGGCGACCGGGCAACCGGGTCACGCCGTCCTCTCCCACTTCGCCGTCCATCAGCCGACGGAGCGCCTCGCGGCCACGGCAGAGACGCGACTTGACGGTGCCGACCTTGGCGCCCAGCACGTCGGCCGCTTCCTCGTAGCTCATGCCTTCGAGGCCGATCAGCAGAAGCACCTCGCGCATTTCCGGTGTCAGCCGGGCCAGGGCCCGCTCCAGGTCGCGGACGGCCAGGCCGTGCTCCTGGGCGGCCGGGGCCGGCGGGCTCAGCGCTTCCAGCGTCTCGTCCGGGGTCGCGGTGGTGCGGGCGCGGCGCAGTTCGTTGATATGGGCGTTGCGAAGGATGGTGAAGAGCCAGGCGCGCATGTTGGTGCCCGGCGTATAGCTGTCCAGACGGGTCAAGGCCCGCTCGAGGGTGTCCTGGACAAGGTCGTCGGCCCGTTCGGGATGGCCGACCAGAGCCCGCGCGAAACGGCGCAGAGCGGGAATTTCCTGTTCCAACCGGTCAAGCGTGTTCTCAGACATGTGTGACAGCCTCCCCGGACATATTCGTCTTCGCGCTGTTGACTAAGGATGGGATGGTTGAGCGCAACACCATTTTTCCACTTCCTGATCAGCCGGCCACCGCCTCGGATCGGCGACGCCGGCCTGTTTGGATGAACCACCGCCCGGTTCCGCGACTGGACACGCACCGCGCGTCAGACGCACGAACTCCTGGGCAGTAAAACCTTGGGACGCCGCTTTGTTCCAACGACCCGCGAAAAAATCCCTGCTCCGTGAGAATGCGGTGTAGATCGCGTGATCTTTTGCGATATCAGCGGTTTACATCCTGCGTGACTCTCCGGCGCCGGATCGATGGAGCGTCGTCGTTATTTGTAGGATATGGGACCCCGGCCCCGCAACACGACCTATCTTTAAGAAACAAAACGCTACCCCCAACGTCATATTCTGGCGGTTTGCAGCTATTTCCATGTCACGACCCCGTTCCCGCGCCTCGGGACGGCCCCCGAATTGTCCCGCGGCATCCGGGGCTTCAGTCTGAAAACGGTTGCGGGACACCCTGCCCTTGCTTTAGACATACCGGGCCTGGGCGCTGACGGTCAGGATAGCCGGTCAGACGCTTTAACGCAAATTTAACCATAACGGCGCCACCTTGGCACCAGCAGCCGGCTCCGGCACCCCGGCGGTGCGGACCGATTGACCGAAGGTAGAAACTGGTGATTACGCAGGATCGCACGTCCGACATCATGAAGGCCCCCCGCGGGGACCGGATCGGTGCGCGCGCCCTTGCCATCGCCAGCACGGGCACCGTCCTGCCCCTGCCGGAAGCGCTGCCGTCTGCCCGTGGGCTGCATGGGGCTCTCCTTCTGCGACTTATGCGCCCCTGAGCGCCGCCGTCGTCATTGACAGGTGTTCAGGGGGATCATGGCGCTCGCGCCATCCGTCACCGTCGCATCACTGATTTCGGCGCTGCCCGCACACCGGCCTCCGGCAAAGGGGCCGGGAGCGCCGGTAAGCACAGAAGGATCCAGTTCCCATGACCGCCACCCACGACCAGATCGCCGCCAACGCCGCCGTTCCCTCCCCCGACGCCGACCGCGTCATCATCTTCGACACCACGCTCCGCGACGGCGAGCAGTCGCCCGGCGCCTCCATGAACCTGGAGGAGAAGCTGCGCATCGCCCGCGTGCTGGAGGAGATGGGCGTCGACGTGATCGAGGCGGGTTTCCCGATCGCCTCCAACGGCGACTTCGAGGCCGTGCGCGAGGTCGGGCGGGTCGTCCGCAATTCCGTCATCGCCGGCCTGTCCAGGGCCAACCGCCGCGACATAGACCGCGCCGCCGAGGCGCTGCAGTTCGCCGAGCGCAAGCGCATCCACACCTTCATCTCCACGAGCCCGCTGCACATGAAGTACAAGCTGCAGATGGCGCCGGAGAAGGTGCTGGAAGCCATCTGGGACAGCGTGACCCACGCCCGCAACCATGTGGACGACGTGGAATGGAGCGCCGAGGACGGCTCGCGGACCGAGCACGACTTCCTGTGCCGCTGCGTCGAGACCGCGATCAAGGCCGGCGCCACCACCATCAACATCCCCGATACGGTCGGCTACGGCGTGCCGGAGGAATACGGCGCCCTGTTCACCATGCTGATCAACCGGGTGCCCAACGCCGACAAGGCGATCTTCTCGGTCCATTGCCATAACGACCTGGGCCTGGCGGTCGCCAACTCGCTGGCCGGCGTGGCCGCCGGCGCCCGGCAGATCGAGTGCACGATCAACGGCCTGGGCGAGCGCGCCGGCAACGCCGCGCTGGAGGAGATCGTCATGGCGATGCGCACCCGCGCCGACGCCATGCCCTACACCACCGGCATCCAGACCGAGCAGATCATGACGGCGTCCCGCCTGGTCTCGGCGGTGACCGGCTTCGTCGTCCAGCCGAACAAGGCGATCGTCGGCAAGAACGCCTTCGCCCACGAGTCCGGCATCCACCAGGACGGCATGCTGAAGAACGCCCAGACCTACGAGATCATGACCCCGGAATCGGTCGGGCTGAACCGCTCGACGCTGGTGATGGGCAAGCATTCCGGCCGCGCCGCCTTCCGCGCCAAGCTGAAGGACCTGGGCTATTCGCTGGGCGACAACGCGATCGAGGAAACCTTCGTCCGCTTCAAGGATCTGGCGGACAAGAAGAAGGACGTCTTCGACGAGGACATCATCGCACTGGTGGACGACAGCATCGGCAGCACCAACGAGCGCATCCGCTTCGTCTCGCTGATGGTGGTCGCCGGCTCCAAGGGTCCCCAGCGGGCCGAGCTGGAGCTGGAGATCGACGGCGAGGCGGTGAGCACGGTCGCCACCGGGTCGGGCCCGGTCGACGCCACCTTCAACGCGATAGCGGCGCTGTTCCCCCACGAGGCCAAGCTGCAGCTGTACCAGGTCCACGCCGTGACCGAGGGCACCGACGCGCAGGCGGAAGTGACCGTGCGGCTGGAGGAGAACGGCAAGACCGTCAACGGCCAGGGAGCCGACACCGACACCCTAGTGGCGAGCTGCCGCGCCTATGTGCACGCCTTGAACAAGCTGCTGACGAAGCGTCAGAAAACGGCGCCCGAAGCACTCTCCGCTTGAGTGGTTTGCGGCGTTGCTCTATTCAAACGGATGGTGGTTCGTGCCCCGAGCCTCCATCCAGATTACCTCCGACGGCGGCTCGCCAATGAGCCGCCGTTGTCTCGGATGGACCGCGTCAACCGGATGAAGAGTTAATCAACTCCATGTTTTCCAAATTGCTCGGCGTCCTGTCGGCCGACATGGCGATCGACCTGGGTACGGCCAACACTCTGGTGTACGTCAAGGGGCGGGGGATCGTCCTGAACGAGCCGTCGGTCGTCGCCATCGCCACCATCCGCGGCAAGAAGCAGGTGCTCGCGGTCGGCGACGAGGCCAAGATGATGCTGGGCCGCACGCCCGGCAACATCCAGGCGATCCGTCCGCTGCGGGACGGCGTCATCGCCGACTTCGAAGTCGCCGAGGAGATGATCAAGCACTTCATCCGCAAGGTGCATAACCGGCGCAGCTTCGCGAGCCCGCAGGTGATCATCTGCGTGCCGTCGGGATCCACCGCGGTCGAGCGGCGCGCGATCCAGGAATCGGCCGAGTCGGCCGGAGCCCGCCGGGTCTTCCTGATCGAGGAACCGATGGCCGCCGCGATCGGCGCCGGCCTGCCGGTGACCGAACCGACCGGAAGCATGGTGGTCGACATCGGCGGCGGCACGACCGAGGTCGCCGTGCTGTCGCTGGGCGGCATCGTCTATTCCCGCTCCGTCCGCGTCGGCGGCGACAAGATGGACGAGGCGATCATCGGCTATATCCGCCGCAACCACAATCTGCTGGTCGGCGAAAGCTCGGCCGAGCGGATCAAGAAGGAGATCGGTTCCGCCTGCCCGCCCGAGGACGGCGAGGGCCGGATCATGGAGATCAAGGGCCGCGACCTGATGAACGGCGTGCCCAAGGAACTGATCATCAGCGAACGCCAGATCGCCGAGTCCCTGTCGGAACCGGTCAGCGCCATCATCGAGGCGGTCAAGGTGGCCCTGGAGCACACGGCGCCCGAACTGGCCGCCGACATCGTGGACAAGGGCATCGTGCTGACCGGCGGCGGCGCCCTGCTCAGCAACCTGGACTATGTGCTGCGCCACGCGACCGGCCTGCCGGTCTCGATCGCCGACGATCCGCTGTCCTGCGTTGCGCTGGGCACGGGCCGGGCTCTCGAAGAGATGAAGACGCTTAAGCACGTTCTCATCCAGATGTACTCCTGATATTCATCATCGGCGCGGCACACTCTCCTTCCAGGAGGGCAGCCGCCCGTGCGACCTCCCGACATCCGGCTTTCGGCCCCTCAGAGCACAGGAAAGGCCCCGTGAAGACACGTGCCACCGGATCCGTGGTTCGTCTCGCCGCACCCCTGCGTGCGCTGGCCCAACGGTTCTCGTTCCTTCTCCTGGTGTTCGCCGCCATAGCCCTGATGATGGTCGGCAAGGTCGATACCGTTCTGGTGGAGGGGATCCGCAGCCGGGTGACCGACGCCTTCACCCCGATCCTGGACGCGATCTCCCGCCCCGCGGCGACGGCGGCCCATTTCGTCGAGAGCATGCACGAGATCGTCAACCTGCGGGGCGAGAACGAGCGGCTCCGGCAGGAGAACGCGGCCCTGCTGCAATGGCAGCAGGCGGCCCAGCGGCTCGACGCCGAGAACCGCAGCCTGCGCAGCCTGCTGAACTACAAGCCCGAGCTGGCGGCCTCCTACATCACGGGCCGCGTCGTCGCCGATCCCGGCGGTGCCTTCGTCCGGACCGTCGTGGTCACCGCCGGCCGGCGCGACGGCGTCAGGCCCGGCCAGGCGGCCGTGTCCGGCCGAGGGCTGATGGGCCGCGTGGTCCAGGCGGGAGAATGGTCGTCGCGCGTCCTGCTGATCACCGACCTCAATTCGCGCATTCCGGTGGTGATCGAGCCGTCGCGCCAGCGGGCGGTGATGAGCGGCGACAATTCCGGCCAGCCGCGCCTGCTATACCTGCCGGGCGACGCCACGCCGGCGGTGGGCGACCGGGTGATGACCTCGGGCCATGGCGGCATGTTCCCCCCGGGACTGCCGGTCGGCCTGATCGCGGGAGTGGGAGAGAGCGCGATCCGCGTGCAGCCTTTCGTCGATCCCGGGCGGGTCGAGCATGTCCAGCTCGTCAATTTCGGGCTGCCCGGCGGCCTGAGCGCCAACGCCCCGGCGGACGCCGCCGGCGGCCTGAACTGACGCCGGCGGGACCAATCCCATGACCGGCGGTTTCTGGAGCAGGGTCGACCAGACCGGGCGCAACATCGCGCCGGTGGCGGTCACGGCGGGTCTGATGCTGGTCGGCATGGTGCCCTTGCACCTGCCCAACTACGCCCCGGTGGCACCCATGCTGCCGCTGATGGCGCTCTATTATTGGGTGATCCACCGGCCCGACCTGCTGCGCCCCAGCATGGCCTTCGGCCTGGGCCTGCTGCAGGACCTGCTGAGCGGGACCCCGCTGGGAATGACGCCGCTGATCCATGTGCTGGTCTACTGGGTCGTGCTGACCCAGCGGCGGTTCTTCCTGGGCACGTCCTTCGCCATGCTGTGGTTCGGCTTCGCGCTGATCGCCTTCGGCGCCGGCTTCGTCGGCTGGCTCGCCTGGTCGATCCTGAACCTCCAGCTGCTGTCGCCCAATTCCGCCCTGATGCAGTCGACCATGACGGTGGCGGTGTTCCCGCTGTTCGGCTGGCTGTTCATCCGCATCCACCGCGCCTTTCTCCAGGCCTGACGAGGTCCCTGCCCGCCATGGAGCGCGATACCGATAGATACCGCAGCCTGACCCGGCGGGCCCTGATGCTGGGCGGCATGCAGGTCGGCCTGCTGTCGACCCTGGTCGCCCGGATGTATTACCTGCAGGTGCTGGAGTCCGACCGCTACACGGTCCTGGCCGACGAGAACCGGATCAACATGCGGCTGCTCGCCCCGTCGCGCGGCCAGGTGCTGGACCGCTTCGGCGTGCCGCTGGCGGTGAACCAGCAGAATTTCCGTGTCGTAATGGTGTCGGAGCAGGCGCGCAAGATCGACCGCATGCTGAGCCTGATCTCGGAGATCGTGCCGCTGACCGAGGCCGACTGGCGCCGCATCACCCGCGAGATCCAGCGCAAGCGCGCCTTCGTGCCGGTCACGGTGAAGGAGAACCTGACCTGGGACCAGGTCACCATGATCGAGGTGAACGCCCCCGACCTGCCTGGCGTCTCGATCGAGGTCGGCGAGCTGCGCAGCTATCCCTACGAGGCCGCCACCGCCCATTTCCTGGGCTATGTCGGCGCCGTGTCCGAATCCGAGCTGAACGGCGACCCGGTCCTGGCGCTGCCCGGCTTCCGCATCGGCAAGTCCGGCATGGAGAAGTTCCACGACGCCAGCCTGCGCGGCGTCGCCGGCACCAGCCAGCTGGAGGTCAACGCGGTCGGACGGGTGATCCGCGAGCTGTCGCGGCAGGAGGGCAAGCCCGGCCGCGACATCACGCTGACCGTCGACATCGGCCTGCAGCAGTACGCCCAGGACCGCCTGAAGGAGGAGAAGAGCGCCGCGGCCGTCGTGATGGACGTGCATACCGGCGGCATCTACTCCATGGCGTCGAACCCCAGCTACGACCCCAACCTGTTCACCACGGGCATCAACGCGGAGACCTGGGAGGACCTGCTGTCCGACCCGACGACGCCGCTGACCAACAAGGTGGTCGCCGGGCAGTACGCGCCGGGCTCCACCTTCAAGATGCTGGTGGCGCTGGCGGCGCTGGACAGCGGCATCGTCGGGCCGCGCCACACCGTGTTCTGCCCCGGCCACATGGACCTGGGCGACCACCGCTTCCATTGCTGGAAGAAGGGCGGGCACGGCACGCTGGACCTGGTCGGCGCGCTCAAGCACTCCTGCGACACCTTCTTCTACGACCTGGCGCGCCGGATCGGCATCGACCGCATCCACGACATGGCGAAAAGGTTCGGCATGGGCCAGCGGACCCAGCTCGACCTGCCCAGCGAACGGCCGGGGCTGATACCCAGCCGCGAATGGAAGCAGGCCAATCTCGGCAAGTCCTGGACCCAGGGCGAGTCCCTGATCGCCGCGATCGGCCAGGGCTACGTCCTGGCGACCCCGCTGCAACTGGCGGTCATGCTGTCCCGGCTGGTCAACGGCGGCTTCGCGGTCAAGCCGCACCTGACCAAGCAGATCGAGCGCGGACCGGCGGAGCAGACCGCCTGGCCGTCGCTGGGGGTCAACAAGACCCATCTGGACATGGTGCTCCAGGGCATGAACGCCGTGATGAACCAGCCCGGCGGCACCGCGTACAAGATGCGCATAGCCGAAGCCGGCTTCGAGATGGGCGGCAAGACGGGCACCAGCCAGGTCCGCCGGATCACCATGGCGGAACGCAGCACCGGCGTCCTGAAGAACGAGCAGTTGCCGTGGCGCCAGCGCGACCACGCGCTGTTCGTCGGCTTCGCGCCGCTGCACGCGCCGCGCTACGCCTGCGCCGTGATCGTCGAGCATGGCGGCGGCGGTTCGGCTGTGGCGGCGCCGATCGCCCGCGACATCCTGCTGGAGGTCCAGCGCCGCGACAGCGCGCGGGGCGTGCCCCAGGTGTCCAGCGCGGTCCCGGCGGCGGAGCCGGTCCAGCCGGCGCCGGGTGACAAGCCGGGGAGGATCGGCGGATGAACGGCGACTTCCTGGGTCACCAGCCGGAACTCTCGTTGAGCGAGAAGCTGTGGCAGATCAACTGGAAGCTGATCCTCCTGCTGACCGCCATCGCCTCGATCGGCTGGGCGATGCTCTATTCGGCGGCCAACGGCAGCGTCGATCCCTGGGCATCGCGCCAGGCCGTCCGGTTCGGCGCCGGCATCTGCGTGATGGTGGTGGTGGGCCTGATCGACCTGCGGATCTGGCTCCGCCTGTCCTATCCGATCTACGGCGTGGCCCTGGTGCTTCTGATCGCGGTCGAGATCGTCGGCGAGATCGGCATGGGAGCTCAGCGCTGGATCGACCTGGGCATCATCCAGATCCAGCCGTCGGAGATCATGAAGATCGCGATCGTGCTGGCGCTGGCCCGATATTTCCACGCCGCGTCCCTGGAGGAGGTCGGACGGCCGACCTTCCTGATCGTGCCGCTGCTGATGGTGCTGGCGCCGGTCGGACTGGTGATGAAGCAGCCGGACCTGGGCACCGCGCTGATGGTCATGATGGTGGGCGGGGCGATCTTCTTCCTGGTCGGCGTGCGGCTGTGGAAGTTCGCCGTCGTCATCGCCGGCGGCGCCGGATCGATCCCGGTGGCGTGGCAGTTCCTGCACGACTACCAGAAGAACCGGGTGCTGATCTTCCTGAACCCGGAGAACGACCCGCTGGGAGCCGGCTACCACATCACCCAGTCCAAGATCGCGCTGGGGTCCGGCGGCGTGGCCGGCAAGGGCTACATGATGGGCAGCCAGAGCCACCTGAACTTCCTGCCGGAGAAGCAGACCGACTTCATCTTCACCATGCTGGCGGAGGAACTGGGCATGATCGGCGGCACCGGGCTGCTGCTGCTCTACAGCCTGCTGATCGCCTACGGCGTGATCATCTCGCTCCGCTGCCGCAACCAGTTCGGCCGGCTGGTGGGCCTGGGCGTTTCCACCAACCTGTTTCTCTACGTCTTCATCAACATCGCCATGGTGATGGGCCTGATCCCCGTGGTCGGCATCCCCCTGCCCCTGATCTCCTACGGCGGCACGGCCATGCTGACGGTGCTGTTCGGATTCGGGCTGGTGATGTCGGTCTATATCCACCGCGACATCCGGATCACCCGCCGGACGCTGGCCGGAGAGCTGTGACGGGCAGGTAAAAAACTGTCATGAAAGCGGTTTTTTGGCATCGACAAGGCGGGGCGGCTTTGCTATCTACCCCTCGTCGCCGGACACCGGATGGAAACGAACGGAACACGGCGGCGGATATTGCGGGTGCATAGCTCAGTTGGTAGAGCAGCTGACTCTTAATCAGCGGGCCCAAGGTTCGAGTCCTTGTGCACCCACCAAATTTCAAAGGCCCTGGAAAGCGACGCTTTCCAGGGCCTTTGCTTTGCGCAATGCAATTGCTGCAGGCCGCCCTTCGCCCGGAGGGCGAGGCGTATGCCGGGATACAGCGGATGCAGGCGGCATGGGCTTCGGGTCCCCCGGGGGCGGCGCACCTTGCACTGGCCGGGAACCTTCCCCGGCATGGGTCGTTACCCAGACTCGAGTTTCGGTGAAACGCAGGCGCCGTGACGGCGGAAAGCCGGGGTCCAGGGTTCATGAAGTCCGCGCTCAAGACAATGACCGGCATCATCACGATCGTCCAGGAAGGACGCTTCAAGATGGAGCCGGAGGACGGGCAGCCGATGCTGTTCGTGCTGGCGCCGTCCGCTTCCATCGAGCCGCAGGACCTGCCCGGCCTTCAGCGCTCCCAGGCGCGGGTCACCGTCCGTTACGAGGATGCAGGCACCCTGATCGCCGGCGTCGTCCACGACATCGGTTTGGCCGAGGGTCCCGACCGCAGACAAGCCAGTTGAGGGCATGACCATGAAACGCATCCGCAGCCGCACGATTTCCGAGCGTATCGGCAGTTTCGTCCGCGAGTGGTCGGTGCCGCGCCAGATCGCGGGCCAGTCCTCCGCTACCAAGGCCGCGGAAAGCTCCATGTCGCGCGGCTTGCGGCCCCGGCTGGAGGAGGCCGACACGGTCGGCACCAATATCTGTCCCTACTGCGCCGTCGGCTGCGCCCAGCTCATGTACGCCAGGAACGGCCGCGTGATCCATGTGGAGGGCGACCCGCGCAGTCCGATCAACCAGGGGACCCTGTGTCCCAAGGGAGCGGCGACGCTGGGCCTGATGACCACGCCGGAGCGGCTCGACAAGGTCATGTACCGGGCGCCCCACTCCGACCGGTGGGAGGAAAAGCCGATGGACTGGGCGATGGAGCGCATCGCCCGATTGACCAAGCGGACCCGCGACGAGACCTTCGTCCACAAGCTGCCCGACGGCACCATCGTCAACCACACGCTGGGCGTCGGATCGCTGGGCGGCGCCACCCTGGACAACGAAGAGAACTACCTGATCAAGAAGCTGTTCTCGGGCGGCCTGGGGATGGTCTGGATCGAGAACCAGGCCCGCGTCTGACACAGTTCGTCGGTGCCCAGTCTGGGTGCCACCTATGGCAGGGGAGCGGCGACGCTCGCCCAGTGGGATCTCGCCAATTCCGACTTCGTCCTGGTGATGGGGTCGAACATGGCCGAGAACCATCCGATCGCCTTCCGCTTCGTCATGCAGGCGAAGCAGAAGGGCGCCACCATCGTCCATGCCGACCCGCGCTTCACGCGGACCTCGGCCATGTGCGACATCCACGCGCCGCTCCGCGCGGGGAGCGACATCGCGTTCCTGGGCGGCATCATCCGCCATATCCTTGAAAACGACCTTTGGTTCAAGGAATACGCCCTCGAATACACCAACATCGCGACGATCATCAGCCCCGATTACCAGGGACCGGACGAGCTGGACGGCGTCTTCTCCGGCTGGGACGAGGACAGCAAGAGCTACGTGCTGGACACCTGGCAGTACGAGGGCATGAAGGTGCCGTCGTCGCTGGCCGAGCACGACCCGACCACGACCGAGTCCTTCGACGACACCTCGAAGACCACCAGCGAAGGACCGCCGCCGTACGACCGCACGCTCCAGCACCCGAACTGCGTCTACCAGATCATGAAGCGCCACTACGCCCGCTACACGCCGGAGATGGTCGAGCGGGTGACGGGATGCCCGGCCGGCACCTTCCTGAAGGTCTGCGAGGCGATGGCGCGCAGTTCGGGCCGCGACAAGACCGGGGCGATCTGCTACGCGGTCGGCTGGACGCACCACAGCACCGGCGTGCAGATCATCCGCGCCGCCGGCATCATCCAGGCGTTGCTGGGCAATGTCGGCCGGCCGGGCGGCGGCGTGCTGGCACTGCGCGGGCATACCAGCATCCAGGGCAGCACCGACATCCCGACCCTGTACGACATGCTGCCGGGATACCTCCAGCAGCCCCACGCCTACCGCAAGCACGACGACCTGGGCCGGTATCTGGAGACCGAGCAGACGCCGACCGGCTGGTGGCACAATTTTCCCAAATACATGATCAGCCTGCTCAAGGCGTGGTACGGCGACCATGCGGCCAGCTCCAACGGCTATGGCTACGAGTGGCTGCCCAAGATCGTCGGCGACCACAGCCAGCTGCCCCAGACGCTGGCGATGCGCGACGGCGTGATCCGCGGGATGTTCTTCCTGGGCCAGAATCCCGTCATCGGCGGCAGCAACTCCAAGATGGTCCAGGCCGGCTTGGCGAGACTGGACTGGATGGTGGTGCGCGACTGCGCCGAGACCGAGACGGCGTCGTTCTGGAAAGACGGGCATCTGGTGCGCGACGGCGACATGAATCCCGAGGACATCGGCACGGAGGTGTTCCTGATGCCGGGGTCGCTGGCCGGCGAGAAGGACGGCACCTTCACCAACACCCACCGGTTGCTGCAATGGCACGACAAGGTGGTGGACGGGCCCGGCGACAGCCGGTCGGAGCTATGGTTCATCTATCACCTGGGCCGCCGGCTGAAGGAGCTGTACGCCGGCAGCGACAAGGAGCGGGACAAGCCGATCCGGAACCTGACCTGGGACTATCCGGAGACGGGTCCCGACCGGGACCCATCGGCCGAAGCCGTGCTGAAGGAGATCAACGGCTATACCTGGGTCGAGCGCAGGCAGCTGACCGGCATCAACGACATCAAGGACGACGGCTCCACCGCCTGCGGCTGCTGGATCTATTGCGGTGTCTTCCCGGAGGAGGACCACAACCAGTCCCGCGCGCGCCGGGCCGACGGGCCGGAGGGTCCGGGCACCCACCTGGGCTGGGGGTTCGCCTGGCCCGAAAACCGCAGGACCCTGTGCAACCGCGCATCGGCCGATCCCGAAGGCAAGCCCTGGTCGGAAAAGAAGCGGCTGATCTGGTGGGACGAGGAAAAGGGTAACTGGACCGGCAACGACTCGATCGACTTCCCCAAGGACAAGGCGCCCGGATACGATCCGGACTGGAGCACCCATCCGACCGGCATGGACGCGCTGGACGGCCGCAGCCCCTGCATCATGATCGCCGACGGCAAGGCAGCGCTGTTCGCGTCGTCGGGCCTGAAGGACGGACCGCTGCCGAGCCACTACGAGCCGCTGGAAAGCCCGGTCGGCAATGCCCTGCACGGGAGGCAGTCCAACCCGGTCGCCAAGCGCTGGGAAGAGGCCGACAACCAGCTTGCCGAACCCGGCGATCCGCGCTTCCCCTATGCCTTCACCACCTACCGGCTGACCGAGCACCATTCCGGCGGCACGCCGACCCGCTCGGTGCCGGTCACGGCGGAGCTTCAGCCGGAAGGCTTTGCGGAGATATCGACCGAACTGGCGCGGGAGCTGGGCATCGGTAACACCGACTGGGTGGTGATCTCGACGCTTCGCGGCGAGATCGAGACGCGGGCGCTGGTGACCGACCGGATGCAGCCGTTCCGGCTGGCGGAGGGCCGTGTCGTCCACCAGGTCGGCATGCCCTGGCATTTCGGCTGGAAGGGCTATGCGACCGGCGACATCGCCAACGTCCTGACTTCGGTCGTGGGCGATCCCAACACCAGCATGCACGAGAACAAGGCGCTGGTCTGCGACGTACGCCGCGGACGCTTGATGAGACATGACAGGTCTCGAGGAGAAGACTGATGGGCGTCCATCCCCGGGCCCTCGATTATGCGGAGTCGCTCCCCGACGGCGTGATCCCGGATGAATCGGAACTGACCTGCGGCACGAGGATCGAGCCGGGCAAGAGCTACGGCTTCTTCACCGACACGACGCTGTGCATCGGCTGCAAGGCCTGCGAGGTCGCCTGCAAGGAGTGGAACGGGCTGCCGGCCGATAACCTGGGGCTGACCGGGAACAGCTACGACAATACGGGAGACCTCGGGGCCAACACATGGCGGCACGTCGCCTTCGTCGAGAAGATCGGCAGCGGAGACGATCGCGCCCGGGAAATGAAGCCCTTCCAGAGCAACTGGCTGATGATGAGCGACGTGTGCAAGCACTGCGCGAACGCTCCCTGCCTGGAGGCCTGCCCGACCGGTTCGATCTTCCGGACCGAATTCGACACCGTCGTGGTGCAGCAGGACATCTGCAACGGCTGCGGCTACTGCGTGCCGGCCTGCCCGTTCGGCGTGGTCGAGCTGAGCCTGGAGGACGGCAAGGCGCACAAATGCACGCTCTGCTACGACCGGCTGAAGGGCGGGCTGGAGCCGGCCTGCGCCAAGTCCTGCCCGACCGACAGCATCCAGTTCGGCGAGATCGAGGACCTGTTCGGCCGCGCCAGGCGGCGGGTCGAGGATCTGCACGGCAAGGGAGCGACCGACGCCTATCTCTATGGAGCACCCGACACGCCCGGGGCGACGGGCGGCCTGAAGCATCTGAACGCCTTCTTCCTGCTGACCGACAGGCCCGAAGTCTACAACCTTCCCGTAGCCCCGACGCGGGCGAGCGACCGGGTCAGGCCGAGCTTTCTCACCGGCCTCGCCGCCATGGCCGGGCTGACGCTCGCGGCCGCGGCCCTGATGTCGGCGGGGCGGGAGCGCGGGCGATGACCGGCCGGCCCGTCACGGCGGAAACGATGCCCGGGCTGCCGGTGGAGCAGACGGCGATCCCGCACCCCGCCGTCCGGGAATGGAACGGCGAGACCTATTACGACCTGGCTTCCCTCAAGCCGAGCCCGTTCGATTGGAAGATCGCGGCCTATGTCTATGTCGCCGGGCTCGCGGGGTCGTCCCAGATCATCGCGACGCTGGCCGACCGGCTCGGCGACGGGCGGGACGAGACGATCGTCCGCAACGGCCGCGCCCTGGCGCTGGCCGGAGCCGTGATCGGCGCCCCGCTGCTGATCCTCGACCTGAAGACGCCCGGGCGCTTCTACAACATGCTGCGCATATATCGGACCAGATCGCCGATGTCGTTCGGGTCCTACATCCTGACCGGCTTCGGCGTGGCCAGCGGCCTGACCGCCGCGGCGCACCTGATCGGCGAGCGGCGGGCGGACGGCAGCCGGTCGCCCATGCGCCGCGCGGCCGACATGACGCAGGTGCCGGCGGCGTTCCTGGGCGCCGGCATGAGCACCTATACCGCGGCCTTGCTGAGCGCCACCAGCACGCCGCTATGGGCGTCGGCGCCGCGCGCCATGGCGGTGCAGTTCGGCACCTCGGCCATGGCGACGGCGGCCGCGGCGCTGTCGCTGGGCGAGCAGATCGCGGGCGATCCGGAGAACAGCCGGCGGCTGGACGGCCTTGCCGCCGTGTCGGCCGCCGGCGAACTGGTGGCCTCGGCGTTCGCGGAGAAACGCCATCACGAGGCCGGGGTCGGGGAAACCCTGCGCAAGGGACCCATCGGCACCAGCTACAGGGCCGGCGCGCTGGCGCTGGGCCTGGGCGTCCCGCTGGCCTGCCACGCGATCAACGCATTGTCCAAACGGCCCAGCCGCGGGCTCTCGGTGGTGGGATCGCTGGCGCTGCTGGCCGGCGGGATGGTGATGCGTCAGGCGATCTTCCAGGCCGGCAACAAGTCGGCGGAGCGGCCGGACGACTATTTCCGCCTGACCCAGCGGGAACCCGAGGGCGCGAAGCCCCGCCGCCGCGTCGACCGCGCGATCGAGGGGCGGCGAAACGGCCGCGACCCGGGACGGCTGCCATGACGGACCGGGCCATGATCGAGCGAGGCGTGATCGAGCGGCACGGCTGCCTCCAGGCACTCGAAACGCTGGACAAGGTGTTGAGCGAGAAGCCGGAGCAGCATCACGAGGAAGTCGTGGGGGTTCTGCGCTGCCTGGTGGCGATGCGCGATCACCTGATCGGCGAACGCCGGCGGTCGGGCCCAACCGCCGGCCTGGATGAACATCTGGAGCATGTCAACGCCGTGCTCAGCGTGATGACATCGGGCAGCTTTCCGGTGGTCGGACTCAACCACGAACGCCTGAAGCACGCCCGCGACCTGATGGCCGGCCTGATGGGCATGTCCCGGCCGGATCGGCAGGGGAGCGGACCCCCGTCTTCCTGATGCCTCGGGACGATTCCTGAAGCTGCCGGGTGCCTGGCGGACCGACGCCGGTGACGGGGCTGTCGTCTCATCGACCCAAGGGCTGCTCCGCATACCAGGCGGCGACGGCTTCGATCTGCTCGTCGGTCAGACTGTCCGCAAACTCCGTCATCAGGTGGTTGAAGCGCGTGCCGCCGCGATGGGCCTCCTTCCAGAGATGGAGATGCGTCGACAGGTACCATTCGGGCTGGCCTGCGAGGTAGGGATAGTGGTCGTTCTTCAAGCGCCCCCGGGGGCCGTGGCAGCTCTCGCAGGACGGGATCTTCCGCGAGGATATCCCTTCGAACGCAATCCGGCGCCCCAGGTCGAGCAGCGCTCCGCGATCCCCGGACAGGCCGCCGGCGGCGGCGGAAGCGACAAGGGCGCCGGTCCCCCGTGCGCCCTGCGGAAGGATCTGCCGGGGGATGCCGTCCGGTTCCTCCCCCGGTCCTCCGGCCAGCCGATCGCCGGACCGCGGAGACGACGCGGGGTCTCCCGCCGGCTGCGCGGCGTACCACACGGCAAGCCTGGCGAGCGTCGCGTCGTCGTACCGCCTGGCGGGAGGCTGCATCAGGCCGGAATGCCGCGAGCCCGCCGAGAAGGCTTTCAGCGTCGCCAGGAGATAGGTTTCGGGCTGGCCCGCGATGACGGGAAAGGCGCCGGACGCCCGCCCCGAGTCCCGGCCGAGACCGTCGCGGCCATGGCAGCGCGAACAGTCCGCGAGCGCGGTCTCGAAGATCCCGTCCAGTGCCGGCATCGTCTCGCCGCCGGCCCCGAGCGGCCTTCGGGCAGGCTCTCCGCCGAGCGCCAGGTCGGCATAGCGTTCGGGCGCCAGGCCTGGCAGCGCCCGCAGGAAGGCGACCTGTGCCCAGACCTCGTCGTCCCGGCTCTGCGCCACCCAGGCCGGCATCCCGGAATACTTGATGCCGTGCTTGACGATCCAGAATAGCTCGCGGTCCCTCCACTCTCCGACCTGCTCCTCCAGCCGCGGCGGATGCGGGGTCATCGACAGGGCGACGGGCGACTGCGGCACGCCCGGCGCGCCGTGGCAGGGCGCGCAGCCGGTCGCGAAATGGCCGGCGGTGCGCTGGACCAGGGCGGGATCCGGCGGATCGATGCCGGGCGGCACGGAAATCAGCAGGGATTGCCGGTCGACCGCATTCCCCATGGTCCAGTGCAGGAACCAGGAAACCGGCGCGAAATGCCCCGACGAGGCCGCGATGGAGACCAAGCCGGAGAAGCTGACCGCGAGGGCCAGGAGAACCCCGCCGACGGCGGCCGCGAGCAGCTTCTTCCAGGTAAGCAGGAAATCGATCCGCATCAGGCGGTCTCCCCGGTCGGCGCCCGGTCCCGCAGAACCGATGAGAGAAGGGCCAAGCCACCCGCGAGGTAGGCCGTTCCGCCGATGATCAGCATGAGGGCTCCGCCGAGCTGCTGGTCGCCCAGCGGCGTCAGGGCGGCGGCGGGCGAGCAGACCTCGGCGCAGGCGTAGAGCGGTCTTGGCGCGAAGAGCAGGAGGGCCCCCAGGAGCACCATGTGCATGGAGGTGATCAGGAGGGCGCAGACGCCTGCCCCCCGCGCGGCCAGCCGGCCGTCTCCCGGCGCTCCCACGGCGCTGGCCCAGACGAGAACGCCGGCGGCGAGGAAGGATGCCTGTTCCAGGACGAGGAACGCGGTCTCCGCGCGGGCGGCGTCATGCAGTGCCGGGGCATGCCACGTCCAGACCGCGGCGAACTCCAGCAGCGATGCCGCCAATGCCAGCCCGGGCGGGAACGAGGCGACCAGGCGCGGAAAAGCGCGCGCGATGCCGACGGCGAGAAGCGGCGCCGCCACCGCGACGACGCCCATATGCATCACCATGTGCGCCGCGAAGGAGCCTCGCGCCCGGTCGGGGAGCGGCCCGAACCACAGGAGGGCGAGCAGCAGAAGTCCGGCTGCGAGCGGCCAAAGCTCCACCGGGGCGCGCGGCCCGGGCCCCGCGCGCTCCGCGGACGTGCCGAGGGTTCCGACCGGGGAGGATGCCGCGTCCCTCATCGGCAATCCACGATGAGAAGCGCCGGCAGGCCGACGAACAGGACGCCGACGAAGGAGAGTGCCGCGAGGAGGACCGTGGAGAATTCCAGGAACCGCTCGCGGTCGATGTCGGAATCCTCGTTGTGGCGATAGCCGCCGCCGTGCCTGCGCCATTCGCCGATGGACCGCCACAGCACCAGCCCGATCAAGGCCAGGGCGATGGCGGTGATGACGCCGACCATGATCCGCGTCGGGTCGATCGGCTGGAAGATTTCTTCATTCGGCGCGCAATGGAAGGCGGCGACCACATAGCTGACCAGGAAATGCAGGGCCCAGATCGTCGGGGCGGTTATCAGCGTCCAGAGATTGTCCTTGGTTTGCCTGGATTGTGCCATCGGCGTCTCCCTCATGCCGCCAGCGGAGACAGGGCGATGGTCGCGACGGCGATCAGGCCGGTCGCGGCCATGAAGTGCCAGTAGAGCGCCACGTTCGCGATGTCGATGTCGTGGACCGGGGTCAGCTTGCCGGCGAACGACCGCGCCAGGCAGTAGGCGAGCATCAGCGCTCCCACGGCGGCATGGGCGACCGTCCAGATGACGAGCACCCACACGGTCGCCTGGTAGACATGGACGACGGGATCGAGCCCGGCGGCGTAAGGGGCCCAGACCAGGGCGGCGCCGCCCGCCAAGGCCAGCACCACGCCGGCAGCCATCAGCACCCGCGCGGCATCGACCCCTCCCGCCCGGTTGACGCGCAGGGCGAGCCGTGCGGCCGCCCAGGCGCCCAGCGTCAATGCCAGCGAGACCAGAGGCCAGAGCAGGCCCGGGCCGTCCACCCCGGCCGGCGGAAACTCCGGATGGATCGTGAAATAGAAGAAGTAGGCGAAGACGAGGGACAGGAACGCCGTTCCGTCGCCGATCATGGTGATGAACATCGCCCACCAGCCGACCGAACTGGGACCGGACGTGTAGAGGGGCAGGACCAGGCCGAGACCGACGTCCTTCTCCGGCTTTTCCGGGATCATCGCCGTTCCGCGCCACAGCCAGACCATGATCGAGATGGTCGCCCCGACCATGGCGGCGATGGTGGCGTACCAGAAATGGAAGGTCGCCAGGATGAAGACCGCGCCCAGCAGGATCGCGGCGACCATGGTCATGAAGGTGTTGCCGGGAACGCGGAGGCACTGCACCGGTTCGCCGTCGAGCACGCTGGTGACCATCGTCTCGCGCTGCATTTCCTCCGCGTCCGGCAGGTAGAAGCGTCCCTGGTCGTAATCCCTCATGAAGTTCGGTTGCTCCCAAAGCGGGTAGCGCGTCGTGACGATCGGGATGGAGCGCACGCCCCAATCCCTTCCCGGGATTTCGGCGAGCCATTCGAGCGTACCGGCGCTCCAGGTGTTGCGCTCCGCGTAGGGCTGGCTCCCTTTCGGCCGGAGCATGTCGAAGACGATGATGAGGATGCCCGCCGCGAAGATGAAAGCCCCGATCGTCGACAGCAGGTTGGGAAGATCGAGTCCCAGCCCCGCGGGATAGGTCCAGACCCGCCGCGGCATCCCGATGAGGCCGGACAGATGCATGGGAAAGAAGCCGAGGTTGAACCCGGCGAACATCAGCCAGAAGGAGATCCGGCCGAGCCGGTCCGACAGGCGGCGGGAGCCGACGAGCGGCCAGTAGTAATAGACCCCCGCCACGATCGGGAACAGCATGCCGCCGATCAGGACGTAGTGGAGGTGGGCGACCACGAAATAGGTGTCGTGGGCCTGCCAGTCGAAGGGCGCCAGCGCGACCATCACGCCGGTCAGCCCGCCGATGACGAAGATCGCCAGCGCGCCGCTCACGAACAGCATGGGAACCGACCGGACGACCCGGCCGGTCCACAAGGTCGCGATGAACACGAAGATCTGGACGCCGGTCGGGATCGCCACCGCCTCGGAGGCGGCCGAGAAGAATCCCAGCGAGATCGACGGCAGGCCCGTCGTGAACATGTGGTGGACCCACAGGCCGAACGACAGGAAGCCGGTCCCGACCGCCGCCAGCACGATCCACGAATAGCCCAGCAGGGGCCGCCGCGCGAAGGTCGGGACGATCATGGCGATGAGGGCGATCGCCGGCAGGAAGACGATGTAGACCTCGGGATGGCCGAAGATCCAGAACAGGTGCTGCCAGAGCACCGGGTCGCCGCCCCGCTCCGGATCGAAGAACGGCCATTTGAACAGCCGCTCCAGCTCGAACAGGATGTCGCCCGCGATCAGCGGCGGAAAGGCGAACAGGATCATGCCGGCGACGACGAGGACGTACCAGGCGTAGAGCGGCATCAGGTTGAGCCGCATGCCGGGCGGCCGGCACTTCAGCGTCCCGACGATCAGCTCGACCGCGGCGGCGATCGAGGCCACCTCGATGAAGGAGAGGCCGAGGAGCCAGATGTCCGGTCCGTAGCCCGGCGTGAACCGCTCCTGGGTCGTCAGCGGCGGATACATGAACCAGCCGCCCTCCGGCGCAGCGCCGAAGAAGATCGATCCCGAGACGAAGACCCCGCCGATCAGGAAGCACCAGTAGCCGAACGCCGAAAGCCTGGGAAAAGGCAGGTCGCGCGCACCGAGCATCTGCGGCAGCAGGACGATCGCCACCGCCTCGAAGATCGGAACCGCGAACAGGAACATCATCACCGTGCCGTGCAGGGTGAAGACCTGATTGTAGAAGTTCGCGGTCAGGAAATCGTTCTCGGGCACGGCGAGCTGGACGCGGACCATCAGGCCGAGGACGCCCGCGAACAGCATGAAGGCGAACGAGGTGGCGGTGTACCAGATGCCGACTTCGGTGTTGTTGACCGCCGACCAGTAGCGCCAGCCTTTCGGCGTCTCCCACACCTTCTCCAGCCGCTCCTCCTGGCCCCGGCGCACCGCCTCGGCGTCCGGCACCCGTCCGGGAGTGTCCGGCATCGCGGGTGCGTCGCTCATCGCAGGTCTCCCAGCCAGTTCGCGATGGCGGCGATCTCCTCATCCGGAAGCACGCCGAACTCCGGCATTTCGACACCGGGTTTCACATGGTCGGTGGCGCGGATGAACCTGGCGAGGTTCTCCTCGCTGGTTTCGAGGAGGCCGGCGCCGATGGTGCGCCGGGAGGCGACATGGGTGAGGTCGGGACCGACCGAGCCGTCGGCCGGGGTTCCCCGGACGGTATGGCAGGCACCGCAGCCGCTCGCGAGGAACGCCTCGTATCCCGGTCCCGAAACGACGGAGGCGGGGCGCGCCTGGGCTTCGACATGGGCCGCGTACTCGGCTTCGGGGACGACGACGACGCGCAGCCCCATCTGGGCATGGGCGTCGCCGCAGAATTCGGCGCAGACCCCGTTGTAGACGCCTACCACCGTGGGTTCGAGGATGATGCGGTTGACCCGGCCGGGGATCGCGTCGATCTTCCCGGCGAGCGCCGGAACCCAGAAGGAATGGATCACGTCCGGGCTGCCGAGAAGGATTTCGGTCCGGCGGCCGACCGGGATCCAGATCTCGTTGGCACTTTCGACGCCGCCGGGGGGCAGGCTCTTGACGACTCCCGGCTCACCCTTGAGATCGTAGGCGACGCGCCACCAGAACCGTTCGCCGGAAACCGCGATGGTCGGGCCGTCCGCCGGCCGCCGGTAATCCGGCATTTTCGCCAGGCCCCAGTACAGCAGGAGAGCCAGGACCACCGTCGGAAAGACGCAGCCGCCCCAGATGATGAGCTGGACCCCGCGCCGCGCGCCGTCCTTCGCGGGCGTCGCCCTGACCGCGTAAAGGCTGAGGCCCATGACTCCCAGCCAGATCACGGCGGACCCGGCAAGCATGACATAGAACAGGTTGGCGACGCTGTCGGCTTCGGTCCCCGCCGCCCGGAACATCGACTGGGGCCCCGTGCAGGACGCCAGAAAGGGAAGGATCAGCGCGACGGTTGCCGTGGCCGCGGAGGGGAAGCCGCGGCTGGGACCGCCAGGCTTGCGTCGGATCGTGTCCAAAGGCGATTGTCGCATTGCCGACCGTCGGTCCACGATCGCTTTCCCTGGTCGTTGAATTCTTCGAAGCGAAGGCGGATCAACTCGATGTCGGCCACATGAAACAGGCGGCCGTCATGATGGGCCGCGCCAAGTCCATGGGTCGGATATCGGTCCAGCCGCGATCCGGACCTTCAAACACAGTGCATTGCTGATGGTTGCGTTGAACGCACCAAACACTTTCATGTCGAAGCGTTTGACTGGACCGCCCGGGTGGGCGGCGATGACCGGATCGGCGCGGCTGCCCTTGCGCCGGAATGCCCCGGCGGGAGTTGTCTTGGATATGGGATCTCGCGAAGGCCGCGACGTGGCGGGGCTTCGGTCACTCAGATGCCGCCGTCTTTCGCGGCAGGGCGCAGCAGGGGGAACGGCCGCTCCCCCTGCCCGCCCGGCGTCAGCTCACGTTCAGGGCGACGAAGCGCAGGTCGCCCCGGCGGTCGATCAGAAGCAGCACGGTCTTGCGGTTCGCGTCCTTGGCAGCCTTGACCTTGGCGGCGACGTCCTGCGGCGTCGACACCTCCTCCTGGCCGACCTCGACGATCACGTCGCCGGGACGCAGGTCCTTCTCCGCGGCGCTGCTGTTGCCGGCGACTTCGGTGACCAGGACGCCGCGGAGCTGCTCGTTGATATCGAATTGCTGGCGCAGCTCGGGCGTGATGCCGGTCAGCTTGAGCCCCAGAGCCTCGACCGACTCAGGAGCGGCGGGCGCCGGTTCGTCGGGGACCGCGGCCAGAATGCCGGACTCCTCGGCGGCCTCAAGCTCGCCGACCTTGACCTGGACCGTCTGCTCCTGGCCGCGGCGCCACAGCTTGACGGGCACCCGCTCCTCGACGCCGGTCTCGGCGACGACGCGCGGCAGGCGGCGCATCTCGTTCACTTCCTTGCCGTCGAAGGTCAGGATCACGTCACCGGCCTGGATGCCGGCCTCGGCGGCCGGGCCGTTCGGGGTGACGCTGGCGACCAGCGCGCCGGTGGCGGAGCGCAGCCCCAGGCTTTCGGCGATCTCGGGCGTGACGCCCTGGATGCGGACGCCGAGCCAGCCGCGCCGGGTCCGGCCGAAATCCTTGAGCTGGGCAACCACGCTGCGGGCCAGCGTCGAGGGGATCGCGAAGCCGATGCCGACCGAGCCGCCGGACGGCGAGAAGATCGCGGTGTTGATGCCGATCACCTCGCCCCGCATGTTGAACATGGGGCCGCCGGAATTGCCCCGGTTGATCGAGGCGTCGGTTTGCAGGAAGTCGTCATAGGGACCGGCGTTGATGTCGCGGGCGCGGGCCGAGATGATGCCGGCGGTCACGGTGCCGCCCAGGCCGAACGGGTTGCCGATCGCCAGCACCCAGTCGCCGACCCGCATCGCGTCGCTGTCGCCGAAAGTGACGGCCGTCAGCTTGCGGTCGGTCTTGACGCGCAGCAGCGCCAAGTCGGTCTTGGGGTCGCGGCCGACCAGTTCGGCCTTCAGGTTGGTGTCGTCCTGAAGGATGACGTTGATCTCGTCGGCGTCCTGGATCACGTGGTTGTTGGTCACCACCAGACCTTCGGCGTCGATCACGAAGCCCGAGCCGAGCGAGGTGGCGCGGCGCGGCGGCGCGTTCTGCTCGCGTCCCTGGCGGTCGAAGAAGTCGCGGAAGAACTCCTCGAAGGGAGAGCCGGGCGGAAACTGCGGCATCTCGGGGCCGGGGCGCGGGCCGGCGCCGCGGCGTTCCGGAATATTCTGCGTGGTCGAGATGTTCACCACGGCGGGAAGCAGCTTTTGCGCCAGGTCGGCGAAACTCTCCGGAGCGTTCGCGCGGCCCTGGGCATGGACCACGTCGGGGGAGGCCAAAAGCAGAGCCGCGATCACCGGCAGGCCGGCGGCGAGTTTGATCAAGGCGGGCCTCATCAAAGCGGGCCTGAACCAGGCCGGGCGCCGCTGCCCGCGGTCTATGGTCATGGCGTCTCCTCCGGCATTCGCTGCGGCATCCCTTCGAGCGCTGTTCGTCACGGAAGCTCTCTCCTTGCTTCGATTATGCCACTGCCCGCGCCGCCGCGCACCCGCCCAGGGGCACCGCAGCCAATCGCCGGGTGTCAGCCGATATGTGCCCGCCGACCGGTCTCGGCCAGTCCGGGTCAAGCCATCATCGCCGATAATAGACGCTCTTGAGGTGCGAAAGTAAGGTATTGCATGGGCATCGCCGAAGGATGTGCGACCCGGCAGGGCCGCGGTCACCCCCGCAGCAGCCAGACCAGCCCCACGCCGCTGATCGCCGCGATCAGGCCGGCGACACGCAGTTGGCCGACCGGAGTCATCAGGGCGATCGCCAGCATGCGGCGCATCAGGTCCGGGAAGAGGGCATAGGCGATGCCCTCGAGCACGAGCACGAGGGCCAGCGCCGTCAGCAATTCAGTGGTCAACGCGAAGCCTTGAAGCGGAGGAGGACGCCGAAGCGCGCCGATTCGGCGCGGCGGCGGGTGGTGGTGGCGAGGGGATCGGCGGCGAGGGGATCGGTGGGCCGGCACCGTTCAAGGCGGCGCCGGCCCGAGGGACGCTTTGGAACCGTGGATCAGTTCGCCGTGCCGCCCGGCTGGACGTTCTCGGCGCCCTGGGTGGCCGACGGAGGCGGCGGGCTGATCTGGGCCGCCGGCGGACCGCCCGCAGCCCCCGGGGTTTCGCCCGGAGCCCCGCCGGGAGTCCCGCCGGGACCGCCCGGAGAACCGGCCGTCGCGCCGGCCAGATTGCCGAAATACTTGAAGAAGTCGCCCGTCGGCGAGAGCACCATCGTGGTGTCCTCGTTGCGCAGGCTGTCGCGGTAAGCCTGGAGCGTCCGATAGAACGAGTAGAATTCCGCGTCCCGCCCGGTCGCTTCCGCGATGATGCGGAACGCCTGGTTGTCGCCCTCGCCTCGAAGCACCTGCGAGTCGCGCTGGGCCTCGGCCAGGATGACGGTCCGCTCGCGTTCCGCCCGGGAGCGGATCTGCTGGGCCTGTTCCTGGCCCTGCGCGCGGAACTCGGCGGCCTCGCGTTCACGCTCCGACCGCATGCGGGCGAAGATCGACTGGCTGGTCTCCTCCGGCAGGTCGGCGCGGCGGATGCGGACATCCACCACCTCGATGCCGAAGCGCTGGGCCTCCCCGTTGACCTGATCGCGGATGTCGGTCATCACGCGGGCGCGCTCGTCCGACAGGATGGACAGCACGGTGACATTGCCGAGCACGCGTCGCAGCGCCGAGACGACCACGGTGCTCAGCCGCTGCTCGAGGATTTGTTCGGACCCGACCGACTGGAAGAAGCGGAGCGGATCGGAGATCCGGTAACGGGCGAAGGCGTCCACGTCGAGACGCTTCTGGTCGGCCAGGATGACCTGCTCGACCGGCGGATCGACGTCGAGCACGCGCCGGTCGTACAGGACCACGTTCTGGATGAAGGGCACCTTGGCCTTCAGGCCCGGCTCCTGGATGACCCGGCGCGGTTCGCCGAACTGAAGCACCAGCGCCTGCTGGGTTTCATTCACGGTGAACAGGCTGGCCGACGCGAGGATGCCGAGAACCACGACGACGATGCCGACGATGGCGAGTTTCTTGTTCATGTCTCAGCTCCTCACTGCGCCGTACGGGTGGGGCCGGGAGCGGAATTCGTGGCCGGCGCCGCCGCGGGCCGCTGCATGCGCTGCAGCTCGGTCAGCGGCAGGTAGGGCACGACGCCGTTTCCGACCCCGTTCTCGCCATTGCCGTTCCCGTCGATGATCACCTTGTTGGTGCCGCGCAGGACCTGCTCCATCGTCTCCAGGTACATCCGGCGGGCGGTGACCTCGCGGGCGCCGGAATAGGCGTCGTAGACCGACAGGAAGCGCTGGGCGTCACCCTGGGCCAGGCTGACGGTCTGCTCGCGGTACGCGGAGGCCTCCTGGATCAGCCGCTCGGCCTCGCCTCGGGCACGCGGGATGATGTCGTTCCGGTAGGCCTCGGCTTCGTTCCGAACCCGCTCGCGGTCGGCGCGGGCGCGCTGGACGTCGTTGAAGGCATCGACCACCGGCGTCGGCGGATCGACCTTCTGCAGCTGGATCTGGGTGATCTCGATGCCCGCCTGATAGTCGTCGAGCATCGTCTGGAGCAGCTGAAGCGTGCTGATCTCGACCTCTTGCCGGGCTTCCGTCAAGGCCGGCTGGATGTCGGTGCGGCCGATCACCTCGCGCATGGCGCTCTCGGCGGCCTTCTTCACGGTGGTCTCGGGGTCGCGGATCTTGAACAGGTACTGGCCGGCGTCCTTGATCACCCACAGGACCGTGAAGTCGATGTCGATGATGTTCTCGTCGCCGGTGAGCATCAGGCTCTCGTCGGTCACGTCGCGGTCGCCGCCGGTGCGGCGGCCGTCGCCGGTGCCGGACCGGTAGCCGATCTCGATGCGGTTGACGCGGGTGACCTTCGGCGTCAGGGCGGTCTCGATCGGGGCCGGGATATGGTAGCGCAGCCCCGGCTGCTCCGTCCGCACCCATTCGCCGAACCGCATGACGACGCCCTGCTCATCGGCCTCGACGCGGTAGACGCCGCTGAACAGCCAGATCAGCACGACCACCGCAGTCGCGATGGCGATGCCCTTGCCGCTGCCGAAGCCGCCCGGCATCACCCGGCGAAACCGGTCCTGGCCTTTGCGGAGCAGATCCTCGAGATCCGGCGGTTGGGAACCGCCACCGGACCCGCCCGGCCTGCCCCACGGGTTGTTTCCGCCGCCATTGCCGGGCGGAGGACCCCAGGGGCCACCTCCGCCCCCTCCCTGATTGCTCCAAGGCATGCCTCTCGGTCCCTTTCTCTCTTATTCTCTCGCGTTTGCGTCGAATTCTCTCGCGTTTGCGTCGAACTCCGGGCTCTTTCCAAGCCGCGGGTCCGGTCTTATAACGACCGGTAGGCGCGGCACCGTCCGGGCTGACAGTTATCCGCCAATATTGGGAAAAGATCGGAGTTTTCAACCATGGCGCAGGTTACCGAGACACAGGTACTAGACGCACTGCGGACCGTGATCGATTCCGACAGGCAGGCGGACATCGTGAGTCTGAACATGATTTCCGGGTTGGTCGTCAAGGATTCCAACGTCGGTTTTTCGATAGAAGTTGACCCCAAGCGCGGGCCGCAGCTCGAACCGCTGCGCCAGGCGGCCGAAAAAGCGGTCCAGGGTATCCCCGGCGTCACGTCGGTGACGGCGGTCCTGACCGCCCACCGCGAGGCCCCCGCGGCCCCTTCCAAGCCGGCGGCGGCCCCGCCGCGGGCGGCAAGGCGCTGGTTCCCGGCGTGCGTGCTATCGTCGCGGTCGCGTCGGGCAAGGGCGGCGTCGGCAAATCCACCACGTCGGTCAACCTGGCCCTCGGGCTCAAGGCGAACGGCCTCCGAGTCGGGCTGCTCGACGCGGACGTCTACGGTCCCAGCATGCCGCGCATGATGGCGATCACCGGCAAGCCCAACTCGGCCGATGGCAAGTCGCTCCAGCCGATGGAGAATTACGGCATCAAGGTGATGTCCATGGGCTTCCTGGTCGCCGAGGACACGCCGATGATCTGGCGCGGGCCGATGGTGCAGAGCGCGCTCCAGCAGATGCTGCGCGACGTGGCCTGGGCGAGCTGGACATCCTGGTGGTCGACATGCCGCCCGGCACCGGCGACGCCCAGCTCACCATGGCGCAGCAGGTCCCGCTGGCGGGTGCGGTCATCGTCTCCACCCCGCAGGACATAGCATTGCTCGACGCCCGCAAGGGCCTCAACATGT
Organism: Skermanella pratensis; assembly: GCF_008843145.1. Lineage (GTDB taxonomy): Bacteria > Pseudomonadota > Alphaproteobacteria > Azospirillales > Azospirillaceae > Skermanella > Skermanella pratensis. The sequence continues at coordinate 753,935 of NZ_CP030265.1, read as the reverse complement.
TCCGCCGGGTCGACGTGCCGGTGCTCGGCATCGTCGAGAACATGAGCTATTTCTGCTGCCCCAACTGCGGCCACCGCACCGACATCTTCAGCCACGGCGGCGCCGGCGCGAGGCCGAGGCGCTGGGCATGGACTTCCTGGGCGAGATCCCGCTGGACATCGCGATCCGCGAGACCAGCGACGACGGCCAGCCCATCGTCATGTCCCGCCCCGACAGCGAGCACGCCAAGGTCTACCGCGAGATCGCGGCCAAGGTCTGGGCCAAGGTGGCGGGGCCGCAGCGCGGGACGCCGAAGATCGTGATCGAGTGAAGCGGGCATAGGCGGCAATATGGATGGCATTTTATGCAAGGTGAAATAAATGCGTGCACGCAGATATGCGAGCTTCGATAAACTTGCGATGCGGGATCGGGAGCGACGCCGTCGCCGTCCCGGAACCCGGTGTCACCCGATCAGCAGGCTGTCGTCCGCCAGTTGCTGACCCCGGACGCGGCTGAACATCGCCAGCAGGTCGGGCACGTCGAGGCCGGCGCGCTCGGTGCCGCCGACGTCCAGCACGATCCGGCCCTCGTGCAGCATGATCGTGCGGTCGCCGTGGTCCAGGGCGTGGCGCATGGAGTGGGTGACCATCAGGGTGGTCAGGCCATGGCCGGCGACGATCCGGCGGGTCAGGTCGAGCACGAAGTCCGCCGTCGAGGGGTCGAGGGCGGCGGTGTGCTCGTCCAGCAGCAGGATGCGCGATCCCGCCAGGGTCGCCATCAGCAGACTGACCGCTTGGCGCTGGCCGCCGGACAGCAGGCCCATCTGGTCCTTCAGGCGGTTCTCCAGCCCCAGGCCCAGCTCCGCGATGCGGTCGCGGAAGCCGATGCGCTGGTCCCGCCGACCGCCGGCCCCAGCCCGCGCCGGCGGCCCCTTGCCGCGGCGAGAGCCATGTTCTCCTCGATCGACAGGGTGGCGCAGGTGCCCGCCATGGGGTCCTGGAAGACCCGGGCGACCAGCCCGGCCCGGCGGGGGTGGGCCAGCGGGTCACGTCGGTGCCGTCGATCGCCACGGTGCCGCGCTCGGCGATGACGTCGCCGGCCAGCGCCCCCAGCACGGTCGATTTGCCCGCCCCGTTGGAGCCGATCACGGTGACGAACCGGCCGCCCGGGATCGTCAGGTCGATGCCGCGCAGCGCGTGCTTCTCCAGCGGCGTGCCCCGGCCGAAGGTGACGTGCAGGTCCCTGACCTCGATCATCCCTGGGCTCCCTGTCTTCCGGCCCGCAGGGGATTGCGCAGGCGCGGCAGGATCAGCGCGCCGGCCACCAGCAGGGCCGTCACCAGGTTCAGGTCGGATGCCTGGAGCCCGATGAAGTCGGCGTTCAGCGCCACCTGGATCGCGATCCGGTACAGGATGGAGCCGACGACGCAGCCGACCAGCGCCCACAGGATCACCCGGCTGCGCACCACCGTCTCGCCGACGATGACGGCCGCCAGCCCGATCACGATGGTGCCGATGCCGCTGGTCACGTCGGCGAAGCCGTTGGTCTGGGCGAACAGGGCGCCGGCCAGGGCCACCAGCGCGTTGCTCAGCGCCATCCCGGCATAGATGTGCAGGTCGGTCGGAACGCCCTGGGCCCGCGCCATCCGGGCGTTGACCCCGGTCGCCCGCATGGCCAGGCCGAACTCGCTGCTGAGGAACCGGGCGAGCAGCGCCACGACGGCGGCGACCAAGACCAGCACGAACAACGGCCGGAGCACCGCGTCGGACAGGCCGAGCCCGTAGAACGGCGTCAGTACCGTGTCCTGGGCGATGATCGCGACGTTCGGCCGTCCCATGATCCGCAGGTTGACCGAGAACAGCGCGATCATGGTCAGGATGCTGGCCAGCAGGTGCAGGATCCTGAAGCGCACGTTGAGCGTGGCGGTGACGATCCCGGCCAGCGCACCCGCCGCCATGGCGGTCCCGGTGGCGAGCCACGGGTTCCAGCCCGCCACGATCAGGGTCGCCGTGACGGCGGCGCCCAGCGGGAAGCTGCCGTCCACGGTGAGGTCGGGAAAGTCCAGGACGCGGAACGACAGGAAGACGCCGAGGGCGACCAGGGCGAAGACCAGCCCCAGCTCCGCGGCACCCAGCAATGCTACGGTGCTCATGGAAGCTTCATCGATCGGGGTTCGTCACCGGCCGACGACCTTGCCGGCCCGGGCGACCACGCCGTCCGGGATGGTGATGCCCATCGCCGCCGCGGCCTTGGGGTTGACGTACAGGTCCGTTCCCTCGGCCGACCGGACGGGGATGTCGCCGGGGTTCTCGCCCTTCAGGACGCGGGCGACGATCTGCCCGGTCTGGCGGCCGACCTGGTAATAGTTGAAGCCCACGGTCGCGACGGCGCCGCGCTGGACGCTGTCGGTGTCGGCCGCGAAGACCGGAAGCTTGTTCTGGGCGCCCACGATCAGCAGGGCTTCGAGGGCGGAGACGATGGTGTTGTCGGTCGGCACGTAGACCGCGTCGACCCGGCCGACCAGCCCGCGCGCCGCACCCTGCACGTCGGCCGAGCGGGTGGCCGGCGCCTCGACGATGGAAAAACCGTGATCGGGCGCCAGCTTCTTCACCAGGTCCAGCAGGGTCGCCGAGTTCGGCTCGCCCGGATTGTACGGGAAGCCCAGCCGCTTGGCGTGGGGCATGATCTCCCGGATCAGCGCCAGGTGGTCGGCCACCGGCGACAGGTCGGACAGGCCGGTCACGTTGCGGCCCGGCTTCTCCAGGTCGCGGACGAGCTGGGCGCCGAGCGGATCGGTCACCGCGGTGAACACGACCGGGATGTCCCGCGCCGCCGACACCACGGCCTGGGCCGACGGCGTCGAGATCGGCACGATCACGTCGGGCGCCTGGCCGACGAACTGCCGCGCGATCTGGACCGCCGTGCCGGGATTGCCCTGGGCGCTCTGGTAGTCGAACCGCAGGGTCTCGCCGGCTTTCCAGCCCTGCTCGGCCAGCTCGTCGCGCACGCCGTCGCGAACGGCGTCCAGCGCCGGATGCTCGACGATCGCGGTGACCGCGACGCTCTTGCTCTGGACCTGGGCCCGGACCGGGCCCGGGACGGCGCACAGGCACGCCAGGGCCAATGCCGCTCCGGCGATGCGGGTCTTCTTCATCTTTCTTCCTCCCGGGGCCTTCCGCCCCCTCTCAAACCTCCGGGGAACGGCCGAGCTGCTCCATCAGCTCACGCCACTCCCGCTTGCTCAGGCCGCTGTCCGCCTGGGCGACGGTCTCGCCGGAGAGCATCCGCCGGACGATGGCGAGGCCGGTCGCCGACAGGTTCGCCCCACCCAGCCGGTACTCGCGGAACGCGTCCGCGGTCAGCGGCGCCCAGCGCTCCAGGATGTCGATCATGATGTCGGCATAGGCCCGGATCTCGTACTGGGCGTGGCTGTCGGCGCGCAGCCGCAGGAAATGCATCAGGTTGTGCAGATCCACCTTCCAGTACCATTGGGTATAGTAGTTCAGGGACAGGTTCATGCGCGCCAGCTCGCGCGCCAGCCCCGAGCGCGACGGATCGAGCGGAGCCCCGTCCTCGTCCTGGTTCAGCATCTCGGCATAGCCGCGGTAGGCCCGCTCGCTGTCCTCCCGCAGCAGGTCCATGACGCGGGCCGCCTCGTCGCCCTGCAACACCTCGCCGCGCCCCTGCCGGTTGACGGCGCTCTGCGCCGACAGGTGCTCGGGCGCCGGCACATAGAACTCCTTGTCCAGGATCGAGTAGCGCGCGCTGTACTCGTTGACGTTGGCCGTGCGGTGGCGGATCCACTGCCGGGCCACGAAGATCGGCAGCTTGACGTGGTACTTGATCTCGCACATCTCGAACGGGGTCGAATGCCAGTGCCGCATCAGGTAGCGGATCAGGCCGGCATCCTCGCTGACCTTCCGGGTGCCGCGGCCGTAGGACACGCGGGCCGCCTGGACCACCGCCGAGTCGTCGCCCATGTAGTCGATCACGCGCACGAAACCGTGGTCGAGCACGGGGAATGCCTCGTAGAGGATGTCCTCCAGCGCGGGCACGGTGGCGCGCCGGGTCTGCACGGCCTCGCTGCGCAGATATGCTATCTCGTCGCGCTGTTCCGGGGTAAGCGGCATGTTTTCTCCGGCGTTCGTTGACCGCCGCACTTTAGCGCCTGGACCCGCCCGAGACCATAGCGAGCGGGAATGTCGCGGACGGCGGGGCGGTTCCCCGCAACATCGCCTCTTTATTCTCACGGTCGCAGAGCCTATATTCGAATCGTCGGGCAGCATCCGGCTATGGCGATAAACGTCATGTGGAATAAGCGTTGCGGACCCGGGGGCGGCACCCGGCGCCTCGACCAGTTCAACCTGTCCGCCGGTATGGGACGGGCAGGTCTACGGGGGCGAATCAGGATCGACGCGCGTGGTAAAGACATGATTTTCGCCCGGCATGGTACCGCCGTTATCGGGCTGATTTTACAAGTGCCAACGACAACCGTATGGCTCTCGCTGCCTAACCATGGGTAAGCGCGGTCCGGGGGGCGCCGGGCAACAGAAGCCCCCTACTTCTTTAATGTGCTGTGTCCGGCAGTCATTTAATTAAGGTTGAGGCGGCGCCCGTAATGGCAACCGAATATTTGCGATACGACAAGATGGTCGAGAACGCCCTGCGCGGCGTCGTTCGGGAAGCCCTGCGCCAGGCGGCCGAACACGGTTTGCCGGGCAATCACCATTTCTACCTGACCTTCCGCACGAACGACGCGGGCGTCCAGATTCCCGACTACCTGCGCGGCCAGTATCCCTCCGAAATGACCATCGTGCTCCAGTACCAGTTCTACGGGCTGGAGGTCGAGGAAGAAAAATTCGGCGTGACGCTGAGCTTCAACAACGCGCATGAGCGGCTGGTCATCCCGCTCGCGGCGATCACCACCTTCGCCGATCCCTCCGTCAACTTCGCTCTCCAGTTCCAGCCTCTGAGCACCCAGGAAGGTCCGACGAGCATGGAGGAGATCGAGGAGGAGGTGACCGAGGAGGCGGAGCGGCAGGCGGCCAAGGCCGGAGGCGCAAAGCAGGCCGAGGATGCCAAGATGGGCCAGGTCGTGGCCCTGGATTCCTTCCGCAAGAAATAGTTTTCCGGCATCGTTGGAACGCAAGGATCGGCAGGGGGCACCGCAGCAGCGGTGCCCCTTTCGCGTTTCCACCGTCGGGAACGACCAAGATCCGTCTTGTTCCCCAAATATCGCGAACCAAGCGCCGGTACTACCCCTTGAGAATTCCGGGAAGCGACTTTCCCTGGAGCGAAGCAGAAGGTACCCATAGACGTGCGGTCCTCTCGAGGACTGTCGAATACTCTGAAAATCGTTTGAAGCACCCTTTCTGCAAACGTGCAGAACCAATTGCGAAAGCCGCCATGCCGCGCTTCGAGACCCCCAACCCGCTGACCCGTATCCTCCACCTGGATGCCGCGCTGGCGCGCAGCCCCTGGGCGCGGGTGGCGGTCGTCGCCCTGGCCCTGGCGCTGACCCTGGCCATGGCCTACCTGCTGGCCGGCAAGCGCGAGGTGATCGCCCCGGACACCCGCGACTACCTCGCCTTCTCGCCGCTCCGGGTGTACGGCTACCCGACGTTCCTGGTGATGATGCAGGCGATCGGCGACGTCAGGATCACCTCGGTCGTCGTCCAGACCGCCCTCTACTTCGCGTCCAGCGTCTTCCTGGCGCTGACGGTGCTCCGGGCGTCGCGCTCGCTGGCGCTGACCCTGGCGCTGACGGTCCTGCTCCACGGCAACATCGTCACCACCACCTACAATTTCATCGCCGTCACCGAGTCGCTGATCACCTCCTCGGCCATGGTGGCGCTGGGAGCCCTGCTCCAGTTCTATCGGACGCGCAAGCTGTCCTGGTTCGCCCTGATCTGCGCGGTCACCGTTTTCAACATCGTGATCCGGCCGGCCGGGCAGGTCTACCTGCCCTTCCTGGCGGTGGTCGCGGTCTATGCCTGGCTGGCCCTGCGGGTCAGCCCGCTGCGCATGGCGGCTTCCGTCGCGGTCGCCGCGCTGGTCAGCTACGGGTCCATCAACGCCGTCAACTACGCGGTCCACGGCTTCACCGGGACGAACAGCAACCATGGCACCGGATTGCTCGGCAAGGCCATGCTGCTGGCGCCCAAGCATGCCGGCGAGTTCGCCGGAACGCCGCTGCAGGACAGCGTGGCCGAACTGGCGGCCATCATGGAGCCGGTCGTCACCCGGCTGGACCGCATGGAGGACCCGCGGGCCCGGACGCTGGTCTCGCAGACCTATGTGAACTACCTGCGCTTCGGCGTCCTGTTCCCGACCTACCGGGAGCGCCATGGCCATGCCGACGGCTGGGACCGGGAGCTTCATGTCCGCGAGATCGCCAGCGCGATCGTGGAGAAGGACCCGCTCGGCTACCTGGAGCTCTCGTACCGGGAACTCATGGCGCTGGTGACCCTCGCCCCGATCATGACCGCTTCGGAGGCGGAGGCCGCCCGCGCCGACGTCCAACGGCAGGCTCCCTGGCCCTATGACGGCGACGAGCGCTGGGAGTACGAGGCGGGGCCTCGCCTGCTGAAGATGGAGGTCGGCATCGGCACCGAGCAGCGCGGCACCGCGACGGTGATCGCCTTCCGGGCGGTCTATTACGGCTTCTACGTCATCGGCATCGGCGCCGCGCTGGTCATGGTGGTGACCATGGTCAGGCGCCGGCCGGTCGCCTGGGAGCTCCAGATGATCGGTTCCTGCGCGATCCTGTACGGCGGAACCATCACCATGACCGCGCTGGGCGATGTCGGCGGCGTGCGGTACCTGGTGCCGATCTGGCCCTGCGTCGCGGTGTCGTGGATCTGCGCCGCCGGCTGGATCAGGGAGGTGGCCTTGGCCGGCGGGCGCGACCCTGCCGCGGGCTACGCCTCCGCGGGGTCGGCGGCCCGGCGCGTCCCGTCGTAGAAAGCCTCCCAGGGAATCAAAAGGGGCGCGGCCATGAAGCCGCGCCCCTTTCGCAGAACCCGGGGAACCGGGATTCGTCCATCAGGAATTGATGGAGATCGAACCGATCTGGGTATTGTCGCTGACGTCGCCGCCGAGCGCGCCCGCCGCGGTCGAGCCGGAGAGGGCGTCGCCGCCGGTGGCCGAGGCGCCGGCCGTGTTGAAGCCCAGGCCGCCGGCCGAAGCCATGCCGCTGGCGCCGCCGCCGAGGCCGGTCGAGGTCGAACCCGAGAAACCGAGGGCGTCGCCGCCCGCCTTGCCGCTCTGCTCAATGCCAACATTGGTGCTCATGTGAATCTCCCGACCTATGAAAGGTTTCTGTGGATCGCTGGGACCAGCGGCTTCTCCGCCGGTACTCTCCATTGAGCAAGCGCCATGCCACTTCGGGATTAATCCCGTAGGGGCCGGTGCGGCCCCGGGAATCCACAGCCCGCGTCAGCCGGGAGGCCGCGGCGCCGGTCCGTCCCGGGTCCGGAAACCCCGCGGGCGGTCCAGTCGGGTGGACGTCGTCAAGGAAAGCTGGACAGGGACGGGCTCCGGCCGGCGCAGGCCCGGGTCAGGCCGGCACCAGCGCGCGCAGCCGGCCGGCGAGGACCTTCAGCACCTCGGCGTCGGCGGTCTCGTCGAACTTGCGGGCGAAGAACGCCGGCGAAGCGAGCAGGTCCGGCAGGTCGTCCATGGTCAGGACCTTGGGATTGCCGGAGTTGCGAACCCACTTGATCATCCGCTTGTTGTCCCGGTCCACCGTGCCCGCGAAGGGGCTCGACATCATCATCGCCTGGTACCAGGACTCGTGCGGATGCTTGACGCGGCGGAACCAGCGCAGGATGTCCTGCGCCACCGGCGCAGCCGCCGCCCACTCGCAGAACTCCCGGGTCAGGATGTGCCAGCCGTCGCCGTACCATTCGTTCCGGAAGGTCCGAGGCTTGGGATAGGGGATCGGCAGGCGGCGCAGCTTGCCGCCCATCTCGACGCAGACCCAGCGGAAGCGCCGGCGGAAATGGGACTTGGTATCGGCCAGCAGATGCACGCGCATGTGGTTGACGCCCGGCCGGGACGCCAGTTCGGCCAGCATCTCGTCCCGGGTCTTCAGTGGGAAATCCTGGCCCGTGATGTTGATCAGGTGGGTCCAGCCCTTCCGGGCAAGCAGCGCGTTCATCGCCGCCCACTCCGCCTGGCACAGGCCGAAGCCGCCCCAGTACACCGGCACCGGCTTGACGAAGACGATGTTGCCGCGCCCTTCGGCGACGCGGGCGAATTCCCGGTGGACTTCCGGAGGGGTCTTGGCGTCGATATGGATCGCGAAGTGATCGTCGGGGTGCCACAGCGCATCGATCAGCCGGGCGAACTGCGACGGCTGCTTGTAGGCGGTGATGACATAGGCGAGTGACATCGGCTAACTCCGCTGCCTCAGCCCGGCCTGGGGGCTGAAGACCCGCCCTTCCGGCGCCGAGAAATCCACCAGACGTTCGAATCCGTCGGTCATCCGGTCGACGGTGAAAAGCTGCGCGCGGGCCCGTGCCCGCTCGGCCATCAGCGCCCGCAGCGCCGGGTCGCGGACCAGCGCTTCGAGCGATCTCGTCCACGCTCCGTCGTCGTCGAGCGGCAGCAGGTCGCCGACGGCGCCCTCCCCCGGTCCGCCCAGCGTCTCGACCTGGGCCGGAATGTCGCTGGAGACAATGGCGAGGCCGGCATGCATGGCTTCCAGGACGGCGTTGCTCTGCCCTTCGAACAGCGTCGGCATGGCGAAGATGTCGGCGGCGCGCAACAGGTCGGGAATGGCGGCGCGGGCGACCTCGCCCAGGAAGGTGACCCGGGACGTCACGCCCAGATCGGCGGCCAGCCGCTCCAGCTTGCCCCGGTCGCTCCCCTCGCCGGCCAGCACCAGATGCCCCGCAGACAGGGACGGCAGGACGCGCAGCAGCAGGGATTGGTTCTTCTGCTCGGCCAACCGGCCGATGTTCAGGATCAGCGGTTCGCCGGCCGGCAATCCGAATCCGGCCCGCGCGGCCGCGCTGTCCAGCTCCGACGAGCGCCAGTCGATGCCGTTGTGGACCACCGTCAGGTGCCGGCGGTAGACCTCCGGGTAGGCCGAGAAACTGTCCACCACGGACTGGGAGTTGCCCACGTTCGCGGTGTAGCAGCCGAGCGTTCCCGCCAGCTTGTCGAGCCGCTGCATCCAGTGGGTATAGGTCCAGGAGGGATTGCGCTGGGACGCGACGCGGCGGGGCACCCCGGCGAGCCGGGCCACGGCCTGGCCGAAGCCGTTTGCCAGCGGCAGGAAGCTGATCACCGCGTCCGGGCGATGGTCCCTGAGCTGCCGGAACAGCCGGACCAGGAGTTGCAGGTACCCGGCGGCCCCCGGCGAGCGCACCGGCAGGAGAACCCGGATGTCCTCCTCGTTCCGGTAGAGCGAGGATTTTTCATACAGGAACCATGTTTCCACATGGTGCCCGCGGCTCCGCAGGCTGCGCCCCAGCCGCAGCAGCGCCTCCTGGGCACCGCCCTGATCCATGTGGGTGATCAGCAGGACCAGCCGCAGCCTTGGCGTCGTCGCGTTCATCGGCTTTTCTCCCAGGAACGCACCCGCCCGGTTCCGAGCGCCAGGTCCAGGTAGGTGTCGACAGCGCGATCGAGGGTGAACTGCCCGACCTTGTACGCCATCGCGTTGGCCGGGACGGGATTGTCGAGGGTCCGCGCGATCGCGTCGGCGAGCGCCTGGTCGTCATCGAGGGGAACCAGCGCGCCCAGCTTTCCGTCGTCCAGTATCTCCCGCGTGCCGCCCGGGCAGTCGGTGGCCACGACAGGCGTGCCGCAGGCCATGGCTTCGACCAGGACGGACGGCAGCCCTTCCCAGCGCGAGGACTGAACGAACACGGCGGCCCGCGACATCAGAGCGTAGGGATTGGGCTGGAAGCCCGGCATCGCGACATCAGCGGCGACGCCAAGCCGCTCGGCGAGCCGCTCCAGGTCGGCGCGCAGCTCCCCTTCCCCCAGGATCATCAGGCGGGCCGGGCGCCGGGCGCGCAGCAGAGCGAAGGCGCGGATCAACGCCGCGAAGTCCTTCACGTCGACCATCCGTCCGGCCGCCAGGACGACGGGCGGCTCGCCCGGCCGGAACCAGGGATGGTCGCACCGCTCGCCCGCCTTGACGTAGAGGTCCGGCGTCACGATACCGTTGTGGACCACGTCGATCCGGTTTCCGGGCATGCCGGAGAACCGGGCGAGATCCTCGGCGACACCGCCCGAGACGGCGACGATGCGGGATGCGGTCGGATAGAGCCAGGGCACCATCCGGTAGGCGAGCCTGACCGTCGACGACGGGTTGGAGCGGAAATTCCGGGTGATCTGGCTGTGCTCGGTCACGATCATCCGGGTGCGCGTCCGCGCGAATTTGGCCGCCAGCAGCGCCCCGATATTGACGTGGACCAGCGCCGAGAGCATGGCGGCCGGCCGCTCACGCCGGAGATAGCGGGCGAGCGACGCGACGCTGTTGAGAGTGCGCCGTGTATTCAGCACGACCAGGCGCACGCCCGGGGGGATCGCGTCCAGATAGGCGCCTTCCCGCCTGATCAGCACCAGGTCGACGGGATGGGAGCGTTCCGCGATGCCGGCAGCGAGGCGCAGCATCACCCTCTCCGCGCCGCCTCCATGAAGATCCTGGAGAAACAGGGAAATCTTGGGCGCCACAGGCGCGGATGCGGTCATGATACCAGTCGTCATTACGTAAGGTTTGAACTGCCGCGGAAATGGGCATCGGGGTCGGTGGAATCCCGGTGATGAATGGTCCGATGGTGCCCATTATTCACCAAAGCGCCACGGCTATTTAGCCCTACCCGGAGTGGGCACCCATTGATGGCATGCCTTCGGCGACCTTTTGCCATGCCAGAGCCATATATAGAAAATAAAATACACGTATAATGGTCAGCTGTAGTGGAGCAAAACCCTTGCCGCACTGCAAAACGATCTGGACACACTGAATGGATGGCAAATATAATCGATGCAATCGCATTGCGCATTGGTGCTAACCAATTACCTCTTATGGGTAAACGGCTCCACCATTTTGCGACGTCTTCCGAAGCAATGGAAGACACCCGGCATTTCACTGAACATTGCCTGACAAGGTGATGTTTGTTCTGCGGTGCTGCACGCGCGTGTAAAACTACCGGATATTACCGATGAACAAGCTTTTGACGCCGGAACGCCAAGAGACCGACCGGCATGATTGGACCACCCACGAGGAAGGGCCGTCGCGAAGCGCCCCGACGCTCGGGCTGGGCGACCTGCTCATGGTCCTGTCACGCCGGAAATACCTGCTGCTGGGCACGATCGCGATCGTGACCCTGCTGGGCATCGTCAACGTCTATATGATGACGCCGCTCTTCACCGCCAACACCTCGGTCATGGTGGATCCGCGCGAACAGCGGGTGGTCGACGTGGAGGCGCTGGTCAGCGGCGCTCCGGCGGACCAGTCGACGATCGAAAGTGAAATCCAGGTCATCAAGTCGGACGAGCTCGCCATGCGCGTTATCCGGCAGCTCGGCCTTGACCGACTGGCGGAATTCAATCCCCGCGTGGCCGCGGAGCAGAATGCCGACAGCTTCAAGCTGCCAGACCTCCGCGACCTGCCTCCCGTCCAGTGGGTGAAGAGCCTTCTGGTCACCGAGGAGCCGGTGGTTCCGGACCCGGCCGCGGAGGAGGCGCGCCTGCAGACCTCGATGCTCAACACCTTCCTCGGCCGGCTCAGCGTCTCGTCGGTCGGCCGGTCGCGCGTGCTGACCATCAGCTTCACCTCCGAGAACCCGACGCTGGCCGCCAGCGTCGCCAACACGATCGCGTCGCTCTACATCACTCAGCAGCTCGAACAGAAGTTCGATGCCCGCCAGAAGGCCAACGCCTGGCTGGGCGAGCGGCTGACCCGGCTGCGCGAGGAGGTCGAGACGGCCGAGCGCGCCGTCGAGACGGCGCGGGCGGGCCTCGGCGTCGTACAGGGCCGCGACTCCAGCCTGGTCAACGAGCAGCTGACCCAGCTCAACACCCAGCTCGTGATGGCCCGGGCGGAGAACAACACCACCCAGGCCCAGCTCCGCAGCGTCGAAGGCGCGGTCAGGGCGCGCGGCGTGCGCGCCGTGTTCGACGTGGTCGACTCGACGCTGGTCAGCGGGCTCCGTGCCCAGGAAGCGACGCTGCGCCAGCGCGAGGCGGAGCTGCTGAACAATCTCGGCCCGCGTCACCCGACGATCGTCGACCTGAAGTCGCAGATCTCCGCGATCTCCGGCGAGATCAACAACGAGGCAGAGAACCGGCTGCGGGCGCTCCGGGCCCAGGCGTCCGTGACCCAGCAGCGGGTCAGCTCGCTCGAGCAGTCCATGTCCAGGCTGGAGCAGGAAGCGGGCCGCCTGAACCAGTCGGATGTCGAGATCCGGGCGCTCGAGCGCGAGGCTCAAGCCAACCGCGCCCTGTTCGAGAACTTCCTGGCACGCTCCAAGGAGACCCAGTCGGTCGACCTCGAGCAGCCCAACGCCTGGATCGTCTCGACGGCGAGCGCGCCGCTCGGCCCGTCGTTCCCATCCAAGCCGCTGTTCGTGGCGGTGGCGCTGGTCCTGGCGGTCGGGCTGGGGCTGATCCTGGTGTTCCTGGCCGAGCAGCTGGAACGCGGCCTGCAGACCCAGGAGGATGTCGAGCGGCTGCTGCGCATGCCGTCGCTCGGCATGATCCCGCTGGTACGCCGCGGGCGCCTCACCCGCAAGGCTCCGCAGGACTACGCCCTGGACAAGCCGGCCTCGGCCTATTCCCAGGCGGTCAAGAGCCTGTTCACCTCGCTGATCATCGCCCACCAGCGCAAGGGCAGCGGCAACATCGTCATGCTGACCTCGGCGGTTCCTGGGGAAGGCAAGTCGTCGCTGGCGGCGACCCTGGCCCGCGTCATCGCCATCGCCGGCCGGCGCGTGCTGATCATCGACTGCGACCTGCGCCGTCCCAACATCCACCGGACGCTGGGCCTGCCCAACCAGCTCGGCCTCGCCGATTTCCTCCATGGGGACGCGACGCTGCCCGACGTGATGCGCACGGACACCCGCACCGGGGCCGACGTGATCACGGCGGGATCGCCGACCGACTATCCGGAGGAAACGATCCGCAACCCGCTGTTCGACCAGATGCTGTTCAACCTTCGCACGCAGTACGACCTGATCCTGCTCGACGCGCCGCCGGTGCTGCCGGTGTCCGACACGCGCATCCTGGCGGAAAAAGCCAGCCAGACGGTGGTCGTCGCCAAGTGGCGCCGGACCCCGCGCAAGCTGGTCCAGCTCGCGATCCGGCAGCTCAGCGATGCCGGGGCCAACATCGCGGGCGTGGCGCTCAACCAGGTCGACACCACCAAGGCGGCGCGCTACGGCTCCGGCGAGGTGGATTACTACATGGGCCGGCGCGGCAGCTACTTCAAAAACTGAGCCGGCCCGTGACCTATCACCGGCAAGTATCTTATTCCATTGGGAAAGCGGTATGACTCTGGGCTTCAAGTCGAGTGACATCTTCGGTGTGAAGGTGACGCCGACCACCATGGACGATCTGTTCACCCTGATGGATCGTTCAATCGCCGCGGAGGACAAGGTTGTCATCGCCAGCCTCAACCTCCACGGCATGTACAAGCTGTTCAAGGACGACGTCTTCCGTGCCCTGCACGACGACGACAAGACCTGCGTCCATATCGACGGCATGCCGATCGTCTGGCTGGGGCGGGCGGCGGGGCTCGACCTCGACGCCAGCCACAGGACAGGCTGGGTCGACTGGTTCCTTCCCCTGATGGAGCGCGCCCAGCGCTCCGGATGGCGGATCTACTATCTGGGCGGCACGTCCCGCGTGCTGAACGACGGTCTGGCGCGCCTGCGCCAGGATTATCCGGACCTGGCGATCGACGGGCACGACGGCTATTTCGACGCCCGCCGCGGCAGTGCCGACAACAGCGCCGTGGTCGAGCACATCAACGCGTTCCGACCCCATATCCTGATCGTGGGCATGGGGATGGGCCGCCAGGAGCACTGGATCTCGGAGAACCGGGCCGACCTGAAGACGAACTGCATCGGCACCTGCGGCGCCTGCATGGAGTATTTCGCGGGCGCCGTGCCAACCGCGCCGCGCTGGCTCGGTCCGCTGGGGCTGGAGTGGCTGTACCGGCTGCTCAGCGATCCGAAGCGGTTCTGGCACCGCTATCTGGTGGAGCCCTGGATCGTGGCTTGGCTCCTGGCTACCGGGGCGGGCCGCCGCCGCACCGCGGCCCGGACGGAACGGTAAGCGGGGTTCAACCTTCCCGGCCGAAACGCAAAGGGCGCCGGACCTGCAGGTCCGGCGCCTTTTGCGTTTCGGCGAAGCTTTCATACAGGTTCCGGGGAAGCGGTGGTCCGGCCCCAGTTTTCCTCGCCGACGCCGCGGCATGTCCTACGGAGATTTCGGACGGTGCCGGATCAGGCGCCGTCGGCCTTCATGACGATCCAGACGGTACGCATCAGGACGTGCAGGTCGAGCCAGATCGAGTAGTTCTCGACGTAGTAGACGTCCAGTTCGATGCGCCGCTCGAACGTCGTGCGGTGCCGCCCGGACACCTGCCACAGCCCGGTGATCCCCGGGCGCACGCGGGACAGGGTCTCCTGCTGATGCGGATACTTGATCAGTTCGTGGGGCATGTAGGGGCGCGGGCCGATCAGGCTCATGTCGCCGACCAGCACGTTCCAGAGCTGAGGCAGTTCGTCGAAGCTGAGCCGCCGCAGGATGCGGCCGAACCGGGTCACCCGCGGGTCGCGGGTCAGCTTGTGGTACATCTCGTATTCGCGCCGCAGAACCGGATCGGTGGCGAGCAACTCCTTCAGGCGCAGCTCGGCGTCGGCATGCATCGTCCGGAACTTCAGCGCCGGGAACGAGCGGGAGCCGCCGGCCCAGCGGGCCTGGCGGAACAGCAGGGGACCCTTCGAATCGAGCTTGATGCCGACCGCGATCAGCAGAAGAAGCGGCGTCACCAGGATCAGCAGGAGGGCCGACGTGACGATGTCGAAACCGCGCTTGATCAGCGGCGTGATGCTGGCGCCCAGCGGGCGCCTCACCTCCAGCGACAGCAGGCCGGACAGGTCCCGGACCCGCGTGTTGACCGTCTGGACGCCCGTCCATTCTGGAACCACCAGGATCGTGGAGAACGGGAGGTTTCCGATCATCTCACTCAACCGCTCCGGCTGCTCGCGCGGAACCGCCAGGATGCCGACCGAGGCGTAGCGCACCAGGCGCTCATCGGTCGTCTTGCCGCCGGGGGCGACGACCGGCAGTCCTTCCACCGTGGTGCCCCACAGGCTCGGGTTCTCGTCGATGAAGAGGACCGGATTGTATCCCAGGTGCTCGTTCTGGCCGAGGCGGCGGACGATGTCGATGCCTGCCTGGCCGGTGCCGACCACGACGCAGGGGCGGCCCCAGAGCCGCAGCCGCATCAGCACGCCACGGCCGACGGCATCGGAGATCCAGATCAGGACGCCCAGGACCAGCAGCGCCGCGAGGAGGCCGTTATTGAACCAGATCGCCTCGTTGAACTGGAGATCGACGATGGTGATGCCGACGACGGTTCCGATCAGAATCATGAACTGGCGGCGCAGGCGCTCCACCGGCGACATTCCGTAGCCCGGGTACAGCCCCACCATGGCCTTGAGGATCGGTACGATAAGCAGGGCGCCCGCCAACTCCTGGGCATGCAGGGTGGGGTTGAACAGGAAGGTCGTAGGCGCGGGGCTGATGAGACCGATGCCGATATGGGCGACAAGTACGGCCAGAAAGACGGCCGTCACGTCCACGAAGAACATAAACAAAGCGGGCTGCAAGGATCGAAACTGACCCCGGGTCCGCACGGCAGGACCAGATCTAACAGAAATCTGGAAGTCATTGAGCATTCTGAAATTCCCCGCACCGGTAGCCGAGGGTCAGCAAACCGGCTGATTTACGTCGACCCAACGAACATGAGATCGAGAACCTCCGCATAGCGTAACACTATAATGCACCGCAACAATCACATGGTCCCAATAAATGGTAAACACGAAATGCTCTCATCCTTCGGACGATAAGGATGTAAGCCCGTTGGCGGATTTCATTATCGCTTCGAGAAGCTAAAATTTGTCTTTCTGTTTCTCTGTCCTGCAACGCCGTACTCTGCGTTGAACTTAAGAGTATGCGCATCTCATACTTATCGAAAAACCAAAAGTCATCCAATTCCCTTTCCGGGTTACGCTCCATTGCGTTGATCACCTGTTGCAACGAAGCCGCTATGTGAAGTTTACAACGTTACGGAACATTCCGGAGCCGGGCTTGATCCGCGGTAACGCGGCGGCACTCCCAATGCGTTGTACGTCGCCTGGGAGTACCCCCGCGGTCGGAACGTTCCGGATACCGCGCGCTGCGGAGATGCGTACGAGAGCGTTCGTCAGGGTTTGTGGCCGACCGTGTCGGCGACATAGGCGTTCCGGTGGCCGAGGGGTTTGACCGTACCCGTCGTGGTGTCGCGCGCGGTCTGGTGCTCCATCTCGGCGTTCAGCTCGGCGCCGAGCAGGACCGCGTAGGCCGAGAGGTTGAACCACAGCAGCAGGATGACGACGGCGCCCATGGTGCCGTAGGTCTCGTTGTAATTGGCGAAGTTGGAAACGTAGACCGAGAACGCGACGGACCCCAGGATCCAGATCAGGGTCGCGACCGCCGCCCCCAGCTCACCCAGCGCCACTGCGGCGTCTCGCGGTCCGGCCCGTAGCGGTAGAGCACGGCGAGCGCCAGGATGACGGCGACCGCCAGGATCGGCCAGCGCGACAGGCGGACGATCCACTCGACCGTTTCGCCCAGGTTGAGATAGCCGATCACCGCCGGAAGCCCGACGACAACCACCAGCGTGATGATCATGAACAGGATCATCGCGACGGTGAGCGCCAGCGCTATCGCGTTCAGCTTGATAAAGCTGCGGCCTTCGGTCTCGTCATAGGCGATGTTGAGCGCGGTAATGACCGCGTTGACGCCGCGCGACGCGCTCCACAGGGTCAGCGCGATGCTGACCAGGACGCTGAGCCCGAGTTGACCGCCGGAGGCCGCCGCGACCGCGCTCAGCTGGTCCACGATGATGGAGCGGGCCTGGTCCGGGATCACGCCGGCCACCGCTTCGAAGTTGCGCTG
Source organism: Skermanella pratensis (assembly GCF_008843145.1). Classification (GTDB taxonomy): domain Bacteria; phylum Pseudomonadota; class Alphaproteobacteria; order Azospirillales; family Azospirillaceae; genus Skermanella; species Skermanella pratensis. The sequence goes on along the minus strand of NZ_CP030265.1, from coordinate 736,769 downwards.
CACGTCGGCCGGGTCCGCCACCAAGCCATAGATCGACACGGTCGCGGCGATGATCGGAAAGATCGCCAGCATCAGGTAGAACGCGACCCCGGCCGCGATCATCGAGATGTTGTCCTTGTCGGTTTCCTCCTTGACCCGCCACAGCACGTCGCGCCAGCCGCTGCGCGGCAGGTCGCGGGACTGTCCGCATCGCGGCCCCGGCCGCTCTCGCGCGCCAGGTCGCGGTCCTGCCCGGCGCCCCGGTTGCGTCCCTGGCTGGGACCGGTATAGCGATCAGCCATGACCTCCCGGTGGGCGCTTTTGCTCAATCCCAACATGTTCTGGCCCCTGGTCAGGACGTCGCGCCCTTGAGCGCGCTCATACGGTTGTGGATCTGCTGGATGGCGTGGAAGTGCGCGCCGACAAGCACGCGGGATTCCTCCGGCAGGTCGGCGTGAAGCGCCATGCGGAATGCCTCGAGCGCCGAATCCTCGCCGTTCTCGATGGCACCGATGATGGCCGCGGTCTCTCCCGTGACAAGGGCGCGGCGCAGTTCGCTCCAGGCGGGATGAAGCCGGCCCGGCGGCGTCGTGCCGGCCTGCGGCACGGCGCCGTGGCGGCGGACCTCCTCCTCCAAGGCGGCGGCGGCCCGGTCGTGCTGCTGCGCGATCTCACGCACCATGGCCTGGACCTTGGGATCGGCGATCTTCGTCTCGGCCAGGCGCAGTCCGTCGACGCCCTGGAGCGTCACCGCGATCAGCGGCGACAGCACGTCGGAGATGTCGGCGGGGGTCAGCCGGCTGATCCTGCGCCCATCCGGTTCGTCCTGCCGCTGCTGTTGCTGCGACCGCCCCATGGCGACGGCGAGCCACAGGGCGCCGACGCCGATCATGACGACGGGGATCGGGTTGTTGCGGATCGCGTCGCCCAGCCGGCTCGGATTACCGCGCATCACGTCCTTCACCAGATCCACCGCCCCGGAGGTCAGCTGGCCCGGCGACAGCCGGAACTCCAGCTCGTCCAGTGTCTGGTCCATGCGCGCGCGGATGCCCGCGATATCGCGTTCGATGTCCTCGGGGCTGCGGTCGGCCGCACCCTGGTCGGACCCGGACTCCGCCTCGGGTCTACCGGACGCTCTCAGATCGTCGTTGTCGTCGCTGCGGTTCATCCCGTCAAACTCCATGCCCCATTTGCGGCAAATCAACACCAGCGAAGGGTCAGTGTTCCGGGAAAGAGCCGCCGGATCGCCCGGAGCGTTTGTCCGGCGCCGCCGATTCCGTTATGGAAGGCCCATCTTCAGCGACACAAGCGATCCGAGGCGGCGATGACTTTCGATGTGGAGCGGGCGCGGGCCGAGACGCCCGGCACCCGCCACGTGATCCATTTCAACAATGCCGGGGCCGCCCTGCCGCCGCGGCCGGTGCTCGACGCGGTCGCCGCCCATCTCGATCTGGAAGCCCGCATCGGCGGCTACGAGGCGGAGGCGCAGGCCCGCGACCGCATCGAGCACGTCTATGACGCGGTCGCCGCCCTGCTGGGCTGCGCACGGGACGAGGTGGCGCTCGTGGAGAACGCCACGGTGGGCTGGGACATGGCCTTCTATTCGCTGCGGTTCGATCCCGGCGACAGGATCCTGACGGCCATGGCGGAGTATTCCAGCAACTTCATCCCCTACCTCCAGGTCGCCCGGAAGACCGGCGCGGTCATCGAGGTGATCCCGAACGACGCCCACGGGCAGCTCGACGTGGCGGCCCTGGCTGACAGCGCGGACGACCGGGCGCGCGGGCCGGTCAGGCTGATCTCGATCACCCACATCCCGACCAACGGCGGCTTGGTCAACCCCGCCGCGGCGGTCGGACGGATCGCCCGCGCCCGCGGCATCCCCTATCTGCTGGATGCCTGCCAGACGGCGGGGCAGATGCCGATCGACGTGGACGGGATCGATTGCGACATGCTCTCGGCGACGGGACGCAAGTTCCTGCGCGGGCCGCGCGGCACCGGTTTCCTCTATGTGCGCAGGGAGTTGCTGGAGCGCCTGGAGCCGCCGATGATCGACAACCACGCCGCCACCTGGGTGGCGGCCGACCGGTACGAGCTTCGCCCCGACGCCCGCCGGTTCGAAAACTGGGAGAGCAACGTCGCCGCCCGGATCGGCCTCGGCGCCGCCGTGGACTACGCGCTGGAGTGGGGCCTGGATGCCATCTGGGAGCGGATCAGGGGACTCGCGGACCTGCTGCGCGACCGGCTGGCTTCCCTGCCCGGCCATACCGTGCGCGACCTGGGCGAGACCCGCTGCGGCATCGTCACCTTCACCGCCCCGCGTGCCGCCGCGGAAATCAAGCGCGACCTGGCGGCGCGCGGCATCAACGTGTCGGTGACGGCGGCGCCATCCACCCGACTGGACATGGAGGCGCGCGGCCTCGGCGAGATGGTCCGGGCCTCGGTCCATTATTACAACACGGAGGAGGAGATCGACCGATTGGTCGCGGCGCTGCGCTGAGCCGGGGTCGGCGGCCTCTCAGCCAACCGGCCGCCACCAGTCTGCTACGGCGCGCCGCCGCGCCTCGTCCAGCCGGTCGCCCTGGAGCACCAGACGAAGATGGATCTCCGGCCGGCCGCGCCGGCTCGACTCGACGACCAGATAGAGATGCGTCCAGGTGCCCCGGCCGCGATGGACGGCGGCGAAGACCCACTCGTGCCGGTCCGGCTCCCGCGCCGTGGCACGGCTGCCGCCGGCGATCAGCTCGATGCTGTCTTCCGGGCCGCACAGGGGAATGGTCGCGGGAGCGACGGGCAAGCGTTCAGACATGAATAAACCCTCCTGGCTCGAATGCCGAGGAGGGCTGACGCAGCGGCTCGTTCCCGTTTGATTGCCGGTCCAGGCCGCATCGTCCCGTGAACGGGACCACCACCTTGCCCGGGTCGGCAGGTTGGTGTCGGGCGCCAGCCCAACTCTTGATGCTGGCTCTCCAGTATCCTGCCGATGCCGACATGTGCAACCGTTTTCCCCATGGCACGGAACCGCGACCGAATACCTCTTAAGAAAGAACTATGGCGAAAACCTGAAAAATCCGATAACTTGCCCGTGTATCGCGGACCTTGGAGCTATGCCGTGGTTTCCACTTCTCCCATCTCGCCCGAGCTGATGCGCACCGCGCCAAAGGTGCGGGACATGACGCCGCAGACGCAGGCGTTCAACCAGGAGATCAACCGGCAGGTCAGCGACACCAACGGCGGCATGAAGGTCAATGCCAAGACCGAGCCGCTGACCGGGATCACCAGTTCCATCGTCGGCGAGGACCGCCGGGCGGTCCAGGAAACCAACGCCTCGACCAAGCCGGGCGCCCGCGTCCCGGCGCTTACCGGCGCCACCAGCGCTTTCGTGACCGAGATGAAGTCGGCCGACCAGAGCAACGTGGAGAGCATGGCCGCGGCGGGCGCCCGCGCGCGTACCCTCGGCCGGGGGCCCGGCGGGGGCCAACTCGACCTGAGCGCCTAAGCCGAACCGCCGTCATCCTTCCCGCCGCTCCGTTCGACCGCCATGTGTTCTACCCCGGTGCCATAATCGGGGATGAATCCGTTTACCATGGACAATGCCCTGCAGCATGGCAGCGCGGAGAGGAACCGACACGATGGCCCAGCATACGGATACGCCGACCCGGGGCACGGCGCCCCGACGCCTGAAGGCGATGGACCTGATACCCGACCTGATCCCGCTGGAGGGCGCCCGGATCGTCGACGTGGGCTGCGGCGAGGGCGCGCTGGTGCGGGCGCTGGCGCGGCGCGGCGCCCATGTGGTCGGCATCGAGATCCTGGACGAGGCGCTGTCCAAGGCCCGCAAGGCGGATCCCGTCGCCGGCGAGCGCTACCTGAAGGGCGTGGGCGAGGACCTGCCCCTGCCCGACAACAGCGCCGACGCCGTCATCTTCATGAACAGCCTGCACCATGTGCCGGCGGCCCATATGGGCAAGGCGCTCCGCGAGGCCGCCCGCATCCTGAAGCCCGGCGGGCTTGCCCTGGTGAACGAGCCGGAGCCGACCGGCGGATACTTCCAGCTGACCAAGCTCCTGGACGATGAAACGGAAGTCCGGGCCCTGGCCTATGCGGCGGTGAAGGCGGTGAGCGCGCTGGAACAGGTGGATGAATTGTTCTACCTGAATCCGGTGAAGCACGAGGATTACCAGAGCTTCGCCGACCGCATGGCCGGCATCGATCCGACCCGTTCCAGGCTGATCCGCACCCGCGACGCGGAGCTGCGCGACCTGTTCGAAACCATAGGGGAGCGGCGGGAGGGTGCCTGGTGGTTCGACCAGCCGGCCCGGATCAACCTGCTGCGAAAGCCGACACAGTGACCGAACCGCGTACCGAGAACGAGCTGCCTTTCGTCGATTATCAGTACCCCGGCAAGGACCCCGCCGGCGGGCGGATCGCCATCATCGGCGAAGCCCCCGGCGCCGAGGAGGCCCGCACCGGCAAGCCCTTCGTCGGCGCCAGCGGCCGCCTGCTGGACGAGAACCTGAAGTCGGTCGGGCTGGAGCGCGCCACTTGCCTGATCGGCAATACCTTCCGCTACCAGCCGCCCGGCAACAAGGTGGCCCACTTCTTCTCGTCCCGCACCAAGGCGCGCAAGATGGGCATCGAGGTGGCGGAGGACCTGGGACCCATGGGCACCTCCGACTACTGCCTCGCCCGGTACGCCGGCGAGGTCGAGCACCTGCGCCGGACCCTCGCCGAGGTGAAGCCGGCCGTGATCATCGCCCTGGGCCGCACCCCCCTGTGGGCGCTGACCGGCCAGAGCGGCATCACCGCGCTGCGCGGCCAGGAACTGCCCTGCCGCCTGCTGGCCGGCGCCATCGTGGTCCCGACCTTCCACCCCAGCTACATCCTGCGCGGCAACCGCGTCGAGGAACCCCTCTTCCACGCCGACGTGAAGCTGGCCGCGGAGCGGGCGGGATGATTGCGCATGGTGCCGCGGCGGAGCCTGCCGCGACACCATTCGACTTTTGAAATACCCAAAAAGTGTTATATGAATGACTCTCACCCTTGCCGGTGAAAGAGTTGCAAAGCTTTGTGATTTCCCAATAAATAGATTTTTAGCGAAGCGATGTCCAAGCGTACAGTGAACCCGAAGCGGTCAATCCGCCCCGTCCCTCGGACGACCGAAGAAAGAGATTGGCTGGACAGCATTTCGACCAGGGTCGGATACGGTGGAAATCCAATGCATAAGCGCAACCAAGGCGACTTCCGGCTGGTACCGCCCGGCGATGGCCGCCAGCACAAGACTTTGTGCGACAGGGCAAAGGTTTTCAACAGGACCGAAGCCACCCGGCTGCTGAAACAGGGCGCCGCATACGGTTTGGTCAGCGACGCCATGAAAGGCCACTGGCCAAAAAACATCTGGGCGGTCGCCCGGAACGGTGAACCCGTCGAAGCAATCCTGGAGAACGAGACCCAAGGCATCTATCACGGCTACGCCATGGGCGAGAACGATCCCATGGCAGCCAGCGTGCGAGAAAGATGGAGCGCGGCGACATGCCGGTAGAGTTCACCATCGATGCCCATTGGCAGGCGTGCGAGCACGGCTTGGCCGAGGATCGCGCGACGGCCGCCGAGCTTCGCATCGCCTTCGACGAACTGGTGGCGACTCGGGTTGAAAGCGACTGGTCGCGCGGGGTCCAGGATCGTGTCCATGCGTCGGCATATCCCTTGGCGATGTGGTTGGCGGCGAACTGGTGGCGGCTTCGCTGGGAACCTTATCCTGCGACCGGCGCCCCCTCCCCGTCCTGGCGCATGGCCCATGAGGTCGGTGCGGCGGGCCATGGGTTCCTTTGGCCGCGCCTGACCTTCGCCAGCGACGGAATGACCGTGGAAGCGGTGTGCCATGCATCGCGGCAGAACTGCGAGGAGCCGGTGCGATATCTGTCCGAGTTCCGGTGTCCAGTGGAGGCAACTGCCTTCGAGGCAGCCGTCGATGACTTCTTGGCAAAGGTGATCGCCCGTCTGGAGACATGCGGCGGCGTCGGCCAGGACCTGTCCACGCTTTGGGAAGAGGTCAAGGCCGAGCGCGACGACCCGGCGGAAAGTGTCCGGCGTCGCTTGGAGGCGCGCCTTGGATACGATCCGGACGAGGCGCCGGAGGAAATACTTGCCCACTTGCTGGAGCTTTCCGGTGAAGCCGGGGAGGCTGCATTGGACGAGATCGCGCCCGCCTTGTCCGGGACCGCGACCGGGATCGAGGATGCCATCAGGAAGACGGTCGGAGCGGCCCATGGGAAAGGCGTCCGGGTGGCTGTGGATCTCCCTTCGGGGTTGCGAGGGCATCGCGTTCCATATGGAACGCCCCCGTGGGACTGGGGCAGGAGCCTTGCCGGCGCGGCCCGGGAAGCTTGGGGGCTATCGAGCGACGGCATATCCGACGAGGAACTGACGAGACTATTGGATGCTCCGAAGAAGGCATTCCATCCGGACTCGGGCCATAGCCCCGGCATCCCGTTCGGCTTGGCGGTGCGGGAAGGCGACGGCGCTCACCTCAAACTGGTCTTTGGAAAGCGGAACGCTCCGGGCATCCGGTTCGAAGCCGCGCGCTTCCTGGCCGACCATCTGACTGCCCCGGAATCGGACGCTTGGCTTCCGGCGACCAAGACGAAGACGGTGCGCCAGAAGATGCAACGCGCCTTCGCCGCGGAACTCCTGTGCCCGATCGATGCACTGGACTCGTTCATGAACGGCGACTACTCGGACGACCGGATAGAGGAAGCCGCCGAGTATTTCGGCGTCTCCGTATTGACCGCGAAGAGCCACTTGGCGAACCACGATCTCATCCCGCCGGAAATGGTCAGGATCTGACCGGCGCCCCCGCTCACGCGGGGATCAGCTCGAACCGGTCCACGTCCACCAAGCCCCTGTCGGTGATCTTCAGGTGCGGGATCACCGGCAGAGGCAGGAAGGCCAGTTGCAGGAAGGGCTCGGCCAGCGGGCAGCCCATGCCGCGGACGGCGGCGCGGAGCGCGGTCAGGAGGTGCTCGACCTCCTCGAAACTCCGGTCGCTGATCAGCCCGGCCAGCGGCAGCGCCAGTTCGCCGACCACCTTGCCGTCCAGCGCCGCGACGAAGCCGCCCTGAAGCTCGATCAGCCGGTTGACGGCGACCGCCATGTCGGCGTCGTCCGCCCCCACGACGATCACGTTGTGGCTGTCATGGCCGACGCTCGACGCCAGCGCGCCGCGCCTCAGCCCGAATCCCTTGACGAAGCCCCGGCCGACATTGCGGTTGGTGCCGTGGCGGCTCAGCACGCAGACCTTCAGGATGTCTGCCTCCGGGTCCGGGTGCCGCTCGCCGTTGCGGTAGGGCAGGCTCGCGGTCAGGTGCTCCGTCAGGATCTTCCCCGGGATCAGTCCGATCACCGGTCCCGACGGACCGCCCGAGGGAGTCCTGAAGACGTCGGGCGTCACCGGGTCCAGCCGGATCGAGCCCAGCCCGACCGGCGGCACGATGTTCCGGCCCGCGAAACTCTCCGGCCCGACGACCCGGCCGCTGCGGATCACCCGGCCGACCCGGCAGTCCTCCAGGTCGTCCAGCAGCACGATGTCGGCTTGGAACCCCGGCGCGATCAGCCCGCGGTCGGTCAGCCCGAAACCCCGCGCCGCCGACCAGGTCGCCGCGCGATAGACCGATTCGGCCGGGGCGCCCAAGGCGATGGAACGCCGGATCAGGTGGTCGATATGGCCCTCCTCGGCGATATCGAGCGGGTTGCGGTCGTCGGTGCAGAAGCCCAGGAACGGTGAGGTCATGGCGTCGATGATCGGGGCCAGCGTATTGACGTCCTTCGACACGCTGCCGTCGCGGATCAGCACCTGCATGCCCTTCCGCAGCTTCTCCCGCGCCTCCTCGACCCCAGTCGTCTCGTGGCAGTTCCTGATGCCGCAGGACAGGTAGGCGTTGAGGTCGCGGCCCGTCACCAGCGGGCTGTGCCCGTCGATATGGCCGCCCTGGAACGCCGCCAGCTTGTCCAGCACCTTGGCGTCCTTGTGGAGCACGCCGGGGAAGTTCATGAACTCCGCCAGGCCGATCACCTGGGGGTGGCCGCGGTGGCGGACCAGGTCCTCGGCCTCCAGCCGGGCGCCGGAGGTCTCCAGCTCGGTCGCCGGAACGCAGGAGGACAGCTGCACCCGCAGGTCCATGGCGAGCCCGACCGAGCTGTCGAGGAAGTATTTCAGCCCCTCCTCCCCCAGCACGTTGCAGATCTCGTGCGGGTCGCAAACCGCGGTCGTCGTCCCGCGCGGCAGCACGCAGCGGTCGAATTCGGCCGGCGTCACCAGGGTGCTTTCGCAATGGACATGGGTGTCGATGAAGCCCGGGACGGCGATGCGGCCGCGCCCGTCGATCACCACCTCCCCGTCATAGCTCTCGTAGGTGCCGACGATCACGTCGCCGCAGACGGCGATGTCGCCTTCCGCGATCTCGCCCGTCACCACGTTGAGGAAACGGGTATCCTTGATCACCAGGTCGGCCTTCGTTCGCCCCATGGCCTGGTCGATGCGCTTCCCCAGGTCGTCGCGCGTCACCCCCATAGCCCGGCCTCCGGCGGAAAGACGGTCTCGCCCTCGTAGCGGAGGCCGGGCTCCCGGTCCCGCGCCAGCCACAGCGGACCGTCCAGGTCGACCAGCTTGGCGCCCTGCGCGATCACCACCCCCGGCGCCATGGCGAGCGAGGTCGCCAGCATGCAGCCGACCATGACGTCGAACCCGGCCTCCTCGGCGGCGCATTTCAGGCGCAGCGCCTCGGTCAGGCCGCCGGTCTTGTCCAGCTTGACGTTGACCACCCGGTACTTGCCGCGCAGTTCGTCAAGGGTCGAGCGGTCGTGGCAGGATTCGTCCGCTCCCAGAGGCACCGGACACTCGAAACCCAGCAGGGCGTCGTCCTGGCCCGCCGGCAAGGGCTGCTCGATCAGTTCGACCCTGAGCCGAGCGAAGGCGTCGCCGAAACGCTTCAGGTGTTCGAGCGACCAGCCCTCGTTGGCATCGACGATCAGCCGGGCGCCGGGCGCGTTCTCCCGCACCGCCGTCACCCGCTCCAGGTCGCCGTCCCCCGTCAGCTTCAGCTTGAGCAGCGGCCTGTGGGCGGAAGCCCGCGCCGCGGCGGCCATGTTCTCGACCGTGTCGAGACTCAAGGTGTACGCCGTGACCACCGGGGCAAGCGGCGCGTCCAGGTCGGCCACCTGCCAGATCGGCTGCCCGGTCAGCTTGCACGCGAGGTCCCACAGGGCGCAGTCCACCGCGTTGCGGGCGGCACCCGGCGGCAGGGCCGCCAGAAGCTCCTCCTGCTCCATGCCGGCGCCGATCGCGCCGGCGACGCTCTCGATCTGGGCCACGACCCCGTCGATGCTCTCGCCATAGCGGGCGTAGGGCACGCACTCGCCCCGGCCGACGGTGCCGCCGTCGTCGATCTCGGCGACGACCACATGGGCCTCGGTCTTGGCCCCGCGGGAGATGCGGAAGGTGCCGCGGATCGGAAAGGTCTCGCGGCGGACCGTCAGGGTGCGCTTCGCGGTTCCGGCTGCCATCGGCTCAGCCCAACAGGTCGACGATCGGGGCGACGCCCATGCGGACCGGATCGACCGCCGGCATGCCGAAGCGGTCGGACAGCTCCTTCAGGTACGTCTCGGCCGCGGACTGGTCCATCGCGGCGGTATTGACACTGAACCCGATCACCTTCGCATCCGGGTTGGTCACCCGGGCCGCCGCCTCGTGCGCCACGATGCAGTCCCGGATGTCCGGAACCTTGCGGTTCGGCAAACCCCGCATGTGCGGCCGGGTCGGCTCGTGGCACATCACCAGCACGTCCGGCTGGGAACCGTGGACCAGCGCCAGAGTCACCCCGGCATAGCTTGGATGGAGAAGCGACGCCTGCCCCTCGACCACGTCCCAGTGGTCGGGATCGTTGGCGGGCGTCAGGTATTCCACCGCGCCCGAGACGAAGTCGGAAACCACCGCGTCGATCGACACGCCGTCGCCCGCGATCAGGATGCCGGTCTGGCCGGTGGCGCGGAAGTCGGCGTTCATCCCGCGCGCCCGCATCTCTTTTTCAAGGGCCAGGGCGGTGAACATCTTGCCGATCGAACAATCGGTGCCGACCGCCAGCAGCCGCTTGCCCGGCCGCCGGTCGCCGGTTCCGATATCGAACTCGCGGGTCGGATGGCGCACGTCATGGAGCGAGCGGCCCAGTTCCCGGGCCTTGGCCGCGACGGAGGGCAGATCGGTGATCTTGTTGTGCAGCCCGCTGGCGATGTCCATGCCCAGGTCCAGCGCCTTCAGCATGGTTTCCTGCCAACTCGGGGCGAAGCGCCCGCCGCGGTTGGCGACGCCGATGATCAGGGTCTTGGCCCCTTCCGCGACCGCCTCCTCGAGGCTCTTGTCGGGAAGACCCAGGTCGGCCTTGCAGCCGTCCAGGCGCAGCTGGCCGACGCACCAGTCACGGCGCCAGCGCGCGACCCCGTCGGCGGTCTTGGCGGCCAGTTGGTCCGGCGCGTCGCCGAGGAACAGCAGGTAGGGATTGGCTATGGCCAAGGGTCTTCTCCATTACGCGTCTGCGATCGGTCATAGTCTATTCCATTCTCCGGCGCTGACCAGCGCCATCCATTCTCCGGCGCTGCCCAGCGCCGACCCGTTCCCCGGGGCCTGTCCGTCACCGGCCGGGATGCTCCACCCGGATCATCCGGTTGGCATGGGGGTGCTCGATCACCCGCACCGCCCCGTCGGGCCAGCGGACCTCCACCCGCTCCACGGAATGGACGGCTCCCAGCCCGAAATGGGCGACCGGCTCCATCTGGCAGAGATAGCCGCTGCCGGCGCAGATCGCGCGCCGCTGGGTCCGCCCGCGCGCCGTGCAGGTCACCAGGGCGCCACGCGCCGGCGCACCGGCGGCGGTCAGGGGCATGACCCTGAGCCAGCCATTGTCGGTCGGATAGGGGCGGTAGAATCCCAGCGGCTGGGATGCCGATTCGCCGTGGGAGATCAAAAGCTCCAGCCGGCCGTCGCCATCGATGTCGGCGACCGCGGCGCCGGTGCCGAATCCCAGCGGCTCCTCCGCGTCGCCGATCTCGGCCTCGGTCCAGCGATCGTTGGTCCAGGCGAACAGGCGGTTGGGCTCCCCGATGGTGTTGAAGAAGATCTCCTCGAACCCGTCATTGTCGAAATCGGCCGCGATCACGGTGCGGACCCGCGACGGCTCCGCCATGCCGGCCGGGGCCGACTCGACGAAGCCGCCGCCGCCCCGCTGGAGGAACAGCCGGTGCGGCCCCTCCCAGTTGCCGCAGACCAGGTCGAGCAGCCCGTCGCCGTCGGCGTCCAGCACCGCGACGCCGCGCCCGTTCCCGATCGCGTCGGCCACCCCCCAGTCCTCCGCGATCTCCTCAAAGGTCCCGTCGCCAAGATTGCGGAACAGGAAGTTCGGCCCGTGCTCATTGGCGGCGAAGATGTCCATGTGCTCCGACACCAGCGGCAGGCTGAGCAGCCCCCGGCCCGCCGCCGCCAGGTCAATGCCGGCCTCCTCCGCGACGTCGGACGCGCGCCCGCGCCGGTCCAGTTCGTACAGCCTGAACCGCCCGCCGTGGCTGGCGACGACGAATCCGTACCTGCCCGTGCCCGACCGGTCGATGCAGGCGACCGACCGTCCCGCCGTCTGGTTGACCGCGCCGAAATTCTCCGGCTGCCCGAACAGGTCCAGCCAGCGCTTGCCGAAGCAGGCGAACAGCCGGTCGCCGAACCGCTTCGGGCCGGAGAAGCTCTCGGAATTCAGGACGTAAAGCTCTTCGCGCCCGTCGCCGTCGGCATCGGCGGCGCACAGGCCGATGGCTTGGCGGGTCGCGTCGGCCAACACCGGGTCGGCGATGTCGACCAGCCGGCGCCCGTCCCATTTCAGCACCAGGTTGGCGCAGCCATATCCGGCCACGACGAACTCGAAGGCGCCGTCGCCGTCGATGTCGGTCACCGTCACGCCATAGCCAAGCCGGGGTTCGTTCCGGTCGATCGACGCCGTCTCGTCGAGAAACATCGTCCACTCCCTGGTGCCGTTGCCTGCCCCCATGCTGACACAATCCGGCGTGGACGGCACGCGGTGCGTATCCGGATAGGTACCGATCCCACCTGCCCGGCCAAGGCCTCGGGAAGATCGCGCACGCGGGGGAGCTTGATGGTGCTATCGCTTAGCGCTATCATCATCTGCATGAACAACGCGCACCGCAGGACACTGGCCAGCATCTTCGACCGGCCGACCAGAGCGGATATCCGCTGGACGGCGATCGAGGCGCTTGTGCTGGCTCTGGGCGGCAAAGTCGTTGAGCGGGCTGGCAGCCGGGTGTTGTTCGAAGTGAGCGGCATAACCGCGATCTTTCATCGGCCGCACCCGCAACCCACCACGAAGAAGGGCGCGCCACCACGAAGAAGGGCGCGGTGGATGCGGTCAGGCAGTTCTTGAGCAATGCAGGGGTGGAGCCATGATGGAATACAAAGGGTATGTCTCAGGTCCCATCGACTTCGACCCGGAAGACGGCACGTTTTCCGGCACCGTAGCGGGCTTGGCCGACGTGATCCATTTCCAGGGAAGCAATTCGGAGGAACTGGTTCAGAGCTTCCGCGGAAGCATTGATGAGTATCTCGCCTATTGCGAAGAAACGGGCAAAGCCCCGGACAAGCCGTTCAGCGGCAAGATGCTGATCAGGGCGACCCCGGAAATACACCGGAAAGCGGCCATGCGGGCACAGGCCGAAGGCAAGAGCCTCAGCGCCTGGGTCGCCGACACCATCAAGGCCGCATGACTACGGTGGCGACGACACCTCGAAGTCGCCGTCCCGTCGGGGAACATCGTCCACTCCCTGGCGCCGTCGCCTGCCCCCAATGCTGACCCAATCCGGCGCGGACGGCACGCGGTGCGTATCCGGACAGGTTCCGGCCGTCACCGCCCTTCCGTAGGACGGGAATTCGCCGCCTATTCCAGCCGCCGGCGTCCAATAGTCGTGACGCAACCGTCCCGGCAATATATCTAGGCGCACCAGCAGGACCCTGGACCTGGAACCCGAGCCCGAGAGAGGGGAAAGCCCGACATGAGTGTCCCCGACCGCCGCCGCCGCACCACCGTGCCGGAGCTTTCCTCCCGCAAGGGCGGCACGCCGATCGTGTCGCTGACGGCCTACACCACTCCCATGGCCCGCCAGCTCGACGCCCATGTGGACATGCTGCTGGTCGGCGACAGCCTGGGCATGGTTCTCTACGGGATGGACAGCACGCTGCCGGTGACGCTCGACATGATGATCGCCCACGGCGCCGCCGTGATGCGCGGCTCGGCCCTGTCCTGCGTCGTCGTCGACCTGCCGTTCGGCTCCTACCAGGAATCCCCGGAAGCCGCCTTCCGCGCCGCGGCGCGCGTCATGGCGGAGACCGGCTGCGCCGCGGTCAAGCTGGAGGGCGGCGTCGAGATGGCTCCCACGGTCGAGTTCCTGACGAGGCGCGGCATCCCGGTGCTGGGCCATGTCGGCCTCACTCCCCAGTCGGTCAACGTGCTCGGCGGCTACCGGGCCCGGGGACGCGGCGGGCAGGAGAGCAACGCGATTGCGGCGGACGCCTTCGCGATCGCCGAGGCCGGCGCCTTCGCGCTCGTGATCGAGGGTACGGTCGAGCCCCTGGCCCGCCAGCTGACCGCGGACCTGCCTGTCCCGACCATCGGCATCGGCGCCTCGCCCACCTGCGACGGTCAGATCCTGGTGACCGAGGACCTGGTCGGCCTGTTCAGCGACTTCACCCCGAAATTCGTCAAGCGCTATGCTGAGCTGGGTCCCCAGGTCTCGGCCGCCGCGCAGGCCTACGCCGACGATGTGCGCGCCCGCCGGTTCCCCGGTCCCGAACACGTCTTCGCCCCAAAACCCAGCGGGAGCACGCCCAATGCCTGAGAAACTGACCACAGTCCGGACCGTGGCCGACCTGCGCGCCCAGGTCGCGCGGTGGCGCGCCGCCGGGGAGATGGTCGGACTGGTGCCGACCATGGGCGCCCTGCACGAGGGGCACCTCAGCCTGGTCCAGGCCGCCCGCCGCCGGGGAGCGGACCATGTGGTGGTCAGCGTCTTCGTCAACCCGACCCAGTTCGGACCCAACGAGGATTTCTCCAAATACCCGCGGCAGGAGGACTCCGATGCCGCCAAGCTGGCGACGGTGGGCGCCGACCTGCTCTATGCTCCCGACGTGGGCGAGATATATCCCGACGGCTTCGCCACGACGGTCCATGTCGCCGGGCTGACCGACGGGCTTTGCGGTCCCCTGCGCCCCGGCCATTTCGACGGGGTGGCGACCGTCGTGTCCAAGCTTCTGCTGCAATGCCTGCCGGATGTTGCCGTGTTCGGCGAGAAGGACTACCAGCAACTCCAGGTGATCCGCCGCATGGTGCGCGACCTCAACATCCCCGTCCTGATCGAGGGAGCGGCCACCGTCCGCGACGAGAGCGGACTGGCGCTGTCGTCGCGCAATGCATACCTGTCCGCCGAGCAGCTCGCCATCGCGCGCCAGCTCAACGGCGTGCTGTTCGCCATGGCGGAACGCATCGCGGCGGATCCGACGCGGTGCCGAAGCGAAATCGACTGGGGATTGGAGCGGCTGAGGGAGGCCGGTTTCGACCGGATCGACTATCTGGCCGTCTGCGATGCCGCGTCGCTGGAGCCGCTGGAAGTGGCGGACCGCCCGGCCAGGGTCCTTGCCGCCGGCTTCATAGGACGCACCCGGCTGATCGACAACTTGCCGGTATGATCGTCCGGGAAGGTGGACCGGATCGCGCGCGCACCCGGATCGGGTGGCCAACCGTTCGATAAGTTCTGGACATCCTGACCACAGCCGGCCGGCACTACCCGGCCAGCATGGCTTCAGGCCTGCTTCGCGGCGGCGGCGGCTCCGCCGCGCGCCCGGGCCTTGTCCGCCGTCGGCGGCGGCAGCTCGATGTTGACTTCGAGCGTGGAGTAATCGCCCCCACGCTCGAAGCTCACCTCGACCTTCTTCTCGTCGATCTGCACGTATTTGGCGATCACCGCCAGCAGTTCCCGCTGAAGGATCGGCAGATAGTCCGGGCTGGACCCGGCGGCGCGCTCATGCGCAAGGACGATCTGGAGGCGTTCCTTCGCCTCTTCGGCGACCGACTTGCGCGGAGGTTGCCGGAAGAAGTTGAAGATGCTCATGCAGTCCTCCGCAGGAGGCGATCCAGGAAGCCCCTCTTTTCCGGCTTCATGAAGCGGTGCTCCACCGTCTCGCCCAGGAACCGGGCGACCGCGTCGGTGTAGGCGTGGTTGGCGTTGCTCTTCTCGTCCAGCGTCACCGGCATGCCGATGTTCGAGGCGCGCAGCACGGCCGGGCTCTCCGGCACGACGCCCAGCAGGGGGATCGCCAGGATCTCCAGCACGTCGTCGACCTTCAGCATGTCGCCACGCTCGACTCGCTCCGGATCGTAACGTGTCAGCAGCAGATGCTCCTGCACCGGCTCCTGGTTCAGTTCCGCCCGTCGGGACTTGGATGCCAGCACGCCGAGGATGCGGTCGCTGTCGCGCACCGACGAGACTTCCGGGTTGGTCACGATGATCGCGTGGTCGGCGAAGTACAGCGCCATCAGGGCGCCCTTCTCGATGCCGGCCGGGCTGTCGCACAGGATGTAGTCGAAGTCCTTCTTCAATTCGTCGAGGATCTTCTCCACACCCTCCTTGGTCAGCGCGTCCTTGTCGCGGGTCTGGCTGGTCGGCAGGATGAAGAGATTCTCGACCCGCTTGTCCTTGATCAGGGCTTGGTTGAGCTTGGCCTCGCCGTTGATGACGTTGACGAAATCGAACACCACCCGACGCTCGCAGCCCATGATCAAGTCAAGGTTCCGCAGACCGACGTCGAAGTCGATGACAACGGTCTTGAACCCGCGCAGTGCCAGTCCAGTGGCGAAGGCAGCGCTCGACGTGGTCTTGCCCACGCCGCCCTTGCCCGATGTCATAACGATTACCTTGGCCAAGGAAGCCTCTCCACTCTTCGAAGTTGATTGCGAACTTGTTTCTTTGCCGCGGCTCATGACAACGGATCCATGCGCAGATATCCGTCGTCCAGATATATGTGAACCTGCTTCTTGAACACCGAGGCGTCCAGATCCTCGCTGACCCGATAGAGCCCGGCGATCGATACCAGTTCCGCCTCCAGGCTGTGGCAGAAGATGCGGGCGGCGGTATCGCCGGAGATGCCCGCCAGCGCGCGTCCGCGCAGCGAGCTGTAGACATGGATGTTGCCGTCGGCCAGCAGCTCGGCCCCGGCGCTGACCGGTCCCAGCACGATCAGGTCGCCGCGCGCGGCGTAGATCTGCCGGCCCGAGCGCACCGGCTCGGTGATGATCAGGGTGGTCTTCTGGAATTCCTGCGCCGGCGCGGCGTCGCCCGCCGGTGCGGGGTTGCGCGGCGGCAGCGGGTCGGTCGGCGCCCGGCCGGGGGCCGGCCGCTGGAAGTCGCGCTCCGGCTCGCGGCTCGGACGGCCGGTCGGCATGACCGTCAGCCCGGCCTCGAAAGCCGCGGCCTGCTGGGCCGGGGTGCCGCCCTGGATGCCGACCGGGATCAGGCTGTTCTGGCGCAGGGTGACGACGAAATCGATGAAGTCGGCGGGGCCGGCGCCTTCCTCCAGGTCGTCCAGGTCGAGCACCACGGGGGCGTTCCGGAAAAAGTTCGGCGCCTGGCGGATCTTGCTCAGCAGTTGGGGGAAGAACGACGGGTCATCGGGGGCCACCAGCTTAAGCACCATGACGGTGAAGCTGTTGCCCCTGAGCTGGAACGGCGCGTCACGTTCCGAAATCTGACTGGTGCTTCTCACAAACCCCTACCACTTATCATGATGGCCGCCGCCCGGCAGGCGTCCGGCACCGCCGTCCCCTGCCCTGGCCCCACGGGTTGAAATCGACCGCCCTTACGAAAATCGAGAAAATGGCTACTCCTTCTAGCGAGCCATGGCCCCGAAGTGCAAGCGTCTAGTTAACCATAACCTGCGGATATTTCCGCGACCAGCCCCGCGGCCGGGCTAGACTGCGGACCATAGCCTAATTCTTGGGGTCTGTGCCTCAAAAACTACAAATTATGGTGCCGATATACTCATTTTTTGACAAACTCTTCAAACCTGCCCGGCAGGTCTCAGCCGCCGTCGGAAGGCCGCTCCGCGGCTTTGCCGGCCAGTGCCGTCCTGCGCTGTTCATACTCCGCCTCGGTCATCAACCCGCGGTCGAACATCACCTTCAACGCCCGCAGGGACCGCGCCGCCGAGTCGTCCCCTTCGTCGCCGCTCTCGCTGTCCGCGGCGCCGCTCGCCACCCCGGCCCGGCCCCGGACAGGACGCCCCGAAGGCCGCGCGGCTCCGGACGCTGGCTTCTTCTCGTTCCAGATCGACGTGAACCTGCTCGCCATGCCTACCCCCGTCACCTCCGAGCCCGATACCGTGGCGCCAGCATAGGCAAATACGCGCGCATACGCCATGCCGGCGTCGCCCTGGCGGGCGCGACGTGGGTAACCCGCAACATGTAGATGAATTTTTTATTGGCCCCACGAAATAACGGCGACAAAGCGAGAATTTGACGGTTATCCTTGGTGACATCAAGGCTGACACAGACGACAGGAGCCTCTTCCCTTGTCCGACCCGTCGAGAAGCATTCCGGATCCAGCGTGCGGGGCTCAAAGCCTTCGTCGCCGCCGGACAGCCATCCGCCTCGACGCGTCAGCCGACTGCACGATCGAACCTCCCGTCCGGGAGGTTTTTTTGTGCCCGCGCCCAGCTTCAAGTCCCGGTTTCAACGGTCCAGGAGAACGACATGGCCCAACGCCGCTTCGGCAGCAGGAGGTGATCGATGAGAGCCCCGTTTGACACATGCAGCGCCTGGGATCCCCTCAACCAGGATGCCAGCGAAGGGAAAGGACGACGCACCATGGCGAAACGCACCGCATCCTCGGCCCGGGTCGTGGCTCTCACCGAAGCCGACGAGGACGGCTTCCGCGAACAGAGCTACCTGAAGACGGTGAAGCCGCGCACGTCCAACCAGGAAGCGCTGATGGCCGCGATCGACGCCCACGCGCTGACGCTGGCGGTCGGTCCCGCCGGGACCGGCAAGACCTACCTGGCCGTCACCAAGGCGGTCGAGGCGATGAGCGCCGGCAGGGTCACCCGCATCGTGATCACCCGGCCGGTCGTCGAGGCGGGCGAGAGCCTGGGCTTCCTGCCCGGCGACATCAACGAGAAGATGGACCCGTGGATGCGCCCGATCTACGACGCGCTGTCCGACCGGCTGGGCGCCCGCCAGGTGCGCCAGATGACCAAGGACGGCACGGTCGAGATCGCGCCCCTCGCCTATATGCGCGGGCGGACGATCTCGCGCAGCTTCGTCATCGTGGACGAGGCGCAGAACATGACGTTCCAGCAGATCAAGATGCTGCTGACCCGCCTGGGCTGGCATTCCACCATGGTGATCACCGGCGACCCCGACCAGACCGACTTGCTGCCCGGCATGTCCGGCCTGGAGGAGGCCGTCCGCCGGCTCGACCCGCTGGACGACGTCGCCATCGTCCGGATGACCACCCAGGACATCGTCCGCCACCCGCTGGTCGCCGCGATGATGCCGCTGCTCTCCTGATCTTACGGCGGTGCGGAGCGCCGTAAGCCGGCCTTTGGCCCAGGCCGACTTACGGCGAACCGACTCAGCGGAACCGGAGGGCTCGAACCCTAGAACCAGAACCGCACGCCGGTGACGAAGGACAGGTCGCTCGGGTCCTCACCGTGGTCGCGGGCGATGTCGGCGGTCTCGCCCAGCTTCCGTTCCCAGTTCACGCCGACATAGGGAGCGAACTCGCGGACGACCTCGTAGCGGAGGCGCAATCCCAGCTCCACGTCGTTGAAACCGGAACCGACATGAAGCTCGCGGACCCGCTGGGCCGAGACGTTGACCTCGGCGACCGGCTGGAGGACGAGCTTCTGCGTGATGAGCAGGTCGTACTCGGCTTCCAGGCGGGCGCTGAAGTCGCCGTCCTCGCTGACGAAGAGCTGGGCGGTCACGTCGAAGAAGTACGGCGCCACCCCCTGGAACCCGACCACTCCATAGGTCGTCTGGGGCCGGGGACGAACGTCGTGACGGATGCCGGCCTGGAGGTCCCAGAACTCCGACGTCATGCGGCTGTAGAGGAACTGGAATTCCGCTTCCTCCACCTCCCCGTCCACGGCCTTGCTGCCTTCGACGTTGAACCAGGCCTTATTGGTGTCTCCGCCGATCCAGCCCTGCACCTCCCAGTCGATCGAATTCTCGCCGTCCCGCCACCGATGCTCCAGCCGGTCGATGAGGAGAGTCGAGAGGATCGGCGGCTCCTCGTGGAACTGCTCGGCTTGGTCCCCGTCCCGGGGTCCGCCGTGTTCCTGCGCGGCGGCGCGCGGCGGGACCGCCGACAACGCCAGCAGGACGGCGCCGGCCGCGAGCGCCGCCGATCGGAGGCTTGTCTTGGTCATTCGCATACCGGTCCCCGCATCAGAGGCTCGCCGTGCGGGGTTCGACGATGAACCGCGTCATCATGCCCGAGGCCATGTGGTAGAGGAGATGGCAGTGGAGGGGCCATTCGCCGGGTTCGTCGGCGGTCAGCTGGACCGTGGTGACCTGGCCCGGCGGCACGAGCACGACGTGCTTCCGGGGCATCCGGTCCGTCTGGCCGTTCTCCAGCTCGACGAACATGCCGTGCAGGTGCATCGGGTGGGCCATCATGGTCGTGTTGACGAAGCGGATCCGGATCCGATCGCCGTAAGCGACCCGGATCGCGGCATCCTCGTCGAACTTCCGGCCGTTCAGGGTCCAGATGTAGCGCGACATCATGCCCGTGAGCTGGATCTCGATCTCGTGGGAGGGCTCGCGCCGGTCCCCGGACTTCGAGAACGACTTCAGGTCCGCGTAGGAGAGGGCCTTTGCCCCGGGGGCGTCCCCGCGTCGGCCCAGCCGACCGCGCGTTCCGGGCGTGCCGCGGCACCGTGATCCATGCCCTGCATCGGACCGTGGTCCATTCCGGGCATGGAACCGTGATTCATGCCGGCCATGGCGCCGTGGTCCATCGAACCATGATCCATGGTGCCGTGGTCCATCGAGCCATGGTCCATACCGCCATGGGCCATGGCCATGTCGGCCATGGTCAGGATGGCGCGGGGGCGCCGCTCGGGGATCTCGCCCTCCAGACCTTCCCGGGAGGCGAGCGTCGCCCGGGCGAAGCCCGTGCGGTCGATCGGCTCGGCGAAGAAGGTGAAAGGCTTGTCCCCGGTCGGCATGACGACGACGTCATAGGTCTCGCCGACGCCGATGCGGAACTCGTCGACCTTCACCGGCACGACGTTCTGCCCGTCGGCCGCGACCACGGTCATGGACAGGCCGGGGATGCGGACGTCGAAGATCGACATAGCCGAGCCGTTGATGACCCTGAGCCGCACCCGCTCGCCCGGGTTGCAGACGGCGGTCCAGTTGTCCTTCGGGCCCTTGCCGTTGACCAGGAACCGGTATCCGGTCACGTCGGCGAGGTCGGTGGCATCCATGCGCATCCCGCCCCAGTCGAGGCGGTCGTCGATCGCGGCGCCCAGGCCGTCGCGCCGGGCGTCCCGGAAGAAATCGACCAGGGTGCGCCTGCCGTTGTTGTAATAGCCTTCGCTGACCTTGAGCTTGCGCAGCACTGACTCGGGCGCTTCGGGCGTGTGGTCGGAAAGCAGCACGACGTAGTCGCGGTCGGTCCGGACGGGATCGCGCCCGGCGGGCTCGATCACGATGGCGCCGTACATGCCCTCCTGCTCCTGCGAGGCGGAGTGGCTGTGGTACCAGTAGGTGCCGGCCTGGCGCAGCTCGAACCGGTAGGTGTAGGTCTCGCCGGGACGATCGGCCGGTAGCCGTTGAAGCCGGCGCGCCGTCCATGACGCCCTGGAGCAGCAGGCCGTGCCAGTGGACGGAGGTCGCCTCGTCCAGCCGGTTGGTCACGTGGACGACCACCTCCTGACCCTCGCGCCAGCGCAGCGTGGGCGCCGGATCGAGCCGCCGATGGAAATGGCGCCGCTGGTCTCCCCGTCGATCGTGATGCGGGTCCGTTCTACGGCAAGGTCCAGGCTCCGGTCGGCGGCCGCGAAGACGCGGCGGCCCGGATGGACCGTGACGATGCCCGCCAGGCCCGCCGCTCCGGCGAGCCTGAGGGCGGCGCGGCGGAAAGGCCGCGTGATGGCTCGTGCATGGGTCGCCCCTCAGCGCTGGATCGCGACCTTGCGACCATCCCGGACTCGTAATGGCCCGGCATGTTGCAGGCGAACTCGATCGTGGCCTGCTTGGAGAACTTCCAGACCAGTTCCCTGGTCTGGCCGGGCTCCACGAGGACGCTGTTGGGGTCGTCGTGCTTCATGGAATGACCCATGTCCGGCATGCCGGAGTGGTCCATCTTCATCATCTCCTCGTTCACGCCGGTCTCGTCAGCATGCCGTGGTCCACCATCATGGCCATTTCCTTCTGGTGGGCCGCATGCATCCGCGGTGCCGATGTTGAACTCGTGCAGGAACTCGCCTGTGTTCCTGACGACGAAGCGGACGGTCTCCCCGGCCTTCACCGCAATGGTCTCGGGCTCGTAGTAATTGTCGCCCATCTCGACCTGGACGGTGCGTGTCTTGGCGGTCGCCTTCGCGGGCTCGCCGATCGCGGTGGTATCGTGCGTGTGGCCGGCCTTGCCGGGCGCGGCGACGGCCGCGGCCGAAACGGCCAGGAAGCCGGCGCCGGTCACGAGGGCGGCGACGGCATGCAGGGTGCGGATATGCGGACGCATGTCGGATGTCCTCCGTCTCCGACACCATCGGCGCCGGGAGACATGGAAAAGTGGCCGCTTCCGGGCGCGACGGCCCGGAACCGGAAAGCGAGGGGTGGTCGGCGTCAGGCCGTGGGTCTGGGGGCCGCCGCAAGGGGAGACGGATCGATCGCGGAGCGCGTCGTCGGCCAGGGCAGGACGCGGGCGAACGCCCACTCGACGGGGTTCACCCCGGGATCGGCCGGTTCCAGGGCCGACATGCCGCAGGCCATCGCGCAGCAGCCCTGGTGGGAGAGTTTGGAATGCTGGTCGCCCTCGGTGATCGGGTGACCATGGTTCCCCGAGTGCCCGTGGTGCCCCGAGCGACCATGGTGCCCCGGCCGCTCGTCGCAGCCGTCCCCGGCGCTTTCGCCCGAAGACACGTCAGGATGAAGCGTGACGGAAGCGGCGGCACCGGACATGACGGCGCCTCCCCAGCCGAGGAGGAGACTGAACAGCACGACCGCCAAGACCCGTGTGAAGCGCATGCCCACTGCCGATTCCATGCCTGCGGGCTTCTCGCCCGGACGGCCGCAGTGTATTGCAGGGGTCGGACGGGTTGCAAGGGGGCCCTGGGTCTTCGCGACGCCAGGGCCGTTGCCGCCGGGCGGCGGGAGCGGCTGCCGGAAGCGCCCGGAACGGCTGTCGGTTCTACCCGAGTCCGAGCTTCGACACGGCTTCCTTCAGGATCTCGGCGCTCCGCGCCAGCGCCTTCGTCTCACCGTCATCCAAGGTCGGCCGCAGCGTCTCGATCACCCCGTTGATGCCGAGGATGCGCGGCAGGGACAGCGCCACCGTCTCGACGCCGGCCACCTCCGGGTTGACGATCGAGCAGGTGACGACGGCGCGCTCGTCGGCCGAGATCGCCTGGGCGATGCGCGCCAAACCGCCGCCGATGCCGTACCATGTGGCGCCCTTGCCCTTGATGATCCGGCCGGCGGCGCCGCGCACGCCCTCGTCGATCTCAGCCCGAACGGCGTCGGTCAGCGGCCGGCCGACCTGTTCGGCGAATTCCGAAACCGGCATCGCCCGGCGTCGGCGCCCGACCAGTGGAGCACCTCGCTGTCGCCGTGTTCGCCCAGCACGTGGGCATGGACCGATTTCGGCGATATGCCCAGGTGCCGGCCCAGCAACGCCCGGAATCGGGCGGTGTCCAGGATCGTGCCGGAGCCGATCACCCGCCCGGCCGGCATGTCGGGCCGGGTCCGGCGGGCGATGTCCAGCGAGACCTGGGTCATGACGTCGACGGGGTTTGTCGCGATCAGCAGGATCGCGTCGGGCGCGCTCGACAGGACGCTGGGAATGATCTCGCCGAAGACGGCGGCATTGCGTTCCAGCAGTTCCAGCCGCGTCTCGCCCGGCCGCTGGTTGGCGCCGGCCGCCAGCACCACCACGCAGGAAAATCGCCGTAGTCGCCGAGCGACGGGGTCGCGTGCAGGATGTCCTCGGCCTGCGCCGCCGCCAAGTCGCGGTTGCGTCCACCAGGACGATTTCCGTGCCGACGCCCCGCATCACCATGGCGTAGGCAGCGGCGCGCTTCCGACGAAACCGGCTCCGACAATTCCGATCTTCATGGTCCGATCCTCATGGACTGGCACCCGGCGGTTTAGGAATGCTGCAGGACAACAGGGCTGCGGCGATTGGTCCCGCTGCGCCCTACCCTCGACCGAACAGATAACCCGGTCAAGGTGTGAATCGCCGTCCCACGCAAGCAGTCAAATGAACCAACGCCTCATCCGCCTCGCCGTCGGCACCCTGATCGGCCTGCTGATCGCCGCCGGGATCGTCTGGTGGCAGGTCTCCCAACTCCCCGGCGGCACCCGGAGCGGGACCCAGACCGGCACGGCCCTGATCGGCGGCGCGTTCTCGCTCACCGACCACACCGGCCGGCCCGTCACCCAGGCCGATTACCAGGGCCGCCACATGCTGGTCTATTTCGGCTTCACGTTCTGTCCGGACGTCTGCCCGACCGAACTGCAGGTGATGGCCACGGCCCTCGACCGCCTGGGCGACAGGGCCGACGAGGTCCAGCCGCTGTTCGTCACGATCGACCCGGAGCGCGACACCGTGACGCAGATGGCCGAATATGTCGCCCAGTTCCATCCCGGCTCGTGGGGCTGACCGGCACGCCGGAGCAGGTCGCCGGAGCGGCGCGGGCCTACCGGTCTATTTCGCCAAAGGACGGACTACTACACGATGGACCACTCGTCCTTCGTCTAATGGGTCCCGACGGCAAGTTCATCGAGGCCTTCGCCCACGGCACGGCGCCGGAGAAGATGGCGGAAACGATCGCCGCCCACCTGAAGTCCTGACGAACGGCCCGGGATCGCCCGGAACCGGCGCCGCGCGGTACGCGCCGGGGCGTACATAGTGTCGCATCGGCGCTTCAAGGCCCCCGAAAGCCTCTCCAAAGAGCCTTTCGAAGGGTTCGCGGAAATTCAAGTAATTCAACCACTTGAGGGGAGGGTTTTGCGACTTGACAGGGTACTGCCCTAACCGTATGGTGCCGCCGCTTTCGCGCGGCTTCCCGGCCAACCGGGGGAAGTGGGACCGGACATGAGCGACGACCAGTCTCCCCCGTCTTCGTTGGACGATTTCGATGCCCGTTTGCGAAGGCGCGGGAACGTAACGCCGGCCCGGCTGTCAAGCCTGACGGTGACGACGACCTGCCGAGGAAATCCCTCGGCTCGCCTTCCGGATCGGGATCGAGCTGGTGGCCGCCATGATCATAGGCGTCGGCATCTGCTGCTGGATCGCGCTTGACGCCGCCTGATCGGGATGTTTTTCCTTGGCGCCAATTGTTGTCTACCGGGCCGTCAGGCGTCGGCTACGCTCCCGGAGCATGCGGAAGCCGGAAGACGGGCCGGAACAAATAACAGCGCCAGACGCAAAGTTTGGCTGAACGAGGACGACCGTGGATCCGCTTCACCAATTCCAAATCCAGAGGTACGTGCCGATCAATGTCGGCGGCCTCGACGCATCGTTCAGCAATCGCTGTACATGGTGATTGCAGTCGCGCTGATCACCGGCTTCATCTTCGGCATGCGCGGCCGGGCCCTCATCCCGGGCCGCATGCAGTCGCTGGCTGAAATGTTCTACGAGTTCGTCGCCAACATGGTGCGCGAGAACGCGGGTCCCGATGCGCGGAAATACTTCCCCTTCGTGTTCTCGCTGTTCATGTTCATCCTGGTCGGAAACCTGCTGGGCATGATCCCGGGGACCTTCACGTTCACCAGCCACATCATCGTCACCTTCGGGCTGGCCTTGACGGTGTTCGTCTTCGTCACCCTGCTGGGCCTGATCAAGCACGGCTTCCACTTCTTCTCGCTGTTCATGCCGCACGGCGCGCCGATCGCGCTGGCGCCGATCCTGATCCCGATCGAGGTCCTGTCCTACCTGTCGCGTCCGGTCAGCCTGTCCATCCGGTTGTTCGCCAACATGATGGCCGGCCATACGATGCTGAAGGTGTTCGGCGGCTTCTCGGTCCTGCTCGGCGCCGGTCTCGGCGGCCTCGGCTACACGATCGGCATCCTGCCGCTCGCGATCAACGTTGCACTGGTCGGTTTCGAAATCCTCGTGGCCCTTCTTCAGGCCTACGTGTTCACGATCCTGACCTGCCTGTACATCCGCGACGCCCTGGAGCTGCACTGATCGGCCCCTTCGGCCAATGATCGGTGCCGCGCCGCGGGTTACTCCACACCACCCACCTGTCTTACTTTCCAGTCAATAGAAGGGTATCTAATCATGGACGCAGAAGCCGCTAAGTTCATCGGCGCCGGTCTGGCGGTTTTCGCCCTGTTCGGTGTTGGCCTCGGCATCGGCAACATCTTCTCGACCCTGATCAGCTCGATCGCCCGCAACCCGGCATCGCGCGCGGCGGTCTTCCCGATCGGCATTCTGGGCTTCGCGCTGACGGAAGCCGTGGCGCTCTTCGCCCTGCTGATCGCCTTCCTCATCCTGTTCGCCTAAGCTCGAGCCTGAACGAAGCTGGTTTTCGCTCACATGCGGCGCCTGGCTCAACGGGATCACCGTCCCGGCGACCGGCGCCGCAAGCTTAGGGGATCGATCATGCCCAAGTTTTTGGCTCGTCTGCGTGCGGGCAGACTGGCCGGGCGCGCTGGTCTTGCCTGGACGATGCTCGTCGTCACGGCGGGCGGCGCCCTGGCCCAGGCGGATCATGGAGCGGCCGGCGATGCGGCGCACGGGGCCGACATGGCCCATGGTGCGGAACATGCCAGCGGCGGCTTGCCTCAGCTCGATCCCACCGTATTCGCCCCCCAGTTGATCTGGCTGGCGATCTCGTTCATAGCCCTCTACTTCCTCATGGCCAAGGTGGCTCTGCCCAAGGTCGCCGAGGTCCTGGAAGAGCGGCAGGAGCGGATCACCAACGACCTCGACCGGGCGTCTTCGCTCCGGGAAGAGTCGGCCGGTGTCATGGAGGGCTACGAAAAGGCCCTGACCGACGCCCGGACGCACGCCCAGTCGGTGATGGCCGCCACGACCGCCGACATCGCTTCGGCGTCGTCCGGCCGTCAGGCCCAGTTCAATGCCGATCTGGCTGCCAAGACCCGCGCCGCCGAGGAGCGGATCAACGCGGCCAAGGAAACGGCGCTCACCAGCGTCCGCTCCGTGGCGGTCGAGATCGCCCAGCAGGCCGCCGAGAAGCTCGGTGGCATCAAGGTCGATGCCGCCCGGGCCGATACGGCCGTCGGCGCCGTGATGCAGGAGCGTGGCTGATGTTTCAAGCTGCTGAATTCTGGGTCGCCGTCGCCTTCTTCATCTTCCTCTTCTTCGCATTCCGCCCGGGCGCCAAGGCCCTGACGGCGATGCTGGACGACCGGGCGGACAAGATCCGCCAGGAACTGGAGGAGGCGCAGCGGCTGCGCGAGGATGCTCAGTCCACCCTCGCCTCCTACCAGCGTCGTCAGCGCGACGCGCTGAAGGAAGCCGAGGACATCATCGCCCATGCCCGCGAGGAAGCCGAGCGGCTTCGGCTTCATGCGGCGGCCGACCTCGACGCCTCCATGAAGCGGCGCGAAGCCCAGGCGATGGACAAGATCGCCCAGGCGGAAGCCCTGGCCCTTCAGGAAGTGAAGAGCCTGACGGTCGATCTCGCGATCGCCGCCAGCGGCCGCCTGATCGCGGAGAACATGGACGCCTCGCAGTCCGCCAAGCTGGTCGACGCCGCAATCGCCGACCTGCCGCGCAACTTGCACTAAGCGCTCCGTTCCGCGGAGAGCTTTCCACGGAAAGCCCCCGATGCCCCGGCATCGGGGGCTTTTCGCGTTTCGGGCCATGGCCTCCCTGCGCTACGCTCGGCGTGGGACCAGGACAAGGGTCCAGGATACCGGACACGGAACAACGGGGAGAAAAAGCTTCATGTCGATCCTGATCCGCGGCGGAACCGTCGTGACCGCCGAGCAGAGCTTCCGCGCCGACGTCTATTGCGAGAACGGCACGATCGTCGCGATCGGCGACGGTTTCGATCCGCCGGCCGGATCTGACGTGGTCGACGCGGGCGGCATGTATGTCATGCCGGGCGGCATCGATCCGCACACCCACATGGAACTGCCCTTCATGGGAACGGTCGCGAGCGAGGATTTCTTCTCCGGCACCTCGGCGGGGGCGGCGGGCGGCACCACCATGATCATCGACTTCGTGATCCCGGCCCCGCAGCAGTCGCTGGTCGAGGCGTACAAGCAGTGGCGCGGCTGGGCGGAGAAGGCGGCGACCGATTATTCCTTCCATGTCGCGGTCACCTGGTGGTCCGACCAGGTGCGGGAGGAGATGGGCGTGCTGACGCGCGAGCACGGCGTCAACTCCTTCAAGCATTTCATGGCCTACAAGGGCGCCATCATGGTCGATGACGGCATCCTGCTGAACAGCTTCGCCCGCGCGCAGGAGTTGGGCGCCCTGTGCACCGTCCATGCGGAGAACGGCGACGCCGTGTTCCACCTGCAGAAGACGCTGCTGGAGCAGGGCATCACCGGGCCGGAAGGCCATGCCCTGTCCCGGCCGCCCCAGGTCGAGGGCGAGGCGGCGCAGCGCGCCATCGCCATCGCCAACGTGCTGGGCGCGCCGGTCTATATCGTCCATGTCTCGACCGAGCAGGCGACCCAGGCGATATCCCGCGCCCGCGCCGCCGGGCATCGGGTGTTCGGAGAAGTGCTGGCCCAGCATCTGGTGATCGACGAGTCGGTCTACCGCAATCCCGACTGGCAGACCGCCGCCGCCTATGTGATGAGCCCGCCGTTCCGCGCCAAGCACCACCAGGAGGCCCTGTGGGCCGGCCTGTCCTCCGGCGGCTTGCAGACCACGGCGACGGACCATTGCTGCTTCTGCGCGCCGCAGAAGGCGGCGGGGCGCGACAATTTCACCAAGATCCCCAACGGCACCGGCGGGATCGAGGATCGCATGTCGATCCTGTGGCACAACGGCGTCGGCACGGGACGCCTGACGCCCAACGAGTTCGTCCGGATCACCTCGACCAACTGCGCCCAGATCTTCAACCTCTACCCGCGCAAAGGCGCGGTCCAGGTCGGGGCGGATGCCGATCTCGTCGTCTGGGATCCCGAGGGCACCCGGACCATCTCGGCCAAGACCCACCATCAGAACGTGGATTTCAACATCTACGAGGGGATGGAGGTGAAAGGTATCGCCCGGCATACGCTGTCCCAGGGCAACCTGGTCTGGACCGACGGCGAACTGCGCACCGCCCGAGGCGCCGGGCGCTATATCGACCGGCCCTGCCATCCCCCGGTGTTCAAGGCGATCGAGCGGTACAACGAACTTCACAGGCCGGTCGGCGTCGACCGGGAGGTCGCGACGGCGGTTACGCCCTGAGCCGATGCGGATGCGGGCATTTTTTCGCCGAATGGGGTAATCTCCACGGGCCAACTCGCCCTGCACGGACCCGCCCCCATCATGATTGCCCGCATCCTTGCCGCCACCTTCCTGATTTCGCTGGCTTCCTGGACCGCCGCGAGGCCGGTGCTGGCGGCGCAGATCAGCGTCTCCGGCGCCGGCCTCGCGGCGGCGGAGACGCTCGATTCGGAACAGCTTGCCGGGCTGCCGGCGGTGGAGATCGCCACCGCCACCCCGTGGACCGGCAAGGCCAGCTTCTCCGGCCCGTACCTGACCGACGTGCTGGCGCTGCTGAAAGCCGAGGGCAACAAGGTCTCGTTGATCGCCAGGGACGACTACAAGGTCGAGTTGTCGCTAACGGACATCCTGCGTTACCGGCCGATCATCGCGACCTCCATGAACGGCAAGCCCATCCCGCCGCGGGAGCGTGGGCCGTTCTGGTTGATGTTTCCGTTCGATGACCATCCCGAATTGCAAAACGACGCCTGGTTCTTCCGGGCGATTTGGCAGATCGACCGGATCAGGGTCGAGCCTTGACACGGGGACTGCGCGCCGCCTTGGCGGGGCTGGGCTTGGCCGTCGTCGTCTCCTTCTCCATCGTCGGAGCACTCCAGTACGCGCTGTCGAACAAGACCATCGGCGTGCTGGCCGGCGGGACCGACAACCAAGCCTGGGCCTTCTTCCAGCTCGGGACCGAGCACCACCGGCTGCACGTGGCCTTGCTGGAGGCTTCGGCCGGCCTCAGCGATGCCGCAGCAGCGGAGCGCCGGTACGAGGTCTTCGTCAGCCGGCTCAACATCGTGCGCGGCGGCACCTACCGGCAGATGTTCACCGGCCGCGCCTTCTATGACGGTACCATCGGCGAGATAGGTCGTTTCGTTGACGAAACGGATGCGCTCGTGGCGTCCCGCGGCGGCTTCGACGGCGTCGTCGTGGCGGAGCTTCTGGTCCGGCTGCCTCTGCTGCGCGGGCCGATCCAGGCCATGATGCTCGGGATCAACAGCGTGAGCGCCGGCGAGGCCGCCCAGCGCTGGACCGAGATCACGGCGATGCAGCGGCTCGCGACCGCGGCGACCGTGATCCAGGCGGTGCTCTGCGCCGGCTTCGCGGGCTTGGCCGGCTGGTACATCCTGCAGAGCAGCCGGTCCCGGCGCGAGCTTCTGCAGCTGACCGGAACGCTCAACCAGGCCAAGCAGGACGCCGAGGCGGCGAGCCGCGCCAAGTCGGAATTCCTGGCGAACATCAGCCACGAGATCCGAACCCCGCTGAACGGCGTGATGGGGCTTCTTGGCCTGCTGGTGGACAGCCGTCTGCCCCCCGAACCGCAGGGACACGCCCGCTCCGCGCTGCGATCGGCCGAGAACCTGCTGACCATCGTCAACGATATCCTGGACCTGTCCAAGCTGGAAGCCGGGCGGATCGAGGTCGAGGCGGTGGATTTCCTGCTGACCCAGCCGGCCGAGGACGTGGTCTCGATCCTCCATCCCAAGGCGATGGAGAGCGGCAACGAACTGTCTTACACCATCGACCCGGACGCGCGGATCTCGCTGCGCGGCGATGTCGGCCGGATCCGGCAGATCCTGTTCAACCTGGTCGGCAACGCGGTCAAGTTCACCCGCCAGGGCCGCATCGGCATCCGCTTCACCACCCGGCCGGACGGGGCGGGAGCGCTGCTTCTGGTGGTCGAGGTCGAGGATACCGGCATCGGCATCCCGCCGGAGTTCCTGGGCCGCCTGTTCGAGCGCTTCTCCCAGGCCGACGGCTCGACCACGCGGCGTTACGGCGGCACCGGGCTGGGTCTGGCGATCTGCCGGCAGCTCTGCCTGCTCCAGGGCGGCGACATCTCCGTCCGGAGCGAGGTCGGCAAGGGCAGCACCTTCAGCTTCACCGTGCGCTGCCAGCCCGGCCCCGACATCGTCGAGGCTCCCCTGCCCGAGCCGGCACCGGAAGCGGTCGACCACGGCCCCCTGCGCATCCTGGTGGTGGACGACGTCGAGGTGAACCGGACCTTGATGAACAGCCTGCTGACACGCCGAGGCCACGCCGTCCGGTTGGCGACCAACGGAGCGGAAGCGGTCACCGAGGTGGTCGGCTCCGGTCTTCGCTTGGACCTGGTGCTGATGGACATCCAGATGCCGGTCATGGACGGCTGCTCGGCGACGGAGGCGATCCGCAGCCTGCCCCCTCCCCTCGGAACGATCCCGGTCATCGCCGTTACGGCCCATGCCATGGCCGGCGACCGGGAGCGTTATCTCGCTGCCGGAATGAACGACTACGTCTCCAAGCCGGTCCGCCCGGCCGAACTGTTCTCCGCGATGGAGCGCGTCATGAGCAGGCTTCCCGGGCTGCCGTCGCAGGCACCGGCCCCGGCCGCGCCCGACGACCTGGCGGAGACGCCGCTGCTCGACCAGTCCATGCTCGACCAGCTGCGCGACTGCCTCGACATGGAGGACCTGACGGACATGCTGGGACTGTTTCCCGGACAGGCCCGGATACAGGCGGACGAGATCGAGGCGGCCATAGCGGGCGGCGATGCCGCCGCGGTCAAGCGGGCGGCCCACGGCATGAAGGGCGCCAACGCCAACCTGGGCGCCCAGCGCCTCTCCGCCATCGCCCGCGCGATCGAGCTGAACGCCGCCGACCCGGAGGAAGCGGCCCGCCTGCTCCAGCTGGCCCGGCAGCAGATCGAGCCGACGCGGCAGGCGCTGGAGGAACAGTTCGCCGCGGCTGCCCACGGCTAGGCCCGTTCCCAGTGGCCATGCCGGCGGACGAAGCGGCCGGCGGCGCCGTGGCGGAACCCGGTGCCGTCCCACACCCTGACACCGAAGCCGATGCGGTCGCCGTCCACCTCGATCAGGTTGTAGGCGTTGGGTTCGTTCCGTAGCCGGGTCGATGTCGCGGTGGAGGCCTGGGCCACCAGGATCGAGCGTTTCACCGCCGTGTGGTGGGTCCTGACATCCCCGTGGTAGCCGCGGTGCAGGTGCCCGGCCAGCAGCAGGTCGACGCCGCACGCCTCGAAGGTCCGCAGCGCAAGGCTCGCCCGCCCGACCAGCCGCGTCTCCGGCGCGTCGGGGGGCGGCAGGAACGGGTGATGGGTGACCACCACCTTGAAGACATCGGGCTCCACCGTATCGAACACTTGGCGGGCGTGGGCGATCTGCTCGGCGTTGATCCTGCCGTGGGACCAGTTCCAGTGAAGCCCCACGGGACGGGCGGTGTTGAGGCCCAGCACCGCGATCTCGGCATCCCGGTGGAGCGGACGCAGGTCCCGCTCGATGTAGCGGCGGTAGCGCCGCAGGGGTGCCGCGAAGCGGGCCAGCAGGTTGATGCCCGGAATGTCGTGGTTCCCGGGAACCACCAGATAGGGCGACTCCAGCCGCTGGAGGAAGGCGCGGGCCGCCTGGAACTGGTCGTGGTGGCCGCGCTGGGTCAGGTCGCCGCTGACCACGATCAGGTCGGGCCGAACCTCGGCGAGGTCGGTCAGAAGCGCCTCGACCACCGACTCGTCGATGCGGCCGAAATGAAGGTCGGAGATGTGGGCCAGCCGCCTCATGGCATGGTCCCGGCCGGCACCAGAACCTTGAGCGCGCCGGGACGCATCCGGAAGTGCAACGGAGTCGCCAGCTGTCTGACCTCGCCGTCGACCGCGACGGCCAGGCTGCGCTTGCGGGTTCGGACGGTGACCTCCCGGACGCGCTCGACGCTGAGGTCGCGGTCGCTCTGCCAGCGGCCGAGCAACATGCGCATCGCCATGCGGAACATCCCGAACGAGGTCTTGTGCCGCGCCAGATAGACCGCCAATTCCCCGGCGCCCAGGTTGGAGCGGGCGAAGAAGGAGAAGAAGGCGTCGTCGTAGGCGTTGTTGGCGACGGCCAGGGCCATGGTCCGGCGGCGCTGCGGACCGGAGCCCAGGTCGATCTCCATCTCCAGCCGGGGATAGCGCCGCATCGCCGCCAGGGTCGCGACCCCAAGATGCAACCATTTGGCGAAACCAGGCTCGTGCCTATGCCTCTCCCGGTAGCGGGCGAGCATGGGGAACAGCCCCAGCACGGCGTTGCACAGGAACACCGTGCCGTTGACCTCCGCCACGTCGACCGCCCGGATCTCCCCCGGGCGAGCTGGCCGACCGCCGTTTCCAGGTCAAGCGCCATGTGCAGGTCCTTGGCGAGAAGGTTCGCCGTGCCCAGCGGCAGGACGCCCATGGCCTTGTCGGTATCGACCAGCAGCGTCGCGGCGGCCGCCACCGTGCCGTCGCCGCCGCCGACCACGACGGCATCGGCGTCGGTCGCCACGGCGGTCCGCAGGGTCTCCATCAGGCGGTCGGGCGGGGCGACCGTCACGGTGGCGGTCGCCCCCTGGTCGCGGAACAGTGCTTCGATGCGGCCGGCGGCATCCCCCGCCGACTGGTCGAGCAAGGCCCCCGCCGATCCGTTGATGACGACGGCCAGCTTCATGCGACCAATATGGGTCCTGGGGCGCCGGTTACAGCCCCGCTTTCTCCCAGACCTCGTGGGTCCAGGCGCCTTCCGGCTTCCTGCTGATGACCGGATCCGAATTGCCGCCGATCAGCACGTTGACGGTCCGCTCGTAGGCCGCGGGATCCAGGTAGCCGGGGCCCTTGGTGCCGCCATCGATCAGCTTGGCGATCTCGCTGATCATCTTGGCCTGGTGCTCTTCGGTCTGGGCGCCGGAGGCGTCGTTCTCCAGCACGATCTCCACCGCTTCGGCCTGGTTCTTGATCGCGTAGTCCCAGCCCTTCATGGAAGCCTTCACGAAGCGGGCCAGCTTGTCGACCATCTTGGGGTCCTTCAGCTTGGCGTCGAGAGTGTAAAGCCCGTCTTCCAGCGTGGCGACGCCCTGGTCCTCGTACTTGAAGACGATCAGGTCGCTTTCCGGAACGCCGGCCTCGATCACCTGCCAATATTCGTTATAGGTCATGGTGGAGATGCAGGCCGCCTGCTTCTGGAGCAGCGGATCGACGTTGAAGCCCTGCTTGAGCACCTTGATGTCGGGATTGGTGCCGCCGGTGCTGTAGCCCAGCTTGTCCATCCAGGACAGGAACGGATACTCGTTGCCGGAGAACCAGACGCCGAGCGTCTTGCCCTTGAAGTCCGCGGGAGTGGCGACGCCGCTGTCCTTGCGGCAGGTCAGCATCATGCCCGACTTGTTGAAGGTCTGGGCGATGTTGACCAGCGGAACGCCCTTCTCGCGGGTCGCCAGCGCCGAGGGCATCCAGTCCACGACCACGTCGGCACCGCCGCCGGCGATCACCTGGGACGGATTGATGTCCGGCCCGCCCGGCTTGATCGTGACGTCCAGCCCGACCTCGTCGTAGAATCCCTTCGCCTCCGCCACGTAATAGCCGGCGAACTGCGCCTGCGTGACCCATTTCAATTGCAGGGTCAGCGGGTCCGCCGCCCGGGCCGCCCCCGCCATCCCGCCGAAACCCGTCGCGGCCAGTGCCGCCATCGCCAGAGCCAATTTGCGCATCACCCAGTACCCCCAGCCTCGTTTTGTCGTTGAGCCGCAGCTTATTGGAGCCGCAGCTTATTGGCGAAACGAGGGATGCCAGAACGTGGCCCCCCGCTCGATCACCGAGATGATTCCGTAGGATGCCGAGCCGACCAGGGCGGCGACGGCGATGGTCGCCCACACCACGTCCACGTTCATCCGCGCCACCTCGGTGGAGATGCGGAAGCCCATGCCGACGATCGGCGTGCCGAAGAATTCCGCCACGATGGCGCCGATCAGCGCCAGGGTGGAGTTGAGCTTGAGTGCGTTGAAGACGAAGGGCAGCGCCGCCGGCAGCCGCAGCTTCATCAAGGTCTGCCCGTAGCCGGCCGCGTAGGAGCGCATCAGGTCCAGCTCCATGGCCCCTGCCGTCCGGAGGCCGGCCAGCGTGTTGACCAGCATGGGGAAGAATGTCATCACGACGATCACCGCCGCCTTGGACTGCCAGTCGAAACCGAACCACATGACCATGATCGGCGCGATCCCGACGATCGGCATGGCGCTGACCAGGCTGCCCAGCGGCAGCAGCCCCCTTTGCAGGAAGGGCGAGCGGTCGATCGCCAGCGCCGTCAGGAACCCCGCCCCGCAGCCGATGACGTAGCCGGGGATCACCGACCGGATCACGGTCTGGTGGAAATCCGCCGCCAGCGTCGGCAGATGGCTGCCGATCGCCGCGGCGATCATGCTGGGCGGGGGCAGCAGGATGCGGGGGACGCCGAATCCGACCGTCACCATCTCCCACAGCCACAGCAGCAGCACGCCGAACAGCAGCGGCACCGCGATTCGGGCCGGCCAGCGGTCGTCCCGCGCCAGCGCCGCCATGGCGGCACAGCAGGCCGCGACCGCCGCCATTCCCACGGCCAGCGCCGCGACGCCGCTGAGGTCGAGCAGCGCCAGCGCCGCCGCCCCGGCAAGGAAGGTCAGAAGCACCCACGGCATCACAGGCGCCCTCCCCTGATCCGGGTCAGCCCGCGCTCGGCCAAATCGACGGCGCCGACCGCCAGCATCGCCAGGAAGGCGGACATGAACAGCGCCGCCCAGATCTGGATCGTCTGACCGTAATAGGAGCCCGCCAGCAGCCGCGCGCCGAGCCCCGCCTGGGCGCCGGTCGGCAGCTCCGCCACGATGGCGCCGACCAGGGCCAATGCTATGGCGACCTTGAGGCTGGGGAACAGGAACGCCATGCTGGACGGCCAACGCAGCTTGCCGAAGGTCTGGGCCGGCGTGGCGCTGTATGTCCGCATCAGGTCGAGCTGGATCGGGTCGGGCGAGCGCAGCCCCTTGACCATGCCGATCGCGATGGGGAAGAAGCTGAGATAGGCCGAGATGATCGCCTTGGGCAGCAGCCCGGTGAATCCCAGGTTGCCCAGCACCACGACGATCATGGGCGCTATGGCGAGGATCGGGATGGTCTGCGAGGCGATGATCCAGGGCATCAGCGACCGGTCGAGCACCCGGACATGGACGATCCCGACCGCCAGCGCCACGCCCATCGCCAGCCCGAGGGCGAAGCCGGCGAGGGTCGCCGACAGGGTCACCTGGGCATGGAAGACCAGGCTGCGCTTGGACGTGACGGGCCGTCCGACCACGGAGTCGTACAGCTCCACCGCGATCTGGTGGGGTGCGGGCAGCACCGGCCGGTCCATCGCCCAGGCGCCGGCGACGAGGTCGGAGACGGACCAGTCCGGCGAGGCGCGCTCCAGCCTTTCGCGCACCTGCGGCGCGTTAAGCCAAACCGAAGCGGCGTACCAGACCAGCAGCAGGGCCGCCAGCACGGTCAGGATCGGCAGGGCCGCCCCCTCGCGCGCCGGCTTGCGCCGGACGACGGGGGCGGCCAGGGCGCCGGCTCCCGGCGCGGCGGCGTCAGTCATAGCTGTGGCCCGCCCGCAGGGCGACACGTACGCGGTGCGCGATCTCCAGGAACCCGGGCGTCTCCCGTACGTCCAGGTCGCGGTCGCGCGGCAGGTCGCCGTCGATCACCTCCAGGATGCGGCCGGGACGCGGCGACATCACGACGATCCTCGACGACAGGAACACCGCCTCCGGGATCGAGTGGGTCACGAAGATCACGGTGATTCCGGTCTTCTCCCACAGCCGCAGCAGGTGGACGTTGAGGTTGTCGCGGGTGATCTCGTCCAGGGCGCCGAACGGCTCGTCCATCAGGAGGAGCGCCGGCTCGAAACCGAGCGCGCGGGCGATCGACACCCGCTGCTGCATCCCGCCGGAAAGCTGCCAGGGGAACTTCTTCTCGAACCCCTTCAGCCCGACCAGGTCCAGGTAGCGCGCCGCCCGCTCCTTCCGCTCCGCCCGGGGCATCCCCATGATCTCCAGCGGAAGCATGATGTTGCGCTCGATCGTACGCCACGGATAGAGGGCCGGCGCCTGGAAGACGTAGCCGTAGGCGCGGTCCAGCCGGGCCTGCCCGGCGGTGCCGCCGTTGACCAGCAGCGTGCCGGAGGTCGGCTTGACCAGATCGGCCACGGCCCGCATCAGGGTGGTCTTGCCGCAGCCGGACGGCCCGATCAGGGAGACGAAGTCGCCCCGCCGGATCGTCAGGTCGATGCCGCTCAGCGCCGTGACCGGCGCGTCGGCGGTCTGGAAGACCAGGGACAGGTCCTTGGCCTCCACCACCGGCGCCCGCGCGGCGGCGGGGTCGTGCCGCGCGGCGGCACCGGCCTTTTCGGCCACGACGGTCCCGGACGCAGGCATCATGCCGCCTTATCGTGGGAAGCCGGGCCTGGGGAAGCGGCGCCGTCGCGGTTGTCGTACTCCAGCACGGCGCGGAGAAGCACGTTGGCGCCCGCGGCGACATGGTCGAACTCGGCGTTTTCGACCTCGTTGTGGCTGATGCCCTTCTCGCACGGGATGAAGATCATCGCGGTCGGCGCCACGCGCGCCATGTAGGCGGCGTCGTGCCCGGCGCCCGAGACGATCTCCCGGTGGCTGTAGCCGTTCTCCTTCGCGGCGGTGCCGACGGCCCCGACGCAGGCCGGGTCGAACTTGACGGCCGGCGAATCCCAGACCTGCTCGATCGAGGCTTCCAGCTTCAGCTCCGCCGCGATCCGGCCGATCGCCTCACGGACCTCGGCTTCCATGGCGGCGACGACCTCGTCCTCGGGGTGGCGCAGGTCGATGGAGAAGAAGACCTCGCCCGGCAGGATGTTGCGGCTGTTCGGCCTGACCTCCATCAATCCGACGGTGGAGACCGCCAAGGGTGCGTGGGCGAGCGCGACCTTGTTGACGGCGTCCACCATGAGGGCGCTGCCGACCAGCGCGTCGCGGCGCAGATGCATGGGCGTGGTGCCGGCGTGGCTCTCGAACCCGGTGACGGTCACCTCGTACCAGCGCATGCCCTGGACGCCGGTGACGACGCCGATCACCTTCTCCTCGTCCTCCAGGATCGGGCCCTGCTCGATATGGATCTCGAAGAAGGCGCCGAGCTTGTGGTCGCCGCATTTCTCCGTGCCCCGGTAGCCGATGCGGTCCAGCTCCTCGCCGAAGCTCTTGCCCTCGCGGTCCTTGCGGCCGTCGGCATAGTCGCGCGTGAAGACCCCGGCGAAGACGCCCGAGGCCAGCATGGCCGGCGCGAAGCGGGAGCCTTCCTCGTTGGTCCAGTTGATCACCTCGATCGGGGCGTTGGTCTCGTACCCCGTGTCCTTCAGCGTGCGCAGGACTTCCAGCCCGGACAGGACGCCCAGGACGCCGTCGAACTTGCCGCCGGTCGGCTGGGTGTCCAGGTGGCTGCCCATGGCGATGGGCGGCAGCGAATTGTCCTTGCCGGGACGGCGCGCGAAGATGTTGCCCATCTCGTCCACGGTGACGGTGCAGCCGGCGTCCTCGCAGGCCGCGACGAACCAGTCCCGCACCTGGCGGTCCAGGTCGGTCAGCGTCAGCCGGCAGATGCCGCCCTTGGCCGTGCCGCCGATCTTCGCCGTCTCCATGATGCTGTCCCACAGCCGCTGGGCGTTGATCTGAAGGTTGTGCATGATGCTCCCTGTAAGGCGTGCTTATCGTCCTTGGACGCAAGGTTGGTGCCATGCCGGCGGCCCCGTCGCTTCCGTCCCGCGCGCTGTCCCGCCGCCCGCCGCTGCCCTCCGGCCGGGCACCGGCTGCCCGGAGTTTAAGCAGGTTGCCGGAGCGTGGAAAGCATGATAGTGCGCGGGCCGGCACGGGAAGGACGGGATGGCGGGATCGCGGCGACAGGCTGGGGGACAGGACCCGGGACGGGCTTCGGGTTTCTGGGTGGCGCTGGGCGCGGCATATCTGCTCGCCCTCCAGATGCTGCTGTCCGGCATGGCGATCAGTGCCGCGGCGGCCTCGCCGGAGCGGATCTACGGCGACTCGCTGTGTACGGGGGGTGCCGCTTCCCATTCCGATGGTGGGCAGGATGGCGGGCCGCATCTGCCGAGCTGCTGCCTGACCGGCTGCGCGATGTTCGGCGGTGGAACGGCGCCGC
This sequence comes from Skermanella pratensis, assembly GCF_008843145.1. GTDB lineage: Bacteria > Pseudomonadota > Alphaproteobacteria > Azospirillales > Azospirillaceae > Skermanella > Skermanella pratensis. Next base: position 698,095 of record NZ_CP030265.1, on the reverse strand, counting down.
CGACGGGGGGTGTGGCGGTCGCCGCTCCGGTCCCGGCGCGCGGGGCCGCCCTGGCGGTTTCGGCGGCGGCTCCCGTCCTGCTTCCGCTCGACCAGACCCCACGCAGGACCCGGGCGCCGCCGACGGCGGGCTGAACGATCGAAACCCGTTCCCTTTCGCGTGGAGTATCCGCATGTCCAAGTCTTTCCGCGCCGCCGCGCTGGCGGCCGCCGTCCTGTTTTCATTCGCCGGCCCTTCCGCGATCCCGGCCTTCGCCCACGGCACCAAGGCGGGTCCCCTGGAGATCGACCATCCCTGGTCGCGCGCCACGCCCGGCGGCGCCCGGGTGGCCGGCGGCTATCTCGCCATCGCCAACACCGGGTCCGAGGCCGACCGACTGGTTTCCGCCACCGCGGAGATCGCCGGCCGGACGGAAATCCACGAGATGGCGATGAAGGACAGCATCATGACCATGCGCCACCTGCCCGACGGCATCGCCGTGCCGGCCGGGGGCAAGGTCGAGTTCAAGCCCGGGAGCTATCACCTGATGTTCATGGACCTGAAGCGGCCCTGAAGCAGGGCGAGAGCTTCGCCGGCACCCTGACCTTCGAGAAGGCCGGCACGGTCGAGGTCGAGTACGTGGTGGAAGCCCTGGGGGCGTCGGGGTCGGCGCACCACTGATACCGGCGACAGGAGATTCCGACCTGTTGTTGGGCCATGGGCCCGACCTACGGAGCGGTGAATCGTAGGTCGGGTCCATGGCCCAACACAGGAGGTCAGGACGGGCGGCCCCCCGGGGCATGGCCGCTTTCGTTCACATTCGTCATCTTCGGCACGGCCTGGGGCTTGCCGGCGGGCCAGAGTTCGGGCGGCAGCAGGCGGTATTCCTGGTCGAAGTAGAGCGACACGTCCTGGGCGTCGCGGAGCCTCGCCTTGATGTCGGGATGCCTGGACATGACCAGGTCATAGCATTTGCTGTAGCGCCGGTTCTGCAGCTTGACGGCCTTGGCGTGCGCCTTCTCCGGGTCCTCGGGCGCGGGCTCGACCGGGGCCGCGACGGCGGGGGGCATCGGCGGCTCGAACAGGGCGTCGGGGTCGGCGATGCTGCTGACGGGTCCGCCGGCCTCTTCGGCGTCGTCGGGATCGTCGTCGAAGGCGGCGCGGCGGGCGTCGGCCTGCGGGCCGTCCAGGCTGCGCAGGCGGGCGATCTGGTCGATTGCGCGGAGCGCCGCGAAATGCTGCTGCTTCTCCATGGCGTCGAGCAGCACCCGCTTGGCCGCCGCGACCAGTTCGCCCAGCTCGGCGCGGCGGCGGGTATCCTCGATGGCGGTGAGTTCGACCACGCGGGCGGCGACGCCTGGGTCCCGCATCAGGCGCGATCCAGTCTGGCGCGCGCTGTTCCACGCATAGCCGGAGAGCCGGGCGGCTTGGCTGAAGCTTCGGCCGGATGCCACATGGCGGGCGAAGGCTTCCTGCCGGTGCGGGAGGGGGGAGTATGCGGAGGCCGGGGCGGCGGCGGGGGTGGTCTGGCTCATGGTCGCGGCTTTCGGGGCGGAGTGAGAATTGGGTTTATTATCCTTGAATTGCTCAGGAAATCAATCCTGATGATGGTTGGGGCCGGGTGGGAAGTTGGCGTATCCGAGCTTCTATTATCCACGGATGGACACGGATAAGGTCGGATGGGCACGGATATGGCGACAGCTTTTGCAACGCCTGGGATTGATTCCCACGGTCTTTAAAACCATAAATTGCTTAGCAAGGATAAGACCGTAGGTTGGGTATAGCGAAGCGGCACCCGACAGCAAAGCGCCTGCTTTGTCGGGTGCCGCTTCGCTCTACCCGACCTACGAGGAATTATTTCTCCATTTAAGCGCCGGGATACCGGCGGAGGGCATTACCCCGGCGCGCGGGGCATTGAAACTCGCGCGAATGCCGGTGTGTGCGCTGAAGCGGACCTAACCGGGTTCTTTCTGGCAACGTTCTGCTTACAATGATTTCATTCAAAGGATTGGCGGTGGTTAATTCTTGGGGTCGTCGAAGCCCCATTCGATCAGTTGCTCCACGGTGCGGGGCCGTACTTGGCTGGACAATGCGGCCAGGATGTCGGAGACCTCGGCATAGAATCGCTGCATTTGCTTCAGTTGGCGATGGTCGGTATCGCCGAAGACTCCGGCACCATGCTCCTGAACCAGGGCGTTGAGATCGTCGTGCTCCTTCTTCCAGTAGGCAGCCAACTTGACCCGTTCGACGGGCCTGTCGATCCGCGGCGCGTCGGGCAGGACCAGGATACGTATCCGTTCGAGAAAATCCCGCTCCTGTTGACGACTGGTCCTCCAGATCTCGGTAAGTTCGAGCATGCAGTAAGGCGAGTGGACGTACTTGTCGCTGAGGATCACGAAAATGCGCTTCCCCTCGCCGATCCTGCGCATGAAGTCGGGAATGCTGTCGCCGAGGCCCAGCACGTTCTTGTCCCGCAGGATGCGGCGGCCACGCTTTTCGGCCGCGGCACAGAGTTCGTCCACGACGCGCTCCCGTTCCCGCCCTTCCCTCGTCGTGTCTTCGCCCCAAGCGTAAGACACGTACCATTCCGGTGCATGCGGGTTGCCCGGCCTTGCCGGCCCGAACGTCATCGCTTCCTGTTCCGGCGCTTCCTGCTCCGGCACCTCGGCGACAACCGGCGGGCTCACCGTCCCTGTCGTACGTTCTTCCGATTGCAGGCCCAGGCGGGTCTGCGTCCGCTCGACCAGTCTCACCATCCTGTCGAGCAATGCCACCGCTTGGCCGCATTGCGTCCTCACCCGGATTTCGCCCTGCCATCGGCCGGTCATCTCCTGCTCGATCAGAAGCCAACTGCCAGTCGTCGCTTCGTGAACGCAGAAACCGCCTTGCCAGTAAAGCGCATCCTGCCCGGCCATTTCTCCGACCCTCGCCATGAGCGTCCGGATCATGCCGCCATGCAGGATAGGATACCGGAACACCGCGGTCTCTCCGGGAGCATCGGCGTTCCAGCGCCAGGACAAGCGATTCTCGACGGCGGCGCGTTCCGGCAGCAGATCGGGAGCGATGTATTCACCGTCGGCTTCATCCCAGCCGTTGGGATCTTCGGATCGGCGATGCATGAAGCAGATGCCGCAGGACCGCATCATGCCGAGAAACAGCTTCTGCTCGTCCTCGCCGTACTCCCGCCATACCAGATCCGCCAGCATGGGGCGGGTGAAACGCCCGTCGCTCCGGCGGATCTCCCGCAGGCAGCGTTCGCGGTCGAAGACGGCGTAGATGGCGTCCAAGGCCCAGGCCTGGTCCAGAACGATCCGGTCGCCGAACAGGCCGGGCCGATAGAACACGGTGCCGTTGGCATCCAGGTAGGTCAGCAAATGGGCGGGTGAGGAAACGCCCCCCTGTTCGGCACAGAGGCTTTCGAATGCGTCCATCCCCATCAGCCGGTGCCGACGCCGGTCCGCCGGCAGGTTCCTGTGACTTTCGCGCAACGCCTCAAGCCGGCGCTGAACCCGCAACCTTCCCGCGCCGATCCGAACCGGCCCAACCCGCTCGGGGTCGCGCAGCCAGCCGGCAGCCTCCCTCAGGGCCTCGTCGAACGCCGCCTTGCCGCGGCCTTCCCGGGTGCTGACATGGAGCGTCTTGCAGTAGGGGAGTTCATCCAGCACGTCGGTGCGGCCGGGAAGCTTCCGGGTCTCCAGCTTCTGCGTATCGCATTTGGTCTGGACGATGATCATCGGGCTGCGGTGATCGCCCTGATGGCGGGCGAGATCGATCCAGTAGTCGAGCGGATGGTCCCGGAAGGTCATGCCGCCCTGCCGATGGGATTCCCGCGTTTCGGTATCCGTCGCCCAGACCAGCACCAGGATGGCGGGGCTTCGCAGGAACAGCGCGTGGGTGCCGTGATAGATGTCCTGACCACCGAAATCCCAGGCGTGCAGCCGGATCGGCGGGTCGCCGGGTAACGCGGCGGTGATGATCTCTATGCCGTGGGTGGAGTTCCAAGCCTCGTCGAACGGCTGCCCTGCAAGCCAGCGCGCGATCTGGGTCTTGCCCGCCCCGCCATTGCCGAGCAGCATGAGCTTGACGTCCGGCACGATTTCGGCGTCGGCGTCGAGGTCGGTGAAATGGGCGCGCAGGCGTTCCAGGCAGTTGTCGAAAAAGTCATTCGACAAGATGCCGGTGGGCGGCACTCCGGGAACGTGAGTGCCATGCAGAGTTGCAAACTTCAATGAGGGCTTTTCAAGAAGACCGCGCGGCAGGGGCTGGAGCCGGCATTCCGAGAAACTGATCGAGACCAGTTTGCCAAGCGGCAGCAGGGGAGTCAGGTCGGAAACATCCGTGTGATTGCAGATAAGGAATTCCAAGCTATCGAGCGCCGACAGTGGCGTCAGGTCGGATACGCAAGTGTCGCGACAGTCGAGCACCCTCAGCTTGGCGAGGGATGCCAGCGGCGCCAGATTGGATATCCCCGTCCGGCCGCAGCGAAGCTCCCGGAGTTCAACAAGCGACGCCAGGGGCTTCAGGTCCGAGACCGACGTATAATCGCAGGAGAGTTCCCGAAGCTTGCCAAGAGACGCCAGGGGCCTCAAGTCCGAAACTCGTGTGTTACTGATGGAAAGCACCGTGAGCTCTTTGAGAGATACCAGAGGCCGCAAATCAGAGACTCTCGTTCCACTGCAATCAATATTGCGAACCTTGCGAAGGTTTGCTAGATATTTCAGGTCGGATATGCCGGTAACCTTGCAATCCAGTAAGGAAAGCTCTTCCAGAAATTTCAAAGGTGCAAGATCCGAAACCGGAGTATGCGCGCAGAATAGCCACTTGAGGCTTTTGAGGGACGTCAGCGGCGTCAAGTCGGGCACCCTAGTCCTTACGCAGACAAGCCGCTCCAGGTTGCGGAACGACGCCAAAGGTTTCAGCGTGGATACCGGAGTGCCGCTGCAATCGAGCGACTGAAGGTCTTGAAGCGCTGCCAAAGGACTCAGGTCGGATACCAAGGTCTTGCCAAAACCAAGTTTTCGCAGACCGCGCAGCGACGCCAAGGGCGTCAGATCGGATACTTCCGTATCGTCGCAGAAAAGCGCTTCGAGCTTTCCGAGTGATGTCAGCGGCGCCAAGTCGGATACGGGGGTCTCGTAACAGTATAGGCGCTGGAGATTGTGAAGCGTTGCCAGAGGCGTCACATCGCGCACCTTTGTGTTCGAGCAGTTCAGTTCCAGAAGGTCCGGCAACTCCCTTAGGAAATCGAGATCAGAAACGTCGGAGGCCGCAACTGACAGGATTCGCAATGAGGACAGGAGCTTTATCTTCTCCTTTTGAGCATTGATGCGATTAGGTATCGGTTCGAGACCCCGTAGTGTCGAATTTCCGACGTTGAGTTCCCGTAGATGCTTCAAGCCAAACAACGGGTCTGGGAGACTTGTAAGGTCCAAGCCGCCCAGATCCAGCTTTCCGGTAAGCTTCTGCTTCTCCTCGGCGATGCGCGCCAGCGCGATCGCCATGCCGTCGGCCCGGGGGCTCATCGCGACAGACGATAAGGAAGCTCGGGGGAGAACAGGGGCCTTTCATGGCTCATGACTGGCACCGGGGCTATCGGATTGCATCTTGATCGAACTTCCTCAAAAGCGCGCGCCATTGCGGTACAAGTTTTTATTCACTTCATTGATGGTGAACTTCTACTCTGAGGGGTTGTATCTTAGGAAGCTTTGCAGCCGGATTGGACATGTGCAAAAGGACGCACCTGCTGGCATACGCCGGGGCGATCCCGGCTTGGCTAGCCTTCCATTGAAGTTGCAGGCCGGCGAGTGCGAAGCAGGGGTCTGGCGGTGACGCTCCGGATTGTCGGATGCCGCTTCGCTCTATCCGACCTACGGTTCGACGGAAGGGTGAGGGCGGCGAGAAGCGCGGTGAACGCTTTTCCGGGCCGATCCTTTTCCTGCGGAGCCGACCGGGGCTTGCGCGGATTGGAACTTCCGCGCCGTTCGGTGGTCATCTCTGGTCAGGGCACGAACCTTGTACCGGAGAGAAAGATGCACCGAGCCAGACCAGCAACGATCGGGTCCACGATCCGCGGAATCGCCCTCCTCGCATCGGTCGCCCAGGCGGCCTTGGCCGGCGCGGCCCAGGCGCAGACTGCCCTGCAGGCCGCGGAGCCCCATGCGGAGGAAGTGAACTATCTTCTTTCGGCGACGTCCACCAGCGCCGGCCAGGTCGCGATCGGCACGCTCGCCGCGGAACATGCCCGGGACGAGCGGGTGCGCGACCTTGCCCGCCGGATCCTCGCCCATCATTCGGAGACCGGGGAAGAGCTGGCCGGCCTTGCCGGAAGCAACAGGGTCGAACCCGTGCGGGAGATCGATCCGGTCACGCAACGGTCGATCGACTGGCTTCGGAACCTGGACGGCGCCGCTTTCGACGCCGTGTATGTGGGCATTCAGGAACCGGCCCTCTATACCGCGGGCTGGATCTACCGGAGGGAGGCGCGGCACGGCACCGATCCCGCGGTGCGGAACGCGGCCGCCGGGGAGGTCGATGCCAACGAGGCTTTTAGGGAGCAGGCCGGGCGGCTCGCCGAGGAACTGAGGGGCGGCCTGCCGGATGGGTTGGCGCCGGAGGACCGGATGTTCCTGGTCTATGCCATGAACGTCGAACTGTCGCAGGTGCGCCTGGGCGAAATGGCGGCGGAGAAAGCCGTGACGGAACCGGTCCGCGCGTTCGCGCGCCGCATGGTCGAGGAACATGGCCGCTCGGGCGAGCAGTTCCGGCAGGCCGCCGGTGCCAACGGCGTAGCGCCGCTGGAGACGGTCGGGCCGGTCCAGCGGCGGACTCGCGATCGGCTGGAGGGGCTGTCCGGCCCGGCGTTCGACCGGGAATACATCATGTCCCAGGTGATTCATCATTACGAATGGTTCTATCGCTACGAGCATGCGTCGATCCACGGACGCGATCCCGCGGTGCGCGAGTTGGCGGCGAAGGGTACTAAGTCGGGGAAGGCCCATCACGACTCGGTCCTGGCGATCGTCTCGGACTGGGGAGACGGGGAAATCGGCGCCGCTGCCGGGCATGGGGACGGAGAGGCGCGCCAGTGACGGCGGGCGCCGGTGCGGTCCACGGCTGCCGGGCGCGGCAGCGGTTCAAGTCGCGAATGATCCGTTCCATTCGGTGGGTTTGGGGAGCTTAGCTTTCCCTACCTCCGGGGTATGCGGCACCCATTCTTCTTCATGCGTCGGCTTGACCCGCGCAGGCGGAAAATTGGCGTTGCTAATGTATTGCGTATTACGATACGAAAAGCCATCTCTCGGCTTTCGACGGAGAACGCGATGACCGGATCGTCCAGGCGTAAAGACTACCCCATCTCGATGCGTCTTCCCGAGGCCGACCTTGCGGTGATCGACCGCGCCGCCGGCCTGCGCGGGCGGTCGAGGACGGATTTCGTCCGCGACGCGGCGGTCAGCGCCGCCGAAGCCGTCATTCTGGAAAGCAGCCTGGTGCGCCTGGACCCCGAGGGGTTCGAGGAGTTCGTCGTGGCGATCTCGGCTCCGGGCGAACCGGTTCCGGCGATGGTCAAGGTGCTGGCGAGAAAGGCGCCGTGGGAGGAAGCCGGCGGGTCCGATGATCCTGTCGGCTCCTGAGCGAATCCAGGCGTCACATGACGTCTCGTCGTTCTCCTGCGGCAAGCCCGGCCTTGACGCCTGGCTGAAAACGCGAGCCCTCGCGAATACTGAAAAGGGCTTCACCGTCGTGATGGTCGTGCATCAATCCATGAGGGTCGTCGGCTATTATGGACTTGCTCCGACGGCGGTCATTCCCGACTCCATGCCGCGATCCATCCGGACAGGCCAGCCCCCCTCGCCCGTGCCCTGCCTCCTGCTCGGCCAGTTGGCGACGGACTCGGCCTGGGCCGGGCGCGGGATCGGGAACGGCCTGCTCCGGCATGCCTTGACCCGCGCGGTGCTCGGCGCCGGACTGATCGGCGGACGCGCGCTGGTGGTCAACGCCATCGACGACGAAGCGGCGGGTTTCTGGCGGAGAAAGGGGTTCCTGGCCTCCAGGGACAGTCCGCTCACCCTGTTCCGATCGATCGCCGACATAGCGGCGTCGCTTGAATCGGCCGGCCGGAGTCCGCAGGCGATCGGACCGTAAGGGAAGCGGCATCCGGGAGGGTGCGCGTCCCGCGCACCTTGGGCGGCGGGACGCCGCCCCTCCGCAGGGGGCGGCGCGTTCGGCGGCCGGCATCGCGGGCTTGACGCGGCGCGCCGGGTCGCGTACCTTCCGTTTACGTAAACGTCATATCCCGGTTCCCGGTCCCTGTTTCCCTGCGCGGTGTCCTCCTATGCTCAGCATGATCGATCCGCCGAACGGCTCCACCAACGCCCGGACCTTCTCGATCAGCGAGCTGGCGGAGGAGTTCCGGGTGACGCCGCGGACGATCCGGTTCTATGAGGACCAGGGGCTGCTGGCGCCGACGCGGGACGGGCTGAACAGGATCTACAGCCATCGCGACCGGGCGCGGCTGACGCTGATCTGCCGGGGCAAGCGGCTGGGCTTCAGCCTGGCGGAGATCAAGGACTTCCTGGACCTGTACGACACGGACGACAGGCAGATCGAGCAGATGCGCTTTGCGCTGGGCCGCGGGCGGGAGCGGATCCGGTCGCTGGAGACCCAGCTGGAAGACGTCAAGCAGACGCTGCACGAGCTGCGCGCGCTGGAGCGCCAGATCCTGGACCATCTGGACGCCGCCGGCGTCGAGCCGGACAGGAAGCCTAAGAAGTAGACGCCAAACAAGAATCCGAACAGTCGGTGAGGAGCTAGCACCATGAAGAACGTGGTCATTGCCGGATTTGCCCGGTCGCCGTTCCACTTCGCGAGCAAGGGCAAGCTGGCCCGCATCCGGCCGGACGATCTGGCGTCCCAGGTGGTCAACGGCCTGCTGAAAAAGACCGGCGTCGATGCGCACGAGATCGAGGACATCATCCTGGGCTGCGCCTTCCCGGAAGGCGAGCAGGGCTTCAACATCGCCAAGCTGGTCGGCATGCTGTCGGAGCTGCCCCAGAGCGTCGCGGGCACCACGATCAACCGCTTCTGCGGCTCGTCCATGCAGGCGATCCACATGGCGGCCGGGGCCATCCAAATGGATGCCGGGCACGCCTTCATCGCCGGCGGAATCGAGAGCATGAGCCGAGTGCCCATGCTGGGCTTCAACCCCATGCCCAACCCGAAGCTGGCCGACAGCAACCCCGGCGCCTACATGCCCATGGGCATCACCGCCGAGAACCTGGCGATGAAGTTCCAGTTCACCCGCGAGGCCCAGGAGGCCTTCGCCGTGGAGAGCCACCGCAAGGCCGCGGCGGCGCAGGAGTCCGGCCGGTTCGACGACGAGATCGTGGCGATCGAGACGCCAGACGGCATCGTGGACAAGGACGGCTGCATCCGCGCCGACACCAGCGCCGAGAGCCTGAAGTCGCTGAAGGCCGCCTTCCTGGCGGAGGGGACGGTCACGGCGGGCACCGCAAGCCCGCTGACCGACGGCTCGTCCGCCACCCTGGTCACGTCGGAGGAGTTCGCCCGCGCCCACGGGCTGCCGGTGCTGGCCCGGATCAGGTCGATCGCCGTGTCCGGCTGCGACCCGACGATCATGGGCTACGGCCCGGTGCCGTCCACCGAGAAGGCGCTGAAGCGGGCCGGCATCACCGTGAAGGACCTGGACATCGTGGAGAGCAACGAGGCCTTCGCGGTCCAGGCCATGTCGGTGGCGCAGGCGCTGGGCTTCGACGGGGCCAAGGTCAACCTGGACGGCGGCGCGCTGGCGCTGGGCCATCCGCTGGGCGCCACGGGTGCCCGCATCACCGGCAAGGCGGCGCAGTTGCTGAAGCGCGAGGGCGGGCAGTTCGCGCTGTCAACCCAGTGCATCGGCGGCGGCCAGGGCATCGCCACCGTCCTGGAAGCGGTCTGAGCCACGAGCGGAAACGGAGGAGAGCCCTATGGAAATCCGCAGCGCCGCCGTGATCGGCGCCGGCGTGATGGGCAGCGGCATCGCCGCGCACATCGCCAATGCCGGCATTCCGGTCTTCCTGCTCGACATCGTGCCGCAGGACGTGAAAGACGGGCGGGGTAATGACCGCAGCGTGGTCGCCCGCACCGCGGTCGAGAAGATGCTCAAGACCGAGCCGGCGCCCTTCATGCACAAGCGCAACGCTGACCTGGTGACGCCCGGCAACATCGAGGACGACCTGGAGAAGCTGGCCGGCGTGGACTGGATCGTCGAGGCCGTGGTCGAGAACCCCAAGGTCAAGGCGGACCTCTATGCCCGGCTGGACGCGGTGCGGAAGCCGGGGTCGATCGTCTCCTCCAACACCTCGACCATCCCGCTGAAGAACCTGGTCGAGGGCCAGGGCGATGGGTTCGCCCGGGACTTCATGATCACCCACTTCTTCAACCCGCCGCGCTACATGCGGCTGCTGGAAGTGGTCGCCGGACCGGACACGCGGCCCGAGGCGGTCGAGGCCCTGAGCCGGTTCGCCGACATGCGGCTGGGCAAGGGCGTGGTGGCGTGCAAGGACCGGCCGGGCTTCATCGCCAACCGGATCGGCACCTACTGGATACAGGCCGCGATCAACCAGGCGATGGACCTGGGCCTGACCGTCGAGGAGGCCGACGCCGTCATCGGGCGGCCCATGGGCATCCCCAAGACCGGCGTGTTCGGGCTGGTGGATCTCGTCGGGCTGGACCTGATGCCCTATGTCAGCCGCTCGCTGCTGAACACCCTGCCGGCGGACGACCCGTATCGGGCGATCCACCGGGAGCCGGAGCTGTTCACCCGCATGATCGCGGAAGGCTATACCGGGCGGAAGGGCAAGGGCGGCTTCTACCGGCTGAACAGGTCGGGCGGCGGCCGGGTGAAGGAGGCGATCGACCTGGCGACGGGGCGGTACCGCCCATCGGAGAAGGCGTCTCTGGACAGCGTCGGCGCCGCGAAGCAGGGGCTTCGGGCCCTGGTCGAGCATCCGGACAGGGGCGGCACCTATGCCCGCCGGGTGCTGGTGGACCTGTTGGCCTATGCCGCCTCGCTGGTGCCGGAGATCGCGGACGACGTGACGGCGGTCGATCAGGCCATGCGGCTTGGCTACAACTGGAAATTCGGCCCGTTCGAGCTGATCGACCAGCTCGGCGCGGACTGGCTGGCGGATGCCTTGAGGGCGGAGGGCAAGCCGGTGCCGGCCCTGCTGGAGACGGCGGCGGGCAAGGGCTTCTACCGGACCGAGGGCGGCAGGCTGCAATTCCTGACGGTGGACGGTGGCTATGCCGACATGGTCCGGCCCGATGGCGTGCTGCTGCTGTCCGACATCAAGCGCGGGTCGAAGCCGATCAAGCGGAACGGCTCGGCGGCGCTGTGGGACATCGGCGACGGGGTCGCCTGCCTGGAGTTCACCGGCAAGATGAACGCCCTGGACGGCGACGTGATGGCGCTGATCCAGAAGGCGATCGGCATGATCGGCGACGGCAAGGGCGAGTGGAAGGCCCTGGTCGTCCATAACGAGGGCGACAATTTCTCGGTCGGCGTCAATCTCGGGCTGGCGCTGTTCGCGGTCAACATCGCCCTGTGGCCGCAGGTGGAACAGTCGGTCCAGGAAGGCCAGGAGACGTACAAGGCGCTGAAATACGCGCCCTTCCCCGTGGTCGGCGCGCCTTCGGGTATGGCGCTGGGCGGCGGGTGCGAGATCCTGCTGCATTGCGACGCGGTCCAGGCCCATGCCGAGACCTATATGGGGCTGGTCGAGGTCGGCGTCGGGGTGATCCCCGGCTGGGGCGGCTGCAAGGAGATGCTGACCCGGGCGACCCTGAACAAGAAACGGCCGGGCGGGCCGATGCCGCCGATCGCCCAGGCGTTCGAGGCGATCAGCCTGGCCAAGGTGGCGAAGTCGGCGGACGAGGCGCGCGACCTGATGTTCCTGCGCCCGACCGACGGCATCACCATGAACCGCGAGCGGCTGCTGGCCGACGCCAAGGCGAAGGCGCTGGAGCTGGCGGAGAACTATGTTCCGCCGGAGCCGGTCACGCTGCGGCTGCCGGGGCCGACCGCGCGCGCGGCGCTCCGGATGGCGGTGGACGGGTTCCACCAGCAGGGCAAGGCGACCGACCACGACGTGGTGGTGTCGGGCGCGCTGGCTGAGGTGCTGAGCGGCGGCGACACCGACATCACGGAGGAGGTGGACGAGGACAGGCTGCTGGAGCTGGAACGCGCCAGCTTCATGAAGCTGGTCCGGAGCCGCGCCACCGTCGCCCGGATCGAACACATGCTGACCACCGGCAAGCCGCTGCGCAACTGACCCGACAGGCACACCGTAGGTCGGCCTTCGCCGAAGGCGAACGCCGACGCCTCCGCGCCGACGTTCCGGCAGCATCGTCGGCGTTGGCCCTGAGGGCCAAGGCCGACCTACGGGACTCCCTCCCATCGAGATACCAAGGGACTTGAACCATGCCGACCTACAAGGCGCCTCTGGACGATGTCCGTTTCGTGCTCAACGAAGTCTTCGCGGTCGGCAGGCTCGCCGAGCTGCCGGGCCACGAGGACCATACGCCCGACCTGATCGAGGCGGTGCTGGAGGAAGGCGCCAAGTTCGCCGAGAACGAACTCCAGCCGCTCAACCGCTCCGGCGACGAGGAGGGCTGCCACTACGAGAACGGCGTGGTGCGGACGCCGAAGGGCTTCAAGGAAGCCTACGCCAAGTTCATCGAGGGCGGATGGACGGGGGTTTCCTGCGACCCGGACTACGGCGGCCAGGGGCTTCCCCATGTGGTGAACTTCATCCTGGAGGAGTTCATCTGCTCGGCCAACCTGTCGTTCGGCATGTATCCCGGCCTCAGCCACGGCGCCTACAACGCGCTGTCGCTGCACGGGACGGACGAGTTGAAGCGGGCCTACCTGCCGAAGCTGGTGGACGGCACCTGGTCGGGCACCATGTGCCTGACCGAGCCGCACTGCGGCACCGACCTGGGCATGATCCGCACCCGGGCGGTGCCGGACGGGTCGAATGACGGCAGCTATGCGGTGACCGGCACCAAGATCTTCATCTCGGCCGGGGAGCATGACCTGACCGAGAACATCCTGCACCTGGTGCTGGCCAAGCTGCCGGACGCGCCGGCCGGGACCCGGGGCATCAGCCTGTTCCTGGTCCCCAAGTTCCTGCCGCGCGAGGACGGCACGCCGGGCATGCGGAACGGCGTGACGTGCGGCTCGATCGAGCACAAGATGGGCATCAAGGCGTCCAGCACCTGCGTGATGAACTTCGAGGACGCCAAGGGCTGGCTGGTCGGACAGCCGCACAAGGGCATGCGCGCCATGTTCACCATGATGAACGCGGCCCGGCTGGGCGTCGGCATCCAGGGGCTGGGCCTGGCCGAAGTCAGCTACCAGAACGCCGTCGCCTATGCCCGCGAACGGCTCCAGGGACGGTCGCTGACGGGGGCCAAGGCACCGGACAAGCCGGCGGACCCGATCATCGTCCATCCCGACGTGCGCAAGACCCTGCTGACCATGCGGGCGCACACCGAGGGATGCAGGGCGCTGGCGGCGTGGGTCGGCATGAACATCGACGTCTCGATCCGGCATCCCGACCCGGAGGTTCGGCGCGAGGCCGACGACCTGGTGGCGCTGATGACCCCGGTCGTGAAGGCGTTCTTCACCGACCACGGGTTCGATGCGACCAACATGGGCATGCAGCTGTACGGCGGGCATGGGTACATCCGGGAATACGGGATGGAGCAGTTCGTCCGCGACGCCCGCATCGCCCAGATCTACGAGGGCGCCAACGCGATCCAGGCGCTGGACCTGGTCGGCCGCAAGCTGCCCCAGGACATGGGCCGGCTTCTGCGCCGATTCTTCCACCCCGTCTCGGAACTGCTGGAGGAGACCCAGGAGGACCCGGAGCTGCTGGAGTTCGTCATTCCGCTGGCCAAGGCGTTCGGCAAGCTCCAGCAGGCGACCGCGCTGGTCGCCCAGAGGGGCATGAAGAACGCGGAAGAGGCGGGGGCGGCCTCGACCGACTATCTGCGGATGTTCGCCCTGGTGGCGCTGGGCTACATGTGGCTGCGCATGGTCAAGGCGGCGAAGGAGAAGCAGCGGGAGGCGGACGGCCGGGCGGGGTTCTACGACAGCAAGGTCAAGACCGGGCGGTTCTACATGACCAAGCTGCTGCCCCAGGTCAACGGCCTGTTCCTGACCATCATGGCCGGGTCGCAGGTTCTGATGGACATGGACGCCGACGCTTTCTAGAGGCGCCGGGAAGGGGCCGACATGAACCTGATATTCCGCATGATCAAGGTCCTTCTGGCCGCCCTGCTCGGGCGGCGGACGGACCTGATGGACGAGTCGGTCCTGACGTTCCGGGTGTGGCCCAACGACCTGGACGTCAACCTTCACATGAACAACGGCCGCTACCTGACGATCATGGATCTCGGCCGGACGGACCTGATGATCCGGTGCGGGCTGGCGCGGCCGATCCTGAAGAACCGGTGGATGCCGGTGCTGGGCGGGGCCAGCGTCAGTTTCCGGCGGTCGCTGAAGCCGTTCGAGCGGTTCAGGCTGCACACCCGCGTCCTGGGCTGGGACGCGAAGTGGGTCTACATGGAACACCGCATCGAGTCGATGGACGGCCGAGTCGCGGCCCTCGCGACGGTGCGCGGCCTGTTCAAAAGCGCGGACGGATCGGTCGAACCGGCCGAAATACTGCGACTCATGGGCCGGGACGTCGAATCTCCGCCTATTACCCGGCCTTTTCCCAGTCCCGCTCCTATGACCGAAGAGATATGATGGTCTGATAAAATCAGCCGCATCGGATCCGCACCCGCCGACGGTCATATTTCTTTAGCCCCGGAAACTTGTGTCTTCAAGGCAACATTAACCATACTTCCTATGATTAAATTGCACTAGAAGCGTTGATGGGGTTTATTAACGAACAAAATAGTATGCTTGCAAATGAGCGTACCTCATAATTGCGTATGTATTGAGCGGGCCAGAAGGGAAAAGGGGCAAGAGATGCGTATTCTGATCGGGGACGACCACGCGCTGTTCCGCGAAGGACTTAATCGTCTGCTGGAGCAGATTTTTTCCGACGCCGACTACATCCAGGCGGCGACTTACCAGGAGGTCATGGCGCAGTGCTCCGGGAGCGAGCCCCCCGACCTGATCCTGACCGACCTGCAGATGCCGGGCTGGCCCGGTTTCGAGGGCATCCGCCAGATCAAGGCGATGCTGCCCACGATCGCGCTGGTGGTGGTGTCCGCGTCCGAGAGCGGCGCCGACGCCCGCCAGGCGATCGAGCACGGCGCCGGCGGTTTCATCCCCAAGTCGTCGAGCGTGCAGATCATGGTCAGCGCGCTGCGGCTGGTGCTGGCCGGCGGCGTCTACATGCCGCACGCCCTGATGAACTCTTCCGGGACGAGCGGCCTGACCAGCGCGCCGCGCGACCACGCCGTGGTGGCCGAGCCCACCTCCGGCATCAGCCTGACCCAGCGCCAGCGCGACGTCCTGGGCTGCCTGCGCGAAGGCAAGTCCAACAAGCAGATCGCCTACGAGCTGGGGCTGTCCGAGGGCACGGTGAAGATCCACGTGACCGCGATCTTCAAGTCGCTGGGCGTCAAGAACCGCACCCAGGCGGTGATCAGCGCGTCCCGCTACGCGATGCGCTGACCGGCGCCCCCGCCCCTTTCCGATCCGGCCGTCAGTCCCGGGGGGCCTGACGGTCGGAGCGGCGGGCCTCCTCCTCCTCCAGAAGCGCCTTGCGGGACAGCTTGCCGATCATGGTCTTCGGCAGCTCGTCGCGGATCTCCAGGTGCTTGGGGATCTCGATGGGCGACAGTTTGTCGCGCAGGAATTCCGCCAGGTCCTCGCGCGTCAGCCCATGGCCCTCGGTCAGCTTGACATAGGCCTTGACGGTCTGGCCCGGTAGGGGTCCGGCACGCCGGCGACCACGCATTCCGCGACGGCGGGATGCAGGTAGATCGCCTCCTCGACGTTTCGCGGATAGACGTTGTAGCCGCCGCACAGGATCATGTCCTTGATCCGGTCGACGATGTAGGTGTAGCCGTCCTCGTCCATGTACCCGACGTCGCCGGTATGCAGGCGGCCGTCGGCCAGCGCCTCCGCCGTCTCGCCCGGGCGCTTCCAGTATCCCTTCATCACCTGGGGCCCGCGGATGCAGACCTCGCCCTTCTCGCCCAGGGGAACCAGGCGGGAGCGGTCGTCCAGGCTGACGATCTCGATCACGGTGCGGGGCAGCGGGATGCCGATCGAACCGGCCTTGTTGACCCCGTACATCGGGTTGGCCGTGGCGACCGGGGAGCTTTCCGACAGGCCGTAGCCCTCGACCAGCTTGCAGCCGGTCTTCGTCTCGAACGCGTGCTTCACCTCCACCGGCAGGGGCGCGCCGCCCGACAGGCAGAAGCGGATCGACGACAGGTCGTAGGAGCCGATGTCCTTGTGGTTGACGATCGCGGTGTAGATGGTCGGCACCGCGGGGAACAGCGTCGGCTTCTTGGACTGGATCAGCCTGATCACGTTGTCCAGTTCGAACCGGGGAACCAGGACCATCTCGGCGCCGAGCACCAGCGGCAGGTTCATCACGCCGGTCATGGCGAAGACGTGGAACAGCGGCAGCACGCCCAGCATGCGCTCCTGCCCCGGCTTCGCGTCGGTGCACCACATGCCCGACTGGACGGCGTTGGCGTAGATGTTGGCATGGGTCAGCATGGCGCCCTTGGGCACGCCGGTGGTCCCGCCGGTATACTGGAGCACGGCCACGTCCTCGTCGGGGTCGATCTCCACCGGGGCCGGCCGGCCGGCGTTGGCAATCAGCCTGGCGAAGGCCAGGTGCCGGTCGTCGGACGGGATGCGGGCGATGTCCTTGCGCTTGACGATCGGGAACAGCCAGTTCTTGGGGAACGGCAGGATGTCGGCCATGCGGGCGACGACGATCCGCTTCAGCCGGGTCTGCCCGAGCATCTTGGCGATCTTGCCGTAGAGCACCGCCAGGTCGAGCGTGACCATGATGTCGGTGTCGCTGTCCTCGATCTGCTTGGCGATCTCCCGCTCGGCGTAGAGCGGGTTGAAGTTGACCACCGTGCCGCCGGCCTTCAGCACGGCGTAGTAGCAGATCACGAAATAGGGCGTGTTGGGCAGGAACAGCCCGACCTTGCTGCCCTTCCCCACGCCCATCTCCTGGAAGCCCTTCGCCGCCTTGTCCACCAGGGCGCCGATCTGGGCGTAGGTGTAGCGCTTGTCCATGAAGTCGATGCACGGCCGGTCGCCGAATCGGCTTACCGCGTCGTCCATGAGGCGGTGGAGCGGCGCCGTCGGGATGTCGGCGTTCCAATCGATATCCGCGGGGTACGAACGCGCCCACGGATATTCTGCGAGCTTCGCTGCCGGATCGGCCATTCCATCTGTCTCCCTGCTGCCCATCGTCGCCGCGGCCTTATATGCGCTCTCGTGGTCGCTGCCGCTTGCCGTTCCCGATCTCCGAGCGGACTTCCCGCCCTCCGGACCGGTCGAGGTGACTTCAGGCTACTTGCCGTTTACGTAAAGGTCAAGACCGACCTGGAAACCTCGCTTTTTCGTGGAATTCCGCCAAAATCATATAGACCGGTCTGTCTAAAGAAGAAAAGAACCGGCCGATAGAGTAAGGTGAACAAAAAATTACACTGGAGACTCAAATTTTTCTGTGCATAAAATCGTCACGGGGGCAAACCAGGGGGAACAACCGGTGCTGCCCTCGAAGGTGTTAACCGCGCGCGGCGCTGGATTCGAAGGTTCTGCACACTTGTCTCGCTTCAGTCAGCACAACGCCATGTCGTTCGACGATGGCGCCCAGGCTCGGGCCCTGGTGAAATGGTTCAATGTAACCAAGGGCTTTGGTTTCGTCGCTCCGGTTGACGGATCTCCGGACGCATTCCTCCACATTTCGGTGTTGAACAGGGCAGGCCTGCAGGAGCTGAGCGACGGCACCGAGATCCTGTGCACGATCAGCCAGGGACCGAAGGGACCCCAGGTCACCCGGATCGTCGAAGTGGTCGGCGGCGCGCCGGCCTCGGCCCGTCCCGCCGGCGGCGACCGCTACGGCGATCGCGGCGGCGACCGCGGCTACGGCGGCGGCGACCGCGACAGCTATGGCGGCGGCGACCGCTACGGCAGCGACCGCGGCGGCTATGGCGGCGGCAGCTATGGCGGCGGCGGTTACGGCGGCGGCGACCGCTACGGCGACAGCGACTACGGCGCGTCCTCGGGCGGGCCCGAGGTCGAGATGTCGGGCACGGTCAAGTGGTTCAAGCCGGACAAGGGCTTCGGCTTCGTCACCGCCGACGACGCGAGCAAGGACGTCTTCGTCCACAAGAGCGTGCTGCGCCGCTGCGGCCTGATGCAGCTGGAAGCCGGCCAGCGCGTCCAGATGCGCGTCCAGGACGCGGCCAAGGGCCGTGAAGCCACCTGGATCATGCCGCTCTGAGGCTTGGCGCCGACGGCCGGCCGGACCTGTTGAGGTCCGGCCGGCCTCACGGACATTCCAGGGGGATGCGCACCCGGACCTCGGTGAAACCGTCGGTCCGATAGCTCAAGCTTCCCCCGACCTGTTCCACCAGCGCGGTGACGATCCGGAGCCCGGCCTTGCCGGACGCCTGCGGGTCGAAATCCTTCGGAAGCCTTCCCCCCGAGTCCCGCACCGTGAGGCCGAGGCTGCCGTCCGTCTCCGCGTCGAGCCGGACCAGGACGTCGCAGCCCGCGTCGTCGCGGCAGCCATGCAGCACGGCGTTGGTCATCAGCTCGGTCATGATGATGGCCAGTGTTATGGCCGTCTCGACCGGGACGACGGCCGGCGCGGCGGTGACCGAAATACGGTCCTCGGCCGTCAGCGTCCGCGCCAGTTCGCCGGCGAGGCCGGGCAGCAGGGTCGAGACGTCGAGGAATCTCACGGCCTCCTCCTGGAGCAGCCGCCGGTGGACCTCGCCCAGCGCTATGATGCGGTTCTGGGCTTCCCGGAAAGTTCCGAGCAGCCGGGGGTCGCTGATCTGCGCCGCCTGGAGCTGGAGGAACGCGACCGCGGTCGCCAGGCTGTTGCCGACCCTGTGGTTCAGCTCCCGCAGCAGGATCGTCCGCTCGTCGATCATATCGGTTTCCCGCCGGGCCATGCGGGCCGCCTGGCCGAGCAGGACGCCCAGGATCAGGACCTTCGCGAAACCGAGCGCTCCCCCTCCGTACAGGATTCCGTCGCCCAGCAGGTCGATCCAGGCGACCCGCTCCCGGAGATCCGCCTCCTGGCCGGCCTGAAGCGCCTCGATGCGCCGGCCGACGGCCTCGGCGTCGTCAGGTCCGTCGGGCGCCTCCAGCCTGGCCCCGACGAACCGGACCAGCCTGTCGAGTTCCGGGCGGTTCCCGTCGTCGTCCGCCGCCAGCGCGGCGAGCGCCGAGAGTGCGTCCCTGGCTTCGGCGATCCTGGCTTCGACGATGCGCTCGCGGCCGATGTCCGGCCGGTCCGCACCGGGGGGAGACGCCGCCCGGTCGAAGGCGCTCCGCAGGGTTTCCAGGGCGACGCGCGTCTCGTAGGTGGTCCGGACCGCCTGTTCCCGGGATTCCACCTCGTGGAACAGCAGCAGGAAGACCGCGGTGAGCCCGGCTACGAAAACCACCGTCAGGACGGCCGCGAATCGCAGCCGCCGGGTCAGGGAACGCGCCAGCAACTGCGATCGGTCGGGTTCCCGGGATACCTCGCCATGACCGAACGGGTCCAGCCCCACCGTCACGATACACCTTTGACTTTTCCAAAAAACTCAGACAAAGAAATACCCACCGCCTCAGTAAAACCCGTATCGGACGGGAAATAGAACATAAACGACGGAAAAACCCTTCCCCGAATGGATAGTTTTTCGGTACTCGGGCAAATAAAAACCATCCTGCGGAACGCAGGATGGCGGCGAAGACTCGACAGCTCTTTGAAAACAGGGACCGAAAGCTTGAGGATCTCTGGGGACGGAGAGGGCGCAACGGGATTGCCGCTGCGCCCCGGAGGCGTATGGAGCGGCCTATTCGGCCGCTTCGGCCGGCTCTGTCTTCTGGTGCGGGAAGCCGGTCAGCGGACCCATGGCATGGCGGTCGCGCTCGAAGGTGACATCGCTCTGCATGTAGAGCGCCACCAGTTCGGCCAGGGAGCGCAACGCATGGACATGGGTGCGCTCGTAGCCGTGGGAGCCGTCGACGCCGAAGCAGACCAGGGCGGTGCGGATGTCGTTGCCGGCTTCGATCGCGGCGGCGCTGTCGCACCGGTAAAAGCGGAAGATATCGCGCTGGTGCCGGATGTCGTGGTCCGAGCACAGGTCCAGGAGCTTGTGGGTCAGGTGATAGTCGAACGGACCGGTGCTGTCCGCCATCGCGATGGTGACGCCCGATTCGCGGCTGTTCTGCCCCGGCGCCGGAGTCGCGTTGTCGATGGAGACCATCTCGGCCACGTCGCCGTGCAGGACCGACGAGGCGCCTGACCCGACCTCCTCCGAGATGGTCAGAAGCAGGTGGCAATCGACCGGCAGCTCCACGCCCGCGTCGATCACCGCCTTGGCCGCCCCGAACAGCACGGCGACGCCCGCCTTGTCGTCCAGGTGGCGGGAGTTGATGAAGCCGTTGGGCTGGAACTCGGGCTGCGGGTCGATCGCGACGAAGTCGCCGACATTGAAGCCGTGCCGGATCAGGTCCGCCGTGTTGGAGCAGACCGCGTCCACGCGGACCTCCAGGTTGGTCCAGGCGACGGGCTGGGAGTCGATCTCCTCGTTGAAGGTATGGCCAGACGCCTTCAGCGGCAGGATCGTCCCGCGGTAGGAGCCGTGGTCGGTGAAGATGGTGCAGCGGGCCCCCTCGGCGAACCGGGCGGACCAGGTGCCGATGGCGACCACTTCCAGCCGGCCGTTGGACTTCAGGCCCTTCACCTGGGCGCCCAGCGTGTCGACATGGGCGACGATCGCCCGGTCCGGGCTGTTGAGCCGGCCCTTGATGTCGGCGCGGATGGCGCCGCGCCGGGTCAGCTCGAAGGGAATTCCCAGCCGCTTCAGCTCGCGACCGCAGAAATGCACGATTTCGTCGGTATAGCCGGTCGGGCTCGGGATCTTCAGCAGGCTCTCCAGCATCGACAGGACGTAGTCCATGTCGATCGCCGGACGGGCCGGGGGCACGAGTTCCCGGTCCGCCGGCTCTTTCGACGCCGTCGCGTGCGATCTTTCCATAGGTACGCCTTGCATCAGATTGAGCTTCTCGATTCGTTACCCTTATCCGGTGGACACTAGCTTGGTATTGGGAAACAGAAGGTCAACAAAACGTTCGGCCGTAGGCTGGGGTTCATGATTGGCGAGGCCCGGCCGCTCATTTGCCTCAATGATGACATAGTCGGGCTGGGTCACCGACGGTACGAGGAAATCGAAACCGACGACAGGGATATCCAATGCTTTCGCCCCGGCGATGGCGGCATCGACCAACGTCCTGTGCAGTCGGTCGGTGACATCGTGAATAGTACCGCCGGTGTGAAGGTTGGCGGTCTTGCGGACCGGCAGGACCTGCCCTTCCGGCAGCACGTCGGTCATGGAGAAGCCGTTGGCCGCGACGCAGCGCTCGGTCTCCGCATCCATGGGGATGCGGCTCTCGCCGCCGGTCGCCGCGGCGCGGCGCCGGCTCTGGGCCTCGATCAGTTCCCGGACGGTGTGCTCGCCCGTCCCGGTGACCTCCGCCGGACGGCGGATCGCCGCGGCGACGACGCGGTAGTCGATCACGATGATCCGCAGGTCGTCGCCCTGGAAGAACTGCTCCAGCAGCACGGTCTCCGCGTGGTTTCGGGCCTCGGCCACCGCCTTGGCGACCGCTTCGGGCGTGCGGACGTCGACGGTGATGCCCTTGCCCTGCTCGCCCCGGGCCGGCTTGACCACGATCGAGCCGTGCTTCTCCAGGAAGGCGGCGTCGTCCTCCGGCTTGGCGGCGGCCTGCTGGGCCGGCACCCTCAGCCCCGCCTTGACCATGAGCCTGCGGGTGACCGCCTTGTCGTCGCAGCGGCTCATGGCGACCGCCGTGGTCAGCTCGCTGAGGCTCTCCCGGCAGGTGATAGACCGGCCGCCGTAGCTGAGCGTGAAATAGCCTCCCTCGGCGTCCACCACGTCCACCCCGATACCGCGGCGCCGGGCCTCGTTGATGATGATCATCGCGTAGGGGTTCAGCGTCTCGTCGGGCGGCGGCCCGACATAGAGCTTCTCGTTGATCGAGTTCTTCGTCTTCAAGGCGAACACCGGCACCCGCTGGAATCCCAGCTTCTCGTAGAGGGCAATGGCATTGACGTTGTCGTGCATCACGGACAGGTCCATGAAGCTGCGGCCGCGCGCCTGGAAATGTTCGGCCAGCGTCCGCACCAGGTTCTCGCCGATGCCGGGGAAAGAGGCTTGCGGATCGACCGCCAGGCACCACAGGGACGAGCCGTTCTCCGGGTCGTTGAAGGCCCGTCCGTGGTCGACGCCCGTGACCGAGCCGATCACGTTGCCGCTCGCCGCATCGACCGCGACGAAGTACGTGAGCACGCGGCTGTTGCGCTGGTCGTGGAAGAAGTGGGGCGGGACCTGCACCATGTTGCGGCCGGCATAGATGCGGTTGATCGCCTCGGCGTCCTCCACCGTGCGCAGCCGGCGCACCGTGAAGCCGCGCGGCCGGCGCCGGCTCGGCCGGTAGTTCTCCAGCCAGAGGCGGTAGGTGTGCGACGGGTCGAGGAACAGCTCCTGCGGCGCCAGCGACAGCGCCACGTGAGGATCGCGCAGGTACAGCGCGATGTCGCGCCGGCCCGGCCTCTCCTCCCGAAGCGCCTTCGCCAGTTCCGGCAGGTCCGGGAAGGTGTGGGCGAACAGCAGCCGGCCCCAGCCGCAGTCCACCGTGACGTTCTCCTCGAGGACGGCCTGGCCGGGATGGTGCTGGTCGCGCGAGTACCAGTTGCGGAGCGACGGCGCGTTGCGCCGCTCCAGGCGGTGCTGCGACCTTGGGTTGGGAGGCTGGGTCATGGTCAGATGCCGTGTGTCTGGAGCCAGAATTCCAAGAGGGCGACCTGCCAGAGCTTGGAACCGCGCAGCGGCGTGATGTGGCTGTCCGGCTCGGCCAGCAGGCGATCCACGTAATCCCGCTGGAACAGGCCGCGCTCGCGCGCCCTGGGCTCGTTCAGCACGTCCCGGACGAGGTCCAGATAGGGACCGCGCAGGTACTTCAGCGCCGGCATCGGGAAATAGCCCTTGGGCCGGTCGATCACCTCCGACGGGACGACCCGGCGCCCGGCCTCCTTCAGCACGTATTTGCCGCCCTCGGCGATCTTCAGCTCGGGCGGGACGCGCGCCGCCAGTTCGACAAGGTCGTGGTCCAGGAACGGGACGCGGCCTTCCAGCCCCCAGGCCATGGTCATGTTGTCCACCCGCTTGACCGGGTCGTCCACCAGCATGACGCTGGTGTCGAGCCGCATCGCCTTGTCGATCGGCCGGTCCGCGCCGGGCTGGGCGAAGTGGCGCTCGACGAAGGCGCGGCTGTGATCGTCGCCCAGCATGCGCGGGTCGAGCACCCGGGCCATCTCCGACTGGTCGCGGTCGAAGAAGACGCGCGCATAGTCGGACACCGGATCGCGGCTCCCCATCATGGGCGGATACCAGTGGTAGCCGCCGAAGATCTCGTCGGCCCCCTGCCCGCTCTGCACGACCTTGACGTGCTTCGCCACCTCCTGCGACAGCAGGTAGAAGCCGATCGCGTCGTGGCTGACCATCGGCTCGGCCATGGCGCGGACGCAGTTCTGCAATTCCGGCAGGGTCCGGCTGCTGTCCACGAACAGCTTGTGGTGGTCGGTCTCGAACCGCTTGGCGATGATGTCGGAATACTGGAACTCGTCGCCGCGCTCGTTGCCGACGGTCTCGAACCCGATCGAGAAGGTCTGGAGTCCGTGCTGCCCGGCCTCGGCCAGCAGCGCCACGATGATCGAGCTGTCCAGCCCGCCGGAGAGCAGCACGCCGACCGGCACGTCGGACACCAGCCGCCGCTCGACCGCCTTGCGCAGCGTCTCCAGGACGAGGTCCTGCCAGTCGCTCTCCGACAGGCTTTCGTCACCGGACCGCGGGCCGAAATTCACGGTCCAGTAGACCTCCTCGCGCTTCGTCCCGTCGGGTTCGATGGTGAGCAGCGTCGCGGGCGGCAGCTTGCGCACGCCCTTGAGGATGGTCATGGGAGCCGGCACGACGGCGTGGAAGCTCATGTAGTGGTGGAGCGCCACCGGGTCGATGTCGGTATCGATGCCGCCCGCGGCGACCAGCGCCGGCAGGGTCGAGGCGAACCGGATCATGCCCGGCGTCTCGGCCAGGTACAGCGGCTTGATGCCGAGCCGGTCGCGGCCCATCACGACCCGGCCGCTCTCGCGCTCCCAGATCGCGAAGGCGAACATGCCGTACAGCTTCTCGACGAAGCGCGGCCCCCACGCATGGTAGGCCTTCAGCATCACCTCGGTGTCGCCGTGGGAGAAGAACCGGTAGCCCTCCCCTTCGAGTTGGGCGCGCAGTTCCGGGTAATTGTAGATGCAGCCGTTGAACACGATGGTCAGGCCCAGGGCCGGGTCGACCATGGGCTGCTGGGCGGCGTCGGACAGGTCGATGATCTTGAGGCGGCGGTGGCCGAACGCCACCCGGCCCTGCGCGAAGGCACCCGCGCTGTCGGGGCCGCGCGGCGCCAGCACGTCGGCCATGGCACTGACCGCCCTGCCGTCGGCGGCGCTTCGATCGAGCCTTATCTCACCGCAAATGCCACACATGGGTTGTTTGATCTCCTGCTTGTTGGTCGGCCCGCGACAATGTCGAAAGCACCTCTGGTCAAGGGGAGCGTCACCCTGTCGCGGGCAACACCGGGGCAGCGGAAGCACCCTTCAGTGCTCGGTCACAGCTTAAACACATTCCGGGCAAATAGGTTCGAAAGGTTCATGCTCAGTACGGATGCCGGATCTCGATAATATAAACTACCAAATCCGATGTGTCGTCCAAGTCTAGAAAGTCATCATACCGGCAAGAATGAGCCGTTTACTGCTCGGGCTTCCGGAACTCTGTTGCACAAAATTTGTACATTTCAGGATTGTCGCGGCTTGATCGGTCCTTTCCGCGGATTTCAGCGGGCATGGCAGGTTTTCCCCTGACCCGTAGCAATCGCTCATGACGCAAACTGTATGCGTGTCCAACAATTATCACTTTCTAGCCAGGGTATGATGATTGTGATAGAGAGCCATCTCTACGAGAGAAGCTTCGTTCCAAGAAATTCGAAGATCAATGGAGTACTGAGGATGTTTCGTTCCTGGCGTGTCGCCTGTGCCGTTTCCGCCCTGACTGCAGCCCTGTTCGCCGCCGGCACCCCGGCCCCGGCCAGCGCCCAGGAAGCCGCCGCCTTCAAGCCCAAGGCAGCCGGCGACATCAACATCCGCCTGCGCGGCATCGGCGTGGTCCCGACCGAGCGCGGCGGCATCAAGTTCAACGACGGGTCGCCGACCGGCCTGGACGCCAATGTCGGAAACGCCTACGTCCCGGAAGTCGACTTTTCCTACTTCGTCACGGACAACATCGCCCTGGAGCTGATTGCCGCAACCACGAAGCACGACGTGGATGCGTCCAACGCGATCGGCCTCGGCAGCGTGTGGCTTCTGCCGCCGACCCTGACCCTGCAGTATCACTTCGCTCCCAAGGAGCGGTTCAGCCCCTATGTCGGCGCCGGCGTCAACTACACCATCTTCTACAACGAGAAGAGGGGTGATGCCCAGTCGATCAAGTACGACGACAGCTTCGGCGTCGCGCTGCAGGCCGGCTTCGATTACGCGATCTCCGGCCCGTGGTCGCTGAATGTGGACGTCAAGAAGCTGTGGCTGAGCACCGACGTCAAGGCGAGCGTCCTTGGCGGCATCCCCGTCAAGGCCGACGTGGACCTCAACCCCTGGATTTTCGGCGTCGGCGTCGGCTACCGCTTCTAAGCCGGGCCGCACCGTCGGATCGCGGGAAATGCGGGCTTCGGCCCGCATTTTTCGTTTGGGCCGCCGGTCCTTCCACGGATGAATACGGATCGGCGCGGCTTCACCGTCGTGGAGAAAAATGTAGGTCGGATAGAGCGAAGCGGCACCCGACGGAGCAGGCGTGGTGATGTCGGGTGCCGCTTCGCTCTACCCGACCTACGGAACGCCCCTTATTCGTTCATGCGCAAACCGGCGTGAGGGAGTTTGCACGTGGATGACCGGATCAAGTCCGGTCATGACGAAAAGGGAGTGCCGCGGCCCGTGATAATCGCTTTTGCGGTCCGAGCAAAACCCTGCCGGACAGCCGGGGATGTTCTTTTCCTTCATGCGCGGGCTTGACCCGCGCATCCACGCGGAAACCGGCATGAGGGAGCTTGCACGTGGATGACCGGATCAAGTCCGGTCATGACGAAAAGGGAGTGTCGCTGCCCGTGACGATCGCTTTTGCGGTCCGAGCGCAACCGTGCCGGACAGCCGGGGATGTTCTTTTCCTTCATGCGCGGGCTTGACCCGCGCATCCACGTGCAAGCTCCCTCATTGGTTCTCGGGATAGACCTTCGGCCGGCCGGCGGCGCGGCTCTCGTATTCTCCGCGCACTTCGTCCACCACGGTGCCCGACCACAGCTTGACGCCGGTGATGTAGGCGGCGCGGCCGATCATGTGGGAGGCGACCGGGACGGTCAGGAGCAGGAAGAAGATCGCGGCGATGGCGCGGGCGACGATCTCGTCGGTGCCGTACAGGACCGCCACCGCCGCCAGGATCATGCCGGCGCCCAGGGTGCCGGCCTTGCTGGAGGCGTGCATGCGGATCAGCACGTCCGGCAGCCGCAGGACGCCGAGCGCGCTGACCAGGGAGAAGACGGCGCCGCCCAGCAGCAGCACGCCAGCCAGGATCTCCAGGATGGTGCCGATCATGGCCCGAGCTCCTCGGTCTTGCGTTCGTGGCGTCCGCGCCGCTCCAGGAAGCGGGCATAGGCGACGGTACCCAGGAAGGCCACCAGGGCCAGGGCGATGGCGGCGTCCAGGAAGACGGGCTTGTCTTCCCGGATCGCGAACAGGGCGATGACGCCGACCGCCAGCAAGGTCAGCAGGTCCAGCGCCACGATCCGGTCGGGCAGCGACGGCCCGCGGACCAGCCGGACGAAGGCGATCAGGATCGATATCAGCAGGACGATGAAGGTGATCTCGATCGACCAGTTGAGGAAAGGCGACAGGTCGCTTCTCATCGCGTCAGCTCCAGCAGGCGGCGCTCCATGCCGTTCTTGATCTCGGCCCGCACCTTCTCCGGATCGTCGATGAACATGGCGTGGACGTACAGGGACTTGCGGTCGGGCGCCACGTCGAGCGTCAGGGTGCCCGGGGTCAGCGTGATCAGGTTGGCGAGGAGGGTAATCTCCAGGTCGGTCCGGGCGTCGATCGGCACCCGCACCACGCCCGGCCGGGCATAGATCGGCGGGGTCACCACGTCCCAGCCGACCCGCAGGCTGGACACGACCAGCTCCTTCAGGAAATAGAAGAAGAAGCCGATGATGTGCCACAGCTTCCAGAAATACGGGTCGTTGCCGAACACCGGCCGGGCGATCCACAGCACGGCGTAGCCGACGGCGAAACCGATCAGCAGGCCGCCCATGCTGAAGGTGCCCGTGACGGCCTGCCAGACGATCGCAAGGGCCAGGTTGAACATGAACATGGTCATGGCTGCGCTCCCGCGTGCTGCGCCCCGCTGGGTCCCAGCACGGCCTCGATGTAGGGCGCCGGCGCCAGCAGTTCGGCCGACGCGCGGGTCGCCAGGTCCAGGAACGGCTGGGTCCACAGGCCGATCGCGACGGTCATAGCCGCGAACACGACGATCGGCCCGATCAGCAGCACCCGCTCCTTGGCGGTCAGGTCAGAGATGCCCAAGACCCTGATGTCGCCGCCGGGATGGGGCTTCCAGAAGGCCTCGCCCCAGATCTTGGTCATGGAGAACATGGTCAGCAATCCCACCAGGATCGCGGTCGCGGCGATCGCGTAGGAGCCGATCTCCAGGCTGGCCCGGATCAGCACCAGCTTCGCCCAGAAGCCCGACAGCGGCGGGATGCCGGCGAGGCTGAGCGCCGGGATCAGGAACAGCACCGCCAGCAGGGGCGACGCCTTGTAGAGCCCGCCGATCTTCTTCAGCTCCATCGACCCGGTCAGCCGCTTCGCGACCCCGGCCACCAGGAACAGGTTGGTCTTAACGATGATGTGGTGGACCAGGTAGAAGACCGCGCCGATCAGCCCCAGAGGCGTATAGAGCGCCAGCCCCATCACCATGTAGCCGATCTGGCTGATGATGTGGAACGACAGGATTCGGCGGATCTCGTTCTGGGCCGCGGCGCCGAGCACGCCGGTCACCATGGTCAGGCCGGCCACCACCAGCAGCGCCGTGTGGGTATAGGCCACGTCGCCGGTGAAGATCAGGGTGAAGGTCCGGACCAGGGCATAGACGCCGACCTTGGTCAGAAGCCCGGCGAAGATCGCGGAAACCGCCACGGCCGGCGTGTGGTACGAGGCCGGCAGCCAGAAGAACAGCGGGAACACCGCCGATTTTATGCCGAACGTGATCATGAACAGGATGGCCACCGTGGTGACCAGCCCCTGCTGCTCGACCTGCGGCAGCCTGACGGCCAGGTCGGCCATGTTCAGCGTCCCGGTCAGGCCGTAGAGGATGCCGACCGCGATCAGGAACATGACCGTGGCGACCACGTTGATCACGGCGTATTTGATGGCGCCGTCGAGCTGCTCCTTCTCCGCCCCCAGCGCCAGCAGCGCGAAGGAGGCGATCAGCATCACCTCGAACCAGACGTAGAGATTGAACAGGTCGCCGGTGATGAAGGCCCCGGTCACGCCGGTCAGGAGCACGTGGTAGAGCGGGTGGAAGCCGTTGCGCTCCCGGTCCTCGTTGATGTCGGACAAGCTGTAGAGGCCGACGCCCAGCCCCATGATGCCGGTGATCAGCACCATCACGGCACTGAGATGGTCGGCCACCAGGGTGATGCCGAACGGTGCAGGCCACCCGCCCATCTGCCCGGCCAGGATGCCGCCCTGCCAGACCTGGGCCATCAAGAGGATGGCGGTGACGAGATGGAGCGCGGCGCCCGCGGCGCTGACGGCGCGCTGGGCGGGGCGATGGTTCCACAACAGGATTGCGAGCACCGCGGTCGTCATGGGGACCAGGATGGGAGCGATCAGATACCAGCTCACGATGCGTCACTCCCGGCAGGTTCCCGCCCGACAGGTTCGCGTATGTTCCCGACCCGGTGGGAGGCGTCCCGGACCTGGGGACGGCGGGGCTCCTCGGGTTCGGGGATGTCCTGGTCGGGGTGCGGCGGCTCGGCCAGACGCATCCGGTCGCTGTCCACCGTGCCCAGTTCCTGATAGCCGCGATAGACCAGCACCAGCGCGAAGGCCAGCAGGCCGAAGCTGATCACGATGGCGGTCAGGATCAGGGCCTGGGGCAGCGGGTTGGAATAGACGCCGGTCAGCCCCTTGGCGCCCGGGGCGATCAGCGGCGGCAGCCCCTCGGTCATGCCGCCGGCCGCGAAGATCACGAAGTTGGCCGCGTTGCTGAGCAGGATGAGGCCGAACAGGACGCGCACGAGATTGTGGCTCAACAGCAGGTAGACGCTGCCGGCCGCCATGAATCCCAGCGTGAAGGCCATGAGGGTTTCCACCTACACGTCCTCCTCTTCCAGGGACAGCACGATGGTCAGCACCGCGCCGATCACCACCAGGAAGACGCCGATGTCGAACAGCAGCGGCGTGCCGACATGGAAGGCCGCGTCCCCCTCGCCCCAGTGCAGCCACTGGCCGGTCAGGAAGGCATCGCCCGGGAACGCCGACCACAGGCCGGCGGCGATGGCGCACAGCATCCCGCCGCCGACGATCGTCTTCGGATCGAAGCCCAGCACTTGGCGCAGGGCCGCCGGACCATAGGCGATCGAGTGGAGCGCGAAGGCGCTGGCGGCGATCAGGCCGCCGATGAATCCGCCGCCGGGCTCGTTGTGCCCGCGCAGCAGGATGAAGAAGGAGAACAGCAGCATCAGGCTGAGCAGGAGCCGGGTCGCCGTCCTAAGGATCAGGCTGTCCATCATTGCCGGCCTCCGGTCCGTTCGGTTTCGGGAAGGGGCGTCTCGGGCGGCCCGCGCCGGGGCCGGGCCTTCAGCAGGGCGAAGGCGCCCAGCCCCGCGGCAGCCACTACCAGGATCTCGCCCAGGGTGTCGACAGCCCGGAAAT
Source organism: Skermanella pratensis (assembly GCF_008843145.1). GTDB lineage: Bacteria > Pseudomonadota > Alphaproteobacteria > Azospirillales > Azospirillaceae > Skermanella > Skermanella pratensis. The sequence goes on along the minus strand of NZ_CP030265.1, from coordinate 667,790 downwards.
CGACCAGGATCACGTTGACCACATTGCGGCCGAAGCCCTCGGTATAGCTGCGGGTCGCGAAATACTCGCTGAGGTCCAAGGGGATCGGCAGGTCGATGACCGACAGCATCACCGCCGTGACGACCGCGCCGAAGGCGATCGAGATGACGGCGTCGCGGACGGCGCTTCGCCGGTTGGGCCGGTGGAACGCGGTCAGCCGCGGCAGGCGGGCCAGGACCAGCGCCACGATGATGACCACCAGGGTCTCGACCATGAACTGAGTGATCGCGACGTCCGGGGCGCCGTAGAGCAGGAAGATCAGCGCGATGACGACGCCGACCACGCCCAGCGACAGGATCGCGACCAGGCGCGATTTGGCCACGACGGCGGCGGAGGTCGCCGCGATCACGGTCAATGCCAGGACCCAGGCGGTGTAGGGCGCCTCCAGCACCGAGACGTAGGGCATGGTAAAGGCCCGGTGGATCACCATGGTGGCGCCGATCGCCACCGTCGTGAAGACGATGGTGAACATCACGTAATGGCGCAGATAGCCGGACTGGATCACCCGCGTCTGCCACCAGGCGACGCTGACGAGGCCCTTCAGGATGCGGTCCCAGCCGCTGTCGGAGTCATAGCGCAGCGCCCGAGCGATGCGATCGAGCACCGCCTTGACCCGGGGCCAGCCGACGTAAAGGGCGACTCCGAGCGCCACGGTCACGACGCTGAGCCCCAGCGGCGTGGTGAAGCCGCCCCAGAGATAGATGTGGACTTCCACCGCCTCCCCCGCCAGCGAGGCGGCCACGGGCACCACGAACAGGCGCTCCAGCACCCCATAGAACACGCCGAGGGCCAGGCCGGTCACGGACAGGACGACGGGGCCGAGCCACAAGCTGACCGGCGCCTCGTGGGCGTGCTTCGGCGTCTCGACCTTGGGGCCCAGGAAGGGCTTGACGAAGACGAGGCCGGCGGTGACCAGCATCAGGGCGTTCGACACCAGCATGGCCAGGGTGGCGATCCAGCCGAGCACCGGCATGCCTTCGCCCGCCATGCCGCTCCCCGCCATGCCGACGGTGCTGGAATACATGAACTCCTTGCCGAGGAAGCCCAGGAACGGCGGCAGCCCGGCGTTGGACATGGCCGCCAGGCCGACCGCGGCGGCGGTGACCGGCATCAGCCTCAAGAGGCCGCCGAGCTGGCCGACTTCCCGCGTTCCGGTCTCGTGGTCGATGGCCCCGACGCCCATGAAGAGCGCACCCTTGTAGCAGGCATGGGCGAGCAGGTAGACGGCGAAGGTTTCGACGGCGTAGACGCTGCCGATGCCGATCAGCATGGTCAGCTGGCCCAGGGCCGTGATCGTGGTGTAGGCCAGGACCCTCTTCAGGTCGGTCTGCCGGACCGCCAGGATGGCGCCCAGCAGCGAGGTGAAGGCGCCGAAGCCCACCAGCGTGTAGATCCAGACCTCCGTCCCGCCCAGGGTCGGGGAGAGTCGCGCCATCAGGTAGACGCCCGCCTTGACCATGGTGGCCGAGTGCAGGTAGGCGCTGACCGGAGTCGGCGCGTCCATCGCGTTGGGCAACCAGAAATGGAACGGGAACTGGGCCGACTTGGTGAAGGTGCCGACCAGGATCAGGATCAGGATGGCGAGATAGAACGGATGCTCGCGCAGCAGGTCGCTCTGACCGGCCAGTTCGCTCAGCTCGAAGCTGCCCCCGACGATCCCGAGCAGAATCAGCCCGGCCATCATGACCAGGCCGCCCAGCGAGGTCACCAGCAGCGCCTGGAGCGCCGACCGGCGCGACTTGGGGCTGTCGTGCAGATAGCCGATCAGCAGGAAGGACGTGACGCTGGTCAGTTCCCAGAACACGATCAGCGAAATGACGTTGTCGGCCAGCACCACGCCGAGCATCGAGGCCATGAAGGCCAGGATATACAGAAAGAAGCGGGGCAGCATGGGGTCGCCATGCAGGTAGCCGCCGCAATAAATCACGATCAGCGTGCCGATGCCGCAGACCATCAAGGCGAAGGTCAGGCTGAGGCCGTCGAGATAGAACGACAGGTTTACGTCGAGGCCCGGGATCCAGGGCACCACCTCGCGGACCACGCCGCCGGCGGCGATTTCCGGGAGGAATCCCGCGAACCATACGGTCAGCGCCGCGGGGACGATGGCCAGGATCCATCCGCCCAGTTTCGGCGATCTGCCTGCGACAATTGGTGCTACCAGCGCCCATGCAAAGATGCCGAGAATAGCACTCAGCATCGGCGGAGTTCCTCCGCGGGTTCCATGCTTCCCCCTGCCCACTGGCTGGCTGTTGATTTCATTCAAAAAGACTGGCGCTATATGGGGTCCGGTCCGCTTGTTTCAACCTCGTGGGTTTTATTTGCATTTTAGGAATCGTCCCCTTTGGTCGCGCCAGCGACAGCTTGCCACGGGCGAGCCGAAATCCGTGCGCCTATAGTTGAGGCAAGAGAGACAGAGTTGCAGGGGTGTTAGATGTCCGACCGCGCTATCGTGGCGCTGGGAGTGTGGCTCCTATTGCTCGTACTCATGGGCACCGCCACGATCGGGATCGCCACCGCTTTCTACATCGGCCTCGGCACGGTGATGGCGGCACTGGCGGCAATCCTATTCATCGCCTCCCGCAGGCGGGCCGACGGACGGCACGCCGGCGCCGGTCCCGGGAGGGCTTAGCTTGAGGGTCGGCCTGGTTCCTCCCGCCCGGCCCTACTCTTCCCCTATCGCCATCCGCCCGGCGGGGCCGCGGGCGAACAGGTTGGGGCTGTACATGTCTTCCACAAAGGCTCCAAGCAGGGCGTAGTCGCCCGGCACCACGGCACGCGCCAGATAGACCAGCCGGAACGCGGGCCGGGCGGGCGTCAGGTCGAGCTCGGCGACGAACCGGTCGTCGCGGAACTCGACGTGGTTGGCGGCGCTGAGATCGCCGAGCCAGGACAGGTCGCCGAGCTGTCCGCTGTCGGCCAGCCGGACGTTCTCGATCTCAAGCCCGGCCGGAAGCATGTCCACGACCAGCGCCTGGTGGTCCTCACGCCTCAGGCTCTCGCCCTCCAGGATCATCACGAGCACCTGACCCTTCGCCACCCCGGCCGGATCGACGGGCGCGCCGTCCGTTCCGAGGATGGTGCGCTGGATGCGGAATCCCTCCGCATCGGCCGGCAACGGGTTCGCCGGCACTCCCGCCAGGGTGACGGACCGGTAGAGCGGTGCCGAACCGGCGTTCTCGATCGGCATCGCCCGGCCGCCGGGCTGGAGCCGGCGGTACAGCGGACCGGACTCCGTCATGGGCTGGCCGTCCAGCGCCAGTTTCATCTCCCCGGCCTTCGAGGCCAGGGCGGCGGCGGCGTTCAACACCCAGGCCCGCTCCTGGGTGCTGGTCGCCTGGGCGTCGGCCAGCATGGTGGCGAGCTGCCGGGCAAGGCCGGCCAGCCGGTCCCGGTCGCCCCCGGCTTCCGCCAGGAGCGTGATCACCGCGGCCTGGTCGCGCAGCTCCGAACCGAAATCGCGCATGCCCCCGGGTTCCACGCGGGCGCGGTCGAGCCGGCCGAAGGCCTCGGCGGCGCGGTCGGCGTCGCCCAGCCGGGCGAGCGCCCCCGCGACCTGGGCGCGGGCCAGCCGGGTCGGCAGGGCGGCCCAATGGGTCTCCTGGAAATAGCGCGCCTCGGCCAGGTCGACCGCCTTGCTGCCCGCGAGGGTATAAAGGGCATAGGCACGCGCCGCCAGCTCCGCCTCGTCGAACCAGGCGTTGTCGAGCACGCCGTTCAGCCACTCGATGCCCTTCCGCCAGGGCGCCTCGGGCACCCGGTAGCCCGCCTCGCGCGCGCGGCCGAGGAAGTCCAGCGCGTAGGAGGTCAGCCAGAGCTCCCCCGGCCCCTGGGACGACCACATGGCGAAGGCGCCGTCGGACCGCTGGACCGAGATCAGCCGGTCGATCGCGCGCTGAACACGCTGGCGGACCTCGGCCTCCGACGCGATATCCAGGGCCGCCATCACGGGGCCGAGCCGGAGCAGCGGCATCGCCCGGCTGGTGATCTGCTCGGCGCTGCCGTAGGGGTGACGGTCGAGCGACAGCAGCAGTCCCGGCAGGTCCAGGTCGGGCATCGTCCCGATCGCCAGCATGACGGCGACCGTCTCGCGGCGGAGTGCCACCAGTTCGGGCACCACGTCGGGCGAGACGGTCGATTTCCGGCCCGGCTCGATCAGTTCGACATGGCGGCGCGCGACCGCGGGCTGCAGACGGCGCACGCCGACCGGCCATTCCCGGGTGACGGCGAACCCGTCGGGCCCGGTGACCTCGGCCCGGACCAGACCCGCGCCGACGCCGGTGCCGGCGATGGTCAGGGGCACCGTCACCGGCTTGCCGGGCCGGACATCGCGGAGCGCCACCTCGCCGCCGTCGCGCAGGGCGACCATCCCCTCGGCGGTGAAACGAACCGAATAGTCGCCGCCTTTCCGGCCCCGGTCGGTCAGGGTCAGCGGGACCTGCGCCACGTCGTCCGGCGCCAGGAAGCGGGGCAGCCCCAGCTCGACCAGGACGGGATCGCGGACAGCGGCGGTCGCGGTGGCGCTGCCGACCTTGGCCGGCGTCCACGCGACCGCCATCAGGCGCAGGCGGCCGTCGAAATCCGGGATCTCCAGCGGGACCTCCGCCGTGCCGTCGGCGCCGACCGTGACGATGCCGGAATGAAGCGCCGTCATCTCCCTCCGGCGCGGTGGCGGCGGGTCGCCCGGCCGGCGCCGCACCGGCGGAACCATGACGGACCGGATGCCCGGCGAGGCCGAGGCGCCGTCCCGGTCCACCAGCGGTCCCCTCACGTCCCGCAGGTCGACTTCAAGCGGGCGCCGGCCGAGATAATGCACCGCCGGATCGGGAGCGGCGAAATCGGTCAGCCGGAGCATGGCGTCGTCTACGGCCGACAGGGTCAGGCGGACCTGCGCGCCCTCCTCCGCCCCGCGCACCGTGACCGGGACGCGGACCCGCCCCCGGGGAGCGAGGTCGGCCGGGGCGGCTATGGAGACCTCGAGACGCCGGGGCGCGGGATCGACCGCGAGCCACGCGCTGCCGACCGCCCGGCGCGACGCGGCGCCGTGGGCGGGCTCTGCCGGGGCGAAGGCGGTGGCGACCACATGGACGCCGGCGGTCCAGGACGGGTCCACGGGGATGTCCAGGAAGGCGCCTTCCGGCCCGATCCGGCGCAGCACCGTCTGGTGGACGGCCCGGCCGGCGACGGCGACCAGCACCTGGGCCCGGTAGGGCGGCTTGACGAAGACCTTGGCCGTTTCGCCACCGGAATATTTAGGCAGCATCACCGCCACGTCCACCTGGTCCGGCCGCTCGCCGGCGGTCGGCGTGACCCACGAGCCGGCCGAGAACCGCAGGCTGGTCGCGACACCCGTTCCGGTATCGAAAACCTCCAGCCGGTACCGGCCGGAGCCGACCGGCTGCTCGATCGCGGCGCGGCCGTCGGCGCGCGGTTCCGCCGCGACCGCGAGCGTCCCGCCGGTCAGGCTCTTGTCCTTGACCCGCGCCCGGTAGTCCCAGTGGCCGTCCGCCTCGAACCAGGCGTAGTCGTAATCCTCCTCGAACAGCTCATAGGACAGGGACGGCCGGTCGAGCGGCGCGCCGTCCGGTCCGATCGCGACTACGTCGAAGGCGGCGGTGGCCCCTTCCGGCACGGCATCGCCGCCGAAGCGGGGCTTGATCCCGATCGCGAAGGGCTGGTGCCGGACCGGGAGGGCGATCTCGTGCACCGCCGGGCGGCCGCCGATGTCGTAGAGCGTGCCCTGGATGACGGCTTCCAGCGCGTGGCTGGTGTCGGGCGGCTCGGGCAGGCGGATTTCCACCCGGGCGACGCCGTCGGGTCCCGTGACGAAGCCCGGCGCATCGGTCCGCAGCGGCTCGAACGGCTGCTGGACCAGGCCGAAGCGATAGCCGGCGAAGCCGGGATACGGCTCGGCCGCGCGGCGCAGGGTCACCGCCAGCTCGCCCGGCAGCTTCGCCGCGGGGCCCGCCCTGCGGTACCGGCCGTCGATCCGAAGCACCAGGCTTTCGCCGGCATCCGCCTGGTCGCGGTCGGCGGCGAGCCCGACGTCGAGGCGCGGCGGCACGAAGTCCTCCACCGCGAAATCGACCCGGCCGATCGGCGCGCCGTCCGGCTCCAGGTGGGCGGTGACGGACCATTGCCCGGCCGCGGCGGGACGGGGCAGCTCCAGGCCGAGATGGTAGCTTCCGGCCCCGGAGTCGGCCGCCTGCCGCCGGTCCACCTCGAACCCGTCCGGGCGGTGAATCCTCAGGGTCAGGCCCCGTCCCTCGACCGCGACGGCGCTGGCGTCGCGCAGCAGGGCGTTGAGGAACACCGTCTCCCCCGGCTGGTAGAAGCCGCGGTCGGTGTAGAGCCAGGCGTCCAGGGGCGGCGCGTCCGCGCCGGGGCCCGCGCGTTCCGACAGGTCGGTCGCGGCGGCCACGTCCAGGAACGCCATGTCGCCGGACGCGCCATAGGCGAAGACCGCCTGCGGCGCTCCGCCGCCGGTGCCGCGCAGGGTCTCGCGCGGGAATCGGGCGATTCCGTCCGGTCCGGTCGGGAGCTTGCCCAGCTCGGCGTTGCTGCGCGCCAGCAGCCGAAGCTCGATCCCGGACAGGGGTTCGGCGGTGGTCAGGCTGCGGGCGAACACCAGCAGCCCGTCCTCCCCGCGAAGGTGGTCAGCCCCAGGTCGGAGACGACGAACCACTGGGTGGCCTTGGCCTCCCACGACTCGCCCTCCCGGTCGGCGTTGCCCGCGACGGCGAGATAGACGCCCGGCTTCAGCGCGCCGCCCGAGGCGCCGATGACCGCCTCCACCGGGAAGGGCGTGACGACGGCCTGGTTCCGCCTTTCGCCGATCGCCATCTCCCCCTGCCAGACCTGGGTGCCGCTCCGCTCCACGATGCCGCCGACGTCCAGTTCCGTCAGCGCCTGGCTGATCCGGCCGTAATAGATCTGCTCGACCAGGGAGCGGTCCTCGATGCGCAGCACCTGCAGGCGGGCGCGGGCGACGTTGACGGTGCGCAGCGGCAGCCCCTCGGCGCCGACCTGGGGCAGGACGTAGCCGGCGCCCCGGAAGGCCAGGACGGGCTTGCGGTCCGGCACCGCCACCTCATGGCGCGCGGGTTCCCCGAGCACCGCCCCGTCGGCTCCCGGCAACCCCTGCTTCAGCGTCACGCCGTACCCGGCGCCGTGGCTCAGCCCTTCGAGGCAGAGGGTGGCGCCGCGGGCGATCGCGGTCACGCGCACGGGCGGCTCGACCTCCACCTGCGCGGCGTAGTCGGTCGGGGAGGACTTCTCCAGCGGGCGGGTGAAGGTGAAGCAGGCCTGGGGAACGTCGCGTTCCGCCAGGATCTCGACCCCGGCGACGCCGAAGGGCGGCGCTTCAGCGATCGGTTCCGGTGCGGGTTGCTGTGCCGGAGCGGCCGTCGAACACCCAAGGGCCACGGCGAGAGCGAGCCCGAACGGACGCAGTATGCGCATGAAACGACAAACCCCGATACCGGCTTGAATAACCAGCTGGCGCCGCGCGGCACCCGCTGGAGCATGACGCCGGATTATGGCGCAAGTTCTATGCAATTGCCTTGGAAATAGCGCTTGAGCCGGGCGATCGCCTCGTCCAGCAGCGCATCCTGCTTGCAGAAGCAGAAACGGATGAAGGTGCGCACCGGGCTTTCGGCGAAAAAGGCGCTGACCGGGATCGCGGTCACGCCGGCCGCCTCCGTCAGGTTCAGGCAGAACGCCACGTCGTCGCCGTCGAACCCGGTGGAGGAGATGTCGGCGATCAGGAAATAGGTGCCGCCGCTGTGCAGTACGGACAGCCCGGCCTCGCGCAGGCCCGCCGCCAGCCGGTCGCGCTTGGCCTGCATCGACGCGGCGAGGCCGGTGAAGTACGCCTCCTCCTTGGCGAGGCCGTAGGCGACCCCGGCCTGGAGGTTGGGCGCGGTCGTGAAGGTCATGAACTGGTGGGCCTTGGCGACGGGCTGGAGCAGCTCGGGCGATCCCGTCACGTAGCCGATCTTCCAGCCGGTCAGGGAGAAGGTCTTGCCGGCGGAGCCGACCCGCAGGCAGCGGTCGCGCAATCCCGGGATGGTGATCAGGGGAATATGGCGGGCGCCGTCGAACACCAGGTGCTCGTACACCTCGTCGCAGACCGCGTAGGCGTCGAAGCGCCGCATGAACTCGCCGATCAGCTCCAGCTCGGCGCGGGAATAGACCTTGCCCACGGGGTTCAGCGGGTTGTTCAGCACCAGCGCCTTGGTCTTCGGGCCGAACACCCGCTCCAGGTCCCCGCGGGTGAAGCTCCAGTCCGGGGCCTTCAGCGTCACGATCCGGGGGATGCCGCCGGCCAGGCGGACGATGGGCAGGTAGCTGTCGTACATCGGCTCGAACAGGACCACCTCGTCGCCCGGCTCGATCAGCCCCAGCAGGCAGGCGCCCAGCGCCTCGGTGGCGCCGGAGGTCACCATGACCTCGCGCGCCCAGTCCACCTCCAGGCCGTAGAACCGGCGGGCGTGGGCGGCCACGGCCTGGCGCAGCTCCGGCGTGCCCATCATGGAGGGGTACTGGTTGTAGCCGTCCAGCAGCGCGTCGGCCGCCGCCCGGAGCACGTCGGCCGGCCCGCGGTCGTCGGGAAACCCCTGCCCCAGATTGATCGCCCGATGCTTGAGGGCCAGTTGCGACATCACCTCGAACACGGTGGTGGGCATGTCGCGGAAGAGAGGATTGCCGACTTTGGCGGTCATGATGGGATCGGGCGCTTCTGTGGACACGGGAGGCGGGAACTTAGCGGATCGAACCCGGCGGGTCGATGGGCCATGCCGCCTAAAGCAGGTCCCGCAGCATCGCGACCAGGGGCTTGTCGGCCGGGGGCATGGGGTACTTGCCCATGTCGTTGGGCCGCACCCAGGCCAGGGACTGGCCCTCCAGCGGGGCGACCGTGCCCTGCCAGACGCGGCAGACATAGAGCGGCATCAGGAGGTGGAAGCTCTCGTAGCAGTGCGAGGCGAAGGTGAAGGGAGCGAGGCAGCTTCCCGCCGTCTCGATCCCCAACTCCTCCCGCAGTTCGCGGACCAGCGCGTATTCCGGGCTTTCGCCCTCATGGACCTTGCCCCCGGGGAACTCCCACAGGCCGGCGAGAGCCTTGCCTTCCGGCCGTTGGGCCAGGAGGACGCGGCCGTCCGGATCGACCAGGGCCACCGCGACCACCAGCAGGATCGGCTTGCCGGGCTCGGGGGTGGAGTTCGGGTCGAAGCAGTTCATGGGGATCCAGCCGGAAGAAGCGTCACCGCCGGATCAGCTCCGGTAGCTGCCGTTGATGTCGATGTAGCCGTGGGTCAGGTCGCAGGTCCAGACCGTCGCGGCGCCGGACCCGATGCCCAATTCGACCAGGAAGTCGATGTAGCGGCCCTTCATGTGCTCGACCACCGGCGTCTCGTCGTAGCCCGGAACCTCCATGCCGTCGGCCGCGATCAGCACGCCGCCGGCGGAGATCCGCAGCTTGTCGCGGTCGGCCTTCTCGCCCGCCTTGCCGACCGCCATGACGATGCGGCCCCAGTTGGCGTCCTCGCCGGCGATGGCGGTCTTGACCAGCGGGGAGTTGGCGATGCTGAGCGCGATCCGCTTGGCCGCCTTGTCCGACGCGGCACCTTCCACCCGGACGGTGACGAACTTGGTCGCCCCCTCGCCGTCGCGGACGATCTGCCGGGCGAGATCGACCATCAGGGCGTTGAGCTGGGCCTTGAAGTCGGCCAGGGCCTTGTCGCCGGCCTTGGTGACCGGCTTGTTGCCGGCCTGACCGGTGGCGCACAGCAGCACGGTGTCGCTGGTCGAGGTGTCGCCGTCGACCGTGATGCAATTGAACGACCGCTCGTTGGCCTCGGCCAGCAGCTTCTGGAGCACCGGGGCGGCGATCGCCGCGTCGGTGAACACGAAGCCCAGCATGGTCGCCATGTCGGGCGCGATCATCCCGGAGCCCTTGGCGAACCCGTTGATGGTCACCGTGGTGCCGCCGATCGTCGCCGTGCGGGTGACGCCCTTGGCGAAGGTGTCGGTCGTCATGATCGCCTTGGCGGCCGGGAACCAGCCGTCGGCGTCGAACGAGTTGGCCAGCCCCGGCAGGTGCCGGGCGATGGCGTCGGCCGGGATCGGCTGGCCGATCACGCCGGTGGAGGCGACGAACACCTCGCCGGGCTCGCAGCCGGCGAGCCGGGCCGCCGCCTCCACCGTGGCCTGGACGAACGCCTCGCCGGCCTTGCCGGTGAAGGCGTTGGAATTACCCGAATTGACCACGATCGCGCGGGCGCCGCCGCCCGCCAGGTTCTTCTTGCACCAGTGGACGGGTGCCGAAGCGGTCAGCGACCGCGTGACCACGCCGGCCACCGTCGTGCCGGGATCGAGGAGCGCTACCATCAGGTCGTCGCGGCCCTGGTAGCGAATGCCGCAATTGGTCGTAGCCAGCCGGACACCGGGTATTGCCGGCATCCAAGGGAAGTCGCCGGGTGCAAGGGGAGAGATGGTCGGTGCCATGGTGGTCGTGGCTTTCGGGTCGTGGAAGTGTCGGTAGGTTACGGCTTGGGAGCCGGGGCGGCACCCGGGGCCGCGGCGGGCTGCTCGGGCATCGGCGAGCCGTCCATCTGGAAGCGCTCGACCTTGGCGTCGCCGCGCAGGTCCTCGACCAGCTCGCCGATCACCTGCTCGGAAACTTGGCTGCGGAGCTGCTCCTGCACCTCCTCGAAGGTCGGCGGGGTGCTCTGGCGGCGCTCGACGACCTTGATCACGTGCCAGCCGAACTGGGTCTGGACGGGGGTCTCGCTGACGTCGCCCGGCTTCATGGCGAAGGCGGCGTTGGCAAAGGGCTCGACCATCTGGTCCTTGGTGAAGAAGCCGAGGTCGCCGCCCTGCTGGGCCGCGGCCTTGTCGGTCGACTTCTCGCCCGCGATCCTGGCGAAGTCGCCGCCATTCTTCAGGTCGGCGATGATCGCCTTGGCGGCGTCCTCGGACTCGACCAGGATGTGGCTGGCCTTGACCTCGTCCTGCGGCGGGTTCTCCTGCTTGAACTGGTTGTAGGCTTCCTGGAGGCGATCGGCGGTGATGCGCTTCTGGACTTCCGTGGTCAGGTAGAGCTCCTGGACGATGCGCTCCTCGGCGCGCTTCATCCGCTCCGCCACTTCCGGGTCGTTCTGCACGTTGTTCTTGTAGCCGGCTTCGGCCACCAGCTTGCCGTTGATGATCTGGTCGATCACGGCGGGGAAGATCATCTGCACGGGCATCTGCTGAACCTGGGGCGGCAGCGACGCGATCGTGCGCATGACCTCGGAGCGCCGGATCTCGGCCCCGTTGACCTTGGCCACCACCGGATCCTCGCCGGCGCCGGTGCCGGCGCCGGCCGGGGGAGTCGTGCCGGTCTGGGCCAGGGCGGCGAAGCCGGCGCCGCCGAGCGCCAGCGAGACGGCGGCGACGCGGAGGACTCGTGCGAACATGAGAAGTTCCTTATTCAGCGGAATGACGGGTGCGGCGACATGCGCCAGCGGTCCGCGGTCGCACGCACTTTTTCCCTTTCGCAGCGATTAAGCACGGCTTGATGCGGCTTGCAAGGCGGGACTGCCGGGGTCCGTCAAATGCCCGAACCCCGCCACATCCCGGCCATGGATCGTCCGATCCGCCGCCTTATTTGCCCTTTCCGGGGGCTTCGAGGGCCACTCCGGTCACCTTGACGACCGCGGTGCGCTTGCCGTCGATGCCGAAATCGTCGTCGTTGACCAGCATCAGCGCGCCGTCGCCGAAAAGGGCCATGCCCTCGATCTTGGGCGCGATCCCGGGATGGTCCGCGGTGTCGAGCACCAGGGCCTTGGCGGCCGGCACGATGCCTTCCTTGGCGAGGTCGGCCTGTTCCAGCGAGGGGGCGGTGGCCGCGTCGTCCCACTTGCCGCCCTTGATGTCGGTGGCACCGGCCAGGGCGATGCGGAAGATCTTGGTGGTCCGCTCCGTCCGCTCCAGGATCAGCAGGTCGTCGCCGGAGAGATGCATCAGCTCGCTGATGCGCACGGTGCTCTGCTTCTTCTTCTCCTCGCCCCGGTAGGCCGAGGCCGGCTCCATCACGTAGACATATTCGCCCGCGACCTGCATCGTCGCGCGGTCCAGCTTGAACAGCCGGGTATTGGCGGCGTCCGCGTAGGCGTCGTTGTCCGGGTTGGCCAGCGGGTTCTGCAGGACGAAATAGAGGAACTTCTCATCCTCGGAGACCGCCATGGATTCGATGCCGCGGTTCAGCGCCCGCTTGGCCAGGATGGCCGGCAGCGTGCCCTTCACCTCGTACCCGGCGCCGGCATAGTCCTTTTCAGTCCCCGCCGGGACGTGGCGGACCTGGATGCGGCCGTCTGGAGCCGCGTGCAGGATGGAAGGCCCGTTCTCGTCGCCGATCCAGAAGCTGCCGTCGGACAGGCGGACGATGCCCTCGGCGTCCACGGCGTTCGGGTTCTGCTTCAGCTTGGCGCCGGCGGCGTCAAGCGGCTGCTCGGTCGAGGCCACGGTCAGCGGGTTCAGCATGCCGTCCACCGGGTTGCCCCGGGCGTCCTTCAGCGAGATGCTGTCGAGCACGCGGAAAGTGCCGCCGTCCAGCACCTGGATGCGGTAGATCGAGGGGCTGTATTCCGGCACCGGGTAGATCCGGCCGCGCTTGACGTCGCCGCAGATCCTGTCGCCCTTGACGCCGACGATGTCCTCGGCGTCGCCGCAGGTGAAGTTGGGACCCTGGTCGCTGACCGTGTGGAAGATGTCGGCGGGATCGTCCTTGCCGCGGAACGCGCCGCTGCCGATCCCGACGGAGAGGTCGAGCGTCCTGCCTCCCTCGAAACCGACCTTGCGCAGGGTCAGGATCGGATCGCTGCTCGTATATACCTGGACGGCCACCGCGGGCGCCTGGGCGGCGGCTGGAAACGGGGCGGCGGCGAGCGCGCCGATCATGAGGGCCGGTATCGGGAGCAGGGGTGCGCGCATTCCGTCGGGTCTCCGCAATCAGGACAATTTCGCGGAACTTAGGCGCAACGGATTACAGCAGGATGACGGCCGCATGACACATTCGCATGGGGCGGCGGTCCGGGAAGCCCTGCCCCGGATGCCGCCCCCGGATGAAAAGGTCAGACCGTGACGTCGAGCAGAACGTCGGCGAGCATTCCCCGACGGCCGTCGGTCCGGCCGAACTCGCTCTGGGCGACCGCGTTGCCGCCGGCCAGGCGCTGATCGACCGGGATCGCGAGGTCGAGGCGGATCTCGGTGATGCCCTCGTCCCGCAGGCGCGTCATGGCACCGTCGCCGCGCAGCAGGATCAGCGAATTGAACACGGCATCGCGGTGATCGATGACGCTGTTGCCGTCCTGGTCGAACCGGGCCAGTTCGGCGAACCCGCCGGCGGCGCCGTTCTGCTCTCCGAACAGTTCGCGCCCGTCGTCGATCCTGCCGTTGCCGTTGCGGTCGAGCGCCAGGAAAGCGTCCTTCCCCGCCACCCAGGCGGTCCGGTCGCGGGTGCCGTCGCCGTCGATGTCGAACAGGATGCCGGACTCCGCCGTGGTCAGGTCGATGCCGTTGCCGTCCATGTCCAGCACCAGCGGATCGATCTGCCGGCTGCCGCCACCACCGCCACCGCCACCGGCCTCGGCGCCGCCGCCCGGAAGCCCGACGGCCAGGGCGGCGCCCGTCGTCATGCTGGCGTCCAGGCGGACCATCTCGACGGAAGCCTCTATGTTGCCGGTCTCGCTGGTGATCTTCAGGCTGACCGACTGGAAGACCAGCGAGATGTTGGCCGAGGCCTGTCCCGGCTCGGGCGAACGCGCGGCCAGCGGGCCGCGGGCGGTCGCCTCCCGCGCCTTGCCGGCGACCGCTTCGGCAGCCTTGAGGCTTTCCTCCTCCGAGCGGCCGAACATGCGGAGGACCTTGACCAGGTCTTCGCGCACCTTTTCCAGCACGGCGTCGAGCGGCCGCTCGGGTTCGCGCGGGCGCCCGACGGTCAGCGGGGTCCGCGCGAGGCGGGAGTTCTCGCTGACGACTTGGCTGAGCCGCATCGCCGTCGCGGAAAGCTCGACCTTGACGCTCCCGGCGTTCGGGGCGCCGACGTTCGTGGGGCCGGCGTTCAGGGCGCCGGCGTTCGCGGGGGGCCTGGGGGCCGCGTCCGGTGCGGCATCCCGGCGCGGCGGCGCTTCGGACTTCGCTGCGACCCGGGGCTGGCCCGGCGCGGGATCGGGGCGCTTGACACCCGCGAGCAGAGTCGGGGCCAGGACTTCGAGTGTGCCAACCATCGGCTGCCTCTTTCTAAGGGCCAATAATGACGGGGGAGCGGGTACCTGCGCCTACTGCGCGGTTGGAAAAGCAACTCCGTGGGCTTATCTTTGTCCCATACGGCTTAACGATTGCTTAAGACGCTTGCCGCACCTGCCGGACGGCCGCCGGTATCGCCGGGCCTAGGGGCCGGGCGCAGGGCCGGAGCGGAAGTGGTGCAGCCGCAGGCTTGTTGACAGGCATTGCGCGCACTCTTATGTCAAGGCCGTGCCATGCCCGGGCCGATGCCGAGCGGGCGCCCTGGATCGTGCGCCAGCCGTTTCTTGCTCAAACCGTTCTTTGCTCTAACCCGAGGTCTCAATGTTCGGTGCTATTGCCCGTAAACTTTTCGGCACCGCGAATGATCGCACCGTAAAGGCGCTGCTGCGGCAGGTCGAGGTCATCAACGCCCTGGAGCCTGACGTGGCCGGCCTGTCGGACGACGAACTCCGGATGCGCACCGACTGGCTGCGCGAGCGCCTCGAAAAGGGCGAGACGCTGGACGACATCCTGCCCGACGCCTTCGCCACCGTGCGCGAGGCGGCCAAGCGCGTGCTGGGGCAACGCCATTTCGACGTCCAGCTGATGGGCGGCATCGTCCTGCACCAGGGCAAGATCGCGGAGATGCGGACCGGCGAAGGCAAGACGCTGGTCGCGACCCTTCCGGTCTATCTCAACGCGATCGCGGGCAAGGGCGTCCACGTCGTCACCGTCAACGACTACCTGGCCCGGCGCGACAGCGGCTGGATGGGCAAGGTCTACGGCTTCCTGGGGCTTTCGGTCGGCTGCATCGTCCACGGGCTGGACGATTTCGAGCGCAAGATGGCCTACCAGGCCGACATCACCTACGGCACCAACAACGAGTTCGGCTTCGATTACCTGCGCGACAACATGAAGTTCCGGCTGGAGGACATGGTCCAGCGGCCGTTCAACTTCGCGATCGTCGACGAGGTCGACAGCATCCTGATCGACGAGGCGCGCACGCCGCTGATCATCTCCGGCCCGTCGACCGACAGCTCCGAGCTTTACATCGCGGTCAACCGGGTGATCCCCCACCTGACCCCGGAGGATTACGAGAAGGACGAGAAGGTCCGCGCCGTCAGCCTGACCGAGGTCGGCACCGAGAAGGTCGAGCAGATCCTTCGCGACATGGGGCTTCTGACGGAGGGCAACCTCTACGACATACAGAACGTCAGCCTGGTCCATCACGCCAACCAGGGGCTGCGGGCGCATACCCTGTTCCAGCGCGACAAGGACTACATCGTCAAGGATGACAAGGTCATCATCATCGACGAGTTCACCGGCCGCATGATGGAGGGCCGGCGCTATTCGGAGGGCCTGCACCAGGCGCTCGAGGCCAAGGAAGGCGTGACGATCCAGCGCGAGAACCAGACGCTGGCCTCGATCACCTTCCAGAACTATTTCCGCCTGTATCCGCGCCTGTCCGGAATGACCGGCACCGCCATGACCGAGGCCAACGAGTTCGCCGAGATCTACGGCCTGGAAGTGGTCGAGATGCCGACCAACGTCGCTGTCCAGCGGAAGGATTTCGACGACGAGGTCTACCGCACCGGCCGCGAGAAGTTCGACGCCATCGCGATCCTGGTCGAGGAGTGCCGGACGCGCAAGCAGCCGATCCTGGTCGGCACCGTGTCGATCGAGAAGTCGGAAATGCTGTCCGACCTGCTCAAGAAGAAGAACGTCCCCCACGCGGTGCTGAACGCCCGTTACCACGAGCAGGAAGCCCAGATCATCGCCCAGGCCGGCCGGCCCGGGGCCGTGACGATCGCCACCAACATGGCGGGCCGCGGCACCGACATCCAGCTCGGCGGCAACCTGGAAATGCGCCTGGCGGCCGAGCTGGCCGACATCCAGGACCCGGCCGAGCGCGAGAGCCGCGCGGCCGCGATCCAGGCGGAGATCGCGCGCGACAAGGAGATCGTGAAGGAGGCCGGCGGCCTGTTCGTGATCGGTACCGAGCGGCACGAGAGCCGGCGCATCGACAACCAGCTGCGCGGCCGGTCGGGCCGCCAGGGCGACCCCGGCGCCTCCAAGTTCTTCCTCAGCCTGGACGACGACCTGATGCGGATCTTCGGGTCCGAGCGGATGGACGGCATGCTCCAGCGCCTGGGCCTGAAGGAGGGCGAGGCGATCGTCCACAGCTGGATCAACAAGGCCCTGGAGAAGGCCCAGCAGAAGGTCGAGGCGCACAACTTCGAGATCCGCAAGAACCTGCTCAAGTACGACAACGTGATGAACGACCAGCGCAAGGTCGTCTACGAGCAGCGCCGCGAGATCATGGACGCGCCGGAGATCGGCGGCACCATCGAGGACATGCGCCACGAGGTGATCGAGGAGATGGTCAAGAAGGCCATCCCGGCGAACGCCTATGCCGAGCAGTGGAACATCGACGGCCTGCACGAGGAGATCCGCCGAGTCCTGAACCTGGACCTGCCGGTCCATGAATGGGCCAAGGAGGAGGGCATCGCCGAGGCGGAGATCGAGGACCGGGTGCGCCGCGCCTCCGACGAGAAGATGGCCCAGAAGGCGGCCAACTACGGCCCCGAACTGATGCGGGCGGCCGAGAAGAGCCTGCTGCTGCAACTGCTCGACCAGGCCTGGAAGGACCACCTGCTCCACCTGGACCATCTGCGCCAGGGCATCAACCTGCGGGCCTACGCCCAGCGCGACCCGCTGAACGAGTACAAGCGCGAAGCCTTCGAGCTGTTCGAGGGGATGCTGTCCCACCTGCGCGAGACGGTCACCACCGTGCTCTCGTACGTCGAGATGAGGATGAACCACCCCGAGGACATGGAGCCGCCGCCGTTCGAAGGCGTCGAAACACGCCAGGACCCGGCGCTGGCCGCCGCCGGCGCCGTTCCGGCCGACGCGGCGCTGCCGGACGGGATGGTAAGGCGCGTGGCGCCCGCCTCGGTCGGCTCCGAAGCCGAGATCGATCCGCGTACGCCGCGCAACGCCGTGTGCCCCTGCGGGTCCGGCAAGAAGTACAAGCACTGCCACGGGCGCGTCGCCTGAACAGCCGGGTAAACCCGGGGCGTCCGGAACACGGCGCCCCGGGATTAGACATACAGTCTAAAATGTAACTGAAGCCCCCTGCGACGATTTTCCAAAAACTTGACATGGATCAACGTCGCACCGGCCGGTGCGCCGCACAATCTCCGCCATAAGTCATATGCACCCAAGCGGAGGTCAGGTTCATGCGCGCGTTTTTCCCGTGTGTTTCCGGAGTTTCCCGTCAACCCGAAGACGTGATCGGCAAGTTCCTCGCCCACCGGATCGGCAACTCCCGCGTCACGAACCAGCCGATCACGCTACGCTCCGCCTTGGAATCCTGCGGGCGCGAGCCCGTTTCGACCGCCCGCCGGCTGATGACCCTGCCCGGCGAAGCGGCCGTCCAGGATCTCTCGGACATGCTGAAGAAGTTCCGCATCGACGGCGTACGCTGTCCGGAACCCGAGAAGTACGCCAGGCAGGCGTTGAAGCGGGCCGGCGTCGAATTCACCCTGCCCGCCATGGCGGGCGATTACGGCCACTGCGCCACCGCCCTGCTGGGAATCGCCGCCCTGGGCGTGCTGCTGGCGTTCCCCACGCTGATGCTCTGAGCCGTCGTACGGCGGGAACACCCGGCCTCTCCTCCTGTTGAAGTGCAATACTCAATTGGAACGGAGAGAGCCACAATGGCTACCAGCACCCAGAATTCAGACGACATCAAGAAGCTCTGGGGGATGATCAAGGACATCCGCTTCACGATGATGACCACCATCGATGATGACGGCACCCTCCGCAGCCGTCCGATGGTCGCCCAGCAATCCGAGTTCGATGGCGATCTCTGGTTCTTTACCGGTGCCGATTCCCACAAGGTCGACGAAGTCAACCAGCACCACGAAGTCAACCTGAGCTACGCCGATCCCGACGACCAGAACTATGTCTCGCTCTCCGGCACGGCCCAACTCGTCCGGGACAGGCGGAAGATTGAGGAACTTTGGAGCGAGCCCCTCGCCACCTGGTTCCCGAAGGGCAAGGACGATCCGAACATCGCCCTGATCCGCGTCCACGTGACGAAAGCCGAGTACTGGGACAGCCCGTCCAGCACGATGGTCCATGCCTATGGCTATGTGAAGGCCAAGCTGACCGGCGAGCCGCCCCATCCCGGCGAGAACAAGAAGATCAACATGTAGGCGAGAGCCTGGAAACCGGGATCAGGTTAGCCGCTGTCCGGCACGGTAGTTGCCAGCCCCTCGAAGTGACAAGCAGGGACAGCAATGCTCCCTTTTCATCATGCCCGGACTTGATCCAGGTATGTCCGGCCACGGAGGCGTGGATCAAGTCCGCAAGAGATGACCGGGTCAAGCCCGGTCATGACGATAAGAGGTTGAGAGCTCCGCCGGAATTACCGTGCCGGACAGCCGCGGGTCAGCTCCGGACGATCCTGGCTTCAGCGGCGGGCGGGTTGCGCAGCGTCTGATAGATCACGCAATATCGCTCCGTCAGCTTGAGCAGACTGGCGAGTTGCTCGTCCCCGGCGTCGGTATCCAGGTCGAAAGTCAGGCGGATGCTGCGGAAGCCCACCGGCGCCTCCTTCGAAACGCCCAGGGTGCCCCGCATGTCGAGATCGCCTTCCGCCCGCACCGTACCGCCGCGCAGGTCGATGTTCAGCGCCGTGGCGACCGCCCGCAGGGTCACGCCGGCGCAGGCGACCAGCGCCTCCAGCAGCATGTCGCCCGAGCAGGCCGCAATGCCGTCGCCGCCGGCGGCGGGATGAAGACCGGCCTCGACCAGCGCCCGGCCGGTGTCCACCTTGCAAGACACGCCCTCGGCCCCGACGGTGCCTTCGGCCTTAAGGGTGATGACGGCGCTGTCCGGCGCATCGCGGTACCGCTGCTTCAAGGGTGCCTGAACGGCCTTGAGGGTTTCGGCATCCATGGGATTATTCCTCCGGTTCGTTCTTGATGATTACGCCTGGGGGTTCCGCTCACCCCAGCGCCCGGTAGAGTGCGTATCCGACGATAGCGACGTTCACGTTGAGCGTCATGATCATTCCCGGCGCCCGCAGATAGGGGTGGATCAGGTACGCGACCCAGAACAACAGGCGGGACACGCAGAACAGTCCGGTCATGACGCCGGCGAAGCGGACATCCGCGGGATCGGCGAGCGCCGCCGCGGAGAGCATCGCCGGCACGAAGACCGCGGTCTGCTCGACCGTATTGGACAGCGCCCGCTGGGCGCGCCGCTGGAACCGGCTTTCCGGATCGTTCAGGGGATCGAACGCGGCGGTGGCGAACCGGGCCAGGGCCACCGCGAGAACCATGAGCACCAGCGGGAGCGCCGGCCAGACCAGAAGGCCGGCGGCAACGGCCAGCCGGTCGGCCGCGGAGTCGTTGCCGGCCATGGGTTCGGGCCAGAACAGCGCGAGGCCGCCCCAGGCCAGAGCCGTCCCGAAGACGACCCCGGCGACCGAGATCAGGTGGCGGCGATCGAGCACCAGCCCGGGCATCGCGTCAGGACAGGCCCTTCTGGCCCATTTCGAGGAACTTGTCGCGCCGCTTCAGGCGCAGGGTGCCGCCTTCCAGGCCACGCAGTTCGTCCAGGCAGTCCTCGATGGCATTGCCGACGGCGGTCATGACCTCGTCCCGGTCACGGTGCGCACCGCCGATCGGCTCGGCGATCACGCGGTCGATCACGCCGAGATCCTTCAGGTCCTGGGCGGTCAGCCTGAGCGCCGCCGCGGCTTCCGCCGCCGCCGTGTTGGTCCGCCACAGGATCGAGGCGCAACCTTCCGGCGAAATGACCGAATAGATCGCGTGCTCCAGCATCATGACCCGGTCGGCGGCGGCCAGCGCGATGGCCCCGCCGGAGCCGCCCTCGCCGATCACCGTGGCGACCATGGGCACCTTGAGGCTCAGGCAGGTATCGATCGACTTGGCGATCGCCTCGGCCTGGCCGCGCTCCTCGGCGCCGACGCCGGGATAGGCGCCGGCGGTATCGACCAGGGTGATGACCGGCAGCTTGAAGCGGTCGGCAAGCTCCATCAGGCGAATCGCCTTGCGGTAGCCTTCCGGCTTCGCCATCCCGAAATTGTGCTTCACGCGGCTTTCGGTGTCATGGCCCTTTTCCTGGCCGATGACCATGACGGAACGGCCCCGGAACCGCCCGATGCCGCCGATGATGGCGCAGTCCTCCGCGAAACCCCGGTCGCCGGCGAGCGGCGTGAAGTCCTGGACCAGACCGTCGATATAGTCCATGCAGTGCGGCCGGTTGGGATGGCGCGCCACCTGGACCTTCTGCGCCGGCGCAAGCTTGCCATAGGTCTGGCGCAGCAGCTTGTCGACCTTGGCCTGCAGCTTGGAGACTTCCTCGGCGATATTGATGTCGCCGGTATCGGTCAGGTGCCGCAGCTCCTCGATCTTGCCTTCGAGTTCCGCGATCGGCTTTTCAAATTCAAGAAACGTCTGCATGAAGGGATTTCACGGCGGGCTGGGAAAATGACCGGGTTCCCTACCACACGCCCTAAAGGCTAGCCAGCGCTAATAGGACGCAGAACGGTTAGTTCGCTATGAACGGGTTGAGAACCGCAGTGCATGCGTCCCCTTGTCACGGGATTGAACATACAGGCTGAAGCCAATTGTATCGTGGAGTTGCCGCCTGTCACCGCATGACCCTGGCGTCGAGCAAGCACAAGCCATGGGTGCCTCTCTTGGCCGTTCCGTATCTTTCCGCCCTGAACAGGCGATCAACATGGAAACGGATGGTTATGTGATCTCCGCTCTCAAGTCCAGGCGGAAGCGGGAAGGTCAACTTGGCAGACGGATTCCGGACATCGAAAGTCTTTATTACCTGTTCGCCACCATCAACTGCAATATTCGCCGTTTGGCTTGACTTGGCTTCCGTGAAGCCGCGGAGATCAAGCACGACCTGCCGAAAATCCCCACCCTGAGGAATTCTTAGCACCAGCACGGCATCCTTTCGCGCCATGCAAACCTGATCGAGTTCGATCGGTCGCCACCCCGAATAGAGTTGCGGTGTGAGTAGCCGCCATACAGGATCATTCCAGGCCATCTCCCGCGCCACCTTATCCAGTTGAATTTCGTTCAGGTCGGTGTCTTTCACCCTTCCGATCTTCTTGAAGTCTTCGGGAAGCGCTCCCTGGAAGGCAAAGACGGCGCTTGTGTACGACATGAGGCCGTAAGGTCCGCTGCAACGATGACGAGCATGAAACAGTAGATGCCAGCTCGACGGGGCAATGCAGTGCGAAACCCGACCAAGACGCTCCATGCGGACAATAAGCGGGACGACATCCGGCCATCCGAACGTGCCACCCCTGCCTATGAATATCGGGATCATCCCATCACCGGCAGATCCCCGGCCGGCGCAATCGCCATGGCCGACAGGGTGGCAACGGACTTGGTCAGTTTCCCCGGTCGGCGGGTGTGTCGAGGTGATGTGAGGGCTTCCCATGATGAGGGTGGACATGGTTGTCTAAGCCATGTCCGTAGCGCCGCTTCCAGACTTGGACGCCCTGTCTCTCGCCGAGCTGAAGAAGCTGGTGGTCGAGCTGCTGGTTCGCGTATCGACATTGGAAGAGGAGAACCAGCAGCTGCGGGCAGAGAACGCCCAGCTGAAGGATCTACCGAAGAAACCGAAGCTGGCACCGGGCGGCATGGACAAGGCGACAGAGCCGGACAGGCGGGCCAGGACCAAGGAGGCGCGCCGGCAGCGGCGCAACCGGCAGAGTGGCCGGCGCACCCCGCCGGTGACCACGGAGCGCACCCTTGTCATCGAGGCCCCGGCGGGCTCGCGCCGGCGCGGCTTCGAGCCCTTCACCGTGCAGGATCTGATCCTGGCGCCGCAGGTCATCCGCTTCCGCCGCGAGCGCTGGGTGACACCGGACGGCCAGGAGATCATCGCACCGCTGCCGCCCGAGGTGCGCGGCCACTTTGGCCCCGGGATCGTGCGCTTCGTGCTGATGCAGCACGTCCAGGGGCAGGTGACGGTGGAGCGCCTGCGCGCCCAGCTGAGAGGCCTGGGCGTGCGCATTTCCAAGGGTCAGATTATCACCCTCCTGACGGCCAACAAGGATGCTTTCCATGCCGAGAAGGACGCCATCCTGGAGGCCGGGCTGGCAACTGCCGCCTGGGTGACGGTCGATGATACCGGCGCCCGCCACGCTGGGGCCAACGAGTACACGACGCACATTGGCAATGACCGCTTCGCCTGGTTCGCTACCCGGCCGTCGAAGAGCCGACTGAACTTCCTCGACCTACTCCGTGCCGGCCATCCCGACTACGTGATCAATGCCACGGCGCTGGCCTACCTGGTCGAACACGGCGTGCCGGAAAGCATCGTCGCCGCTCTGCTCGCCGCCGGACCCCGGAGCTTTGCCGACGATGCGGCGTGGCAGGCCCAGCTGGACAGCTTCGGCTTCGGCGCCGGTCATCGTCGGCGGGTCACCGAGGCGGCCATGGTCGGAGCCATCGTCGCCCGCGGCCTGCTGACCGACACCGTGATCATCTCCGATGATGCCGGTCAGTTCGACGTTTTCCAGCACGCCTTGTGCTGGATCCACGCCGAGCGCCATCTCCGCCGGATCGTCTGCGTGACCAACGAGCAGCAGCGCCAGGTCGCGCTGCAGCGCCAGCTGGTCTGGTGGTTCTACGCCGATCTCAAACTCTACAAGGACGACCCGAACGCCATCCGCCGAACGGCGTTGAGGCGGCGCTTCGATCGGATCTTCACCCGGGTCACCGGCTTTGCCGAACTCGATGAGGCCGTCGCCCGGACCCTTGCCAACAAGGACGAGCTGCTGCTTGTCCTCGACCGGCCAGATATCCCGCTGCACACCAACGGCTCGGAGAACGACGTCCGCAGCTTCGTCACCAAACGCAGGATCTCCGGCGAGACCCGCTCCGCGGCCGGCAAGCAGGCGCGGGACACCTTCCTCAGTTTACTGAAAACCTGCTCCAAGCTCGCCATCTCGTTCTGGGACTACCTCGGGGCTCGGCTAAATATCCCGGACGCCGACCGCGTGCCCTGACTCCCCGATCTCATCCGCCAAAACGCCTCAGCGTAGTCCACAGCAAACCGCCGTGGCCGCTATCCGCCGACGAAACTGACCAAGTCCGGTGGCATCGATCTGCGAGGTGAGTTCCGCGGGCTCGCTGTGCTTCAGCGGCAACGCCGAATATGCCACCCACAGGAGTGCGAGAGCGCTGCAGGGCAGGGAAGAGGCCTCGCCCGGCTTCATCTACGACCATCACGCGAAGGAACGCCAGGCCCGTGACAAGCGAGGGAATGACCGAATACCACCATCCGAGATAATGGTAGTTGAGGTTGTCGATGATGAAGACGGCATAGAGAAAAAGCAAAAAAGTCGCGGCGCTTGTCACGATGGTCGTGGCTTTGAGACTTGCCGGCTTCAAGTCTTTGCAATCATCGGCACTTCCCCGCCAGCGCAAAAACTCAGCCGGCAGAACCAGGACCAACCAGCCGACCAAACGCCAATTCCAAAATTGAAAAACATAGGAGATCGCACCGAGGGGAGAGTTAATGCGCAAGCCGCTCGAAGAGAACAGTTACTGCGACAGCCAGCCAATCAGATTGCCACGGGATTCCACCAATATAGGCAGGATAAGCGGTGTGCTGAGCAACAGCCCGACTGCGATGTATGAGCGAACAGACAGGAGGTAGTCAAAAGCGATGCTTGGCGTCAAAGGCCCACGGCGCTTGATCCAGAGAAAGATTGCGATAGCCGTGAAGATCGGGAAGAGAAAAATAAAACTGGCATGCCCATGCAGAAGCACTAAAGAAGATGGAATCAGAAGGACGATGGAATATGCATTTCCTGCCATGATCGAAACCAGCAAGGAAAAAACCGCCATCGAGGGAAACACTATGAAATAAGGAGGCCAAGTGGAGCTAAGAAGATCTATAGTTTCCCAAGTGTTTTCGGACACCCCTTCGACGCTGCCGCTCATGGCGACCAAAGAGGCAACGGCTAAAGCCATCACGAGCGCCGCGGCAGAGGCAGACCCCGTTACGCTCTTAAGGGCCGAAAAGGATATGTAGGAAAATAATGCGTTCAAGAACACAATGGAAAACACATGGCTGGCGACAGGTGATCCGACCAGTGCCAGCATATCGTACAGAACAACCTCGCCAGTGGCCATAACGTAGAAGAAGAAAGGACCAGGATGGTAAAACTCCATTCTGCTGTAGTTTCCTGAAAATAGCTCGAAGCTCTTAGCCTTTATGACAAGCAATTCATTTGACGCGATATCGCCGGTAGAGTAAATTAAGTCATTGACGAAACTCGGATTGAATGCCGCCGTTATCGCCCATGCGAACAAGCACACTACTGTGGAAAAAATTATACTCAGAGCGACATCTTTTATCATTGGAATCGACTTCGCGGCCATATTTATTTTCATGATTTCTCCATCATGCGCCCATCGGGGCAAGCACTTCCCGAGTTTGCAGGGTAATGGGGCGACTTTGCTGGCAGACGGTGAAGTCCGAAGACGCATGCAAGCCGAGTCGGGATTACGAATTCCTTGCCGGTAAATAATAGGTTATTGCCAGATCCTGAAGTATCAAAGCAATCACTCGATTGTGCCGTTCCGCAACAAATACACCATATGAAAATCCGCCAGAAGAAAAAAGCCAAGCATCGTCGCGACGGCCCCATTGCTTGACCCGAGGTTGTTTGGCGACACAACCTGAACTTTAATCTGCACGGCGTTCATTGGGATGGATGGCCACAGCGCCGCCCGCAGGAAAGCCTTGCGGCGGGAGCACCTGGGAGGTGCGCCCCGGCCGCAAGGATCGTCCGCCAGTCGCGCCGCAGTCAGATGCCGGCGATCTGCTCGGCCTTCTTGACCATCACTTCCGCCTGGCGGATCGACGCGATGTCGATCAGGCGGCCGTCCAGGGCCACGGCGCCGCGGCCTTCCTTCTGGGCCTGCTCCATCGCTTCCAGGATGCGCTTGGCCTTGGTGATCTCGGCCTCGGACGGGCTGAACACCTCGTTCGCCAAGGGGATCTGGGAGGGGTGGATGGCCCACTTGCCCTCGCAGCCCAGGACGGCGGCGCGCCGGCCCTGGGCCTTGTAGCCGTCGGCGTCGGAGAAGTCGCCGAACGGGCCGTCGACCGGACGCAGGCCGGCGGCGCGGGCCGCGACCACCATGCGCGCCGTGGCGTAGTGCCACATGTCGCCCCAGTGATAATCGCGCGGCTTGTCGCCGTCCTTGTCGGTCAGCACGCCGTAGGACGGGTTGGGCCCGCCGATGCCGGTGGTCTGCGCCTTGGTCGAGGCGGCATAGTCGGCGACGCCGAAATGCAGGCTCTCGTTGCGCCTGGAGGCGGTCGCGATCTCGTCGATGTTCGCCATGCCCAGTGCGGTCTCGATGATCAGCTCGAAGCCGATCCGCTTCTTGCGGCCCTTGGCGGCCTCGATCTGGGTGACCAGCATGTCGACCGCGTAGACGTCGGCGGCGGTACCGACCTTGGGGATCATGATCAGGTCGAGCCGGTCGCCGCACTGTTCCAGCACTTCGACCACGTCGCGGTACATGTAATGGGTGTCGAGGCCGTTGATGCGGACCGACAGGGTCTTGTCGCCCCAGTCGATGTCGTTGATCGCCTCGACGATATTCTTGCGCGCCTGCGGCTTGTCGTCCGGCGCCACCGCATCCTCCAGGTCCAGGAAGACGACGTCGGCGGCCGACTTGGCGGCCTTCTCGAACAGCTTCGGGCTGCTCCCGGGAACCGCCAGTTCGCTGCGGTTGAGCCGGGCCGGAGCCTGTTCGACGATCTTGAAGCTCATTGCTGTTCCCCCATCACAGTGTCGCCGCGGGGTCGGGCGACCGGGTCGCCGCGCCGTCGCGGTATTGGTTCCGCCTTCCACGATACGGAAAGCGGCAGGTATGGCATGCGGTACGGAACGTGTCGATATTCCGCCGGGCACGCAGCCGATGGATACTACGTTTCTTCGCACCCGCACCATAATGGCGGAAAGTACCATGCCAAGCGATTTCGACGACATGTTCGCTGCGCGCGTCGCGCCGTACCTGATGCCGCTGGAGGAGGCCCGGCGCCACCAGGCTATCCGCCTGCGGCGGCGCGCCCTGGCGTTCGGCGGCCTGTGCCTTGCCTGGCTGGGAACCGCCCTGTGGGTCGGCCACGTGGTGCTCTGGTCCGCCGCCCCGGTCCTCGCCGCCGTCGGCCTGTTCATCGGGCTTCAGGTCCGCTCCGCGCCCGGCCGCGATTATGACGAGGCGTTGCGGACCATCGTCCTGCCGCCGCTGTGCGAGGCGGCGGGCGGCTGGCGGCACGAGCGGGCCGGCGGGCGCGACGTGTTTTCCCGGGACGGGGTCCGGGTCGAGCCTTCCTGGGCGCTGTTCGCCCTGCCCGACTGGTCCACGCCGATACTCCCGGTCGCCAGGGCCGACGCCGACCGGCTGCTCGGGATGCTTGCCACCGCCCCGGCGCCTGCCTACGCTGCCACCGGCAGAGAAACAGCAACAGAACCGGAAGCGCAGGTGACTCCGTGACCTCCAAGGCGCCAGGCGGCAAGGCGACATGCGGCGAATCGGCGATCCGCCTGCTCGAATCCTACGGCATCGACACGGTGTTCGGCATACCGGGGGTCCACACGCTGGAGCTCTACCGGGGGCTGCCCAACAGCCGCATCCGCCATGTCACGCCGCGGCACGAACAGGGCGCCGGATTCATGGCCGACGGCTATGCCCGGGCGTCGGGCCGCCCGGCCGCCTGCCTGCTGACGACGGGCCCCGGCCTGACCAATGCAGCCACGCCGATCGCGCAGGCCTATTCGGACAGCGTTCCCATGCTGGTGCTGAGCAGCGTCAACGACCGGCGCGACCTGGGCATGGGCCGCGGGCGGCTGCATGAGCTTCGGAGCCAGCAGGCGGCGATGGCCCCGCTCTGCGCCTTCAGCCATACCGTGATGGACGCGGCCGAATTGCCGGAGGTGATGGCGCGCGCCTTCGGCGTGTTCCAGTCCGCCCGCCCCCGCCCGGTCCATATCGAGATTCCGCTGGATGTGCTCGCCTCTCCGGCCGACTTCGGCACGGATGCCCGCGCCGTCATCGGCCGCCCCGCCGCGTGCGATGCCGCCCTGGTCCGGGCCGCCGACCTGATCGCCATGGCGGAGCGCCCCGCGATGATCGTCGGCGGGGGTGCTCGCGACTGCCCCAAGGCGGTCCGCCAGTTCGCGGAGGGCGTCGGCGCGGCGGTCCTGCTGACCGGCGCCGCCAAGGGCGTCCTGCCGGACGGTCATCCCTCAACCTCGGCTCGTCCTGCGACCACCCGGCCCTGGTATCGTTCATCGAGCGCGCCGACGTGGTGGTGGTCGCCGGATCGGAACTGGCGGAGACCGACTTCTGGAGCGGCGTGCCGAAGTTCGGCGGGACGCTGATCCGCATCGACATCGACCCGGCCGCCCTGACCCGCGACTCATCCCCGGACGTCGCCCTGCTGGGCGACGCCGGTTCCATCCTGTGCGACCTGGTGGATCGCCTGGCGACGCCGAACCCGGCCCGGCAGCACGGAGCGGTCAGGACGGCGCGTGACGCCGCGACCGCCGACCTGCCGCCGCTGCGGCAACGGCATCGGGAGGTCCTGGCAGCGATCCGCGCGGGCCTGCCGGCCGACGGGATCGTCATGTCCGACATGACCCAGATCGCCTATGCCGGCAACAGCCTGTGGCCGACCGACCAGCCGCGCACATGGCACCATCCCCACGGCTACGGCACCCTGGGCTTCGCCCTGCCGGCCTCCATCGGGGCCAAGCTGGCCATGCCGGACCGCGACACCGTCTGCCTGATCGGGGACGGCGGGCTGATGTTCACGGTGCAGGACCTGATGACGGCGGTCGAACTGGACATGCCGCTGGCGGTCGTGATGTGGAACAACGACGGCTACGGCCAGATCCGCGACGGCATGATCCAGCGCGGCATCCCGGAGATCGGCGTCACGCTGAAGAACCCCGACCACCACATGTTGGCGAAGGCGATGGGCTGCCACAGCCTCCGCGCGGATGATCCGGCGATGCTGGCGGCAGCCCTGAAAGACGCCTTCACGCGGCGGGGTCCGACCCTGATCGAGGTGCGGCAGGACCGGTTCGCCGTCTGAGCTCCGGCGTTACTCCGCCGGCGCCCGGTGCCCGACCCCGGGAGCCTGCGGCGCCCTGCCCTTGCGGGCCTCCTCCTCCAGCCAGAGGCTGTGGTGCTCCCGCGCCCAGTTGACGTCCACCTGGCCGCTGCCCATGGCGTCGAACGCGCCTTCCATGCCGACCGAGCCGATATAGATGTGGCCGATGATGCCGGCGATCAGCAGCACGGACAGGACCGCATGGACCAGATGGGCGAGCTGCATGCCGGCGACGTCGGTCACGTAGAACGGGAACAGCAGCACGTACCCGCTGGCCGCCACGATGCCGCCGCCCGCCACGACCATCCAGAAGATCACCTTCTGCCCGGCGTTGAACTTCTTCGCCGCCGGGTGCTTGCCCTTGGCGAACAGGCCGCCGGCCGCCTTGACCCAGGCCAGGTCGGTGCGGTCGGGGATGTTGTGGCGGACCCAGACCAGCAGCATCAGCACGATGCCGAGCACGAAGGGGAAGCTGAGGAAGTTATGCGCCAGCTTGCCGTAGATCGTCAGGGTGGTGAACGCCTCCGGTCCCAGCAGCGGGATCAGGATGTAGCGGCCGAACACGAGGTTGAGCCCGGTCAGCGCCAGCACCATGAAGCTGACGGCGGTGATCCAGTGGGCGAACCGCTCCAGCCCGTTGAACCGCTGCACCCGGAACCGGGACGGGCCGGCATCGATCCGGATCTTGCCCCGGATCATGTAGAAGATCGCCAGCGCGGCGATGCTCCCGATCAGCAGCACCGCCGCGACGGTCTTCAGCGTGCCCTGGCGGAACTCGCGCCAGTCGCGGCCTTCCGGCTGGATCAGCGTGGCCGATTTCTGGTCAGGGATGCTGACGCGCCCCTGGAAGCCGCCCTGGAGCTGTTGGAACAGCAACTGCTCGTTGCTGATGTCCGGACCGGTCAGCGCGTTCGGCCCCGGCGGGATCGGCGTCGCGCCGGTCGTGGACTGGGCGCCCGCCCCGACCGCCGGAACCAGCAGAAGGAGCGTCAGCGCGGCGAGGCGCAAGGCGCGCCCGAACCCTTGATTCATGGACATGATCATTCCTCCAGCCGGTCCTAGGCGCTCGCCTTGTCCTTGTACGCGGTCGACCAGCCCCAGGCCCCGGAGCCGTAACCGCGCCGGACGACGCGTTCCTTGTAGATGTCGGCGATGATGTCGCCGTCGCCGGCCAG
The DNA here is from genome assembly GCF_008843145.1 of Skermanella pratensis. GTDB lineage: Bacteria > Pseudomonadota > Alphaproteobacteria > Azospirillales > Azospirillaceae > Skermanella > Skermanella pratensis. The sequence continues at coordinate 638,103 of NZ_CP030265.1, read as the reverse complement.
CAGCGCCTTGGTCGAGCACATCTCGGCGCAGAGCGGGAGCTTGCCCTCGGCGAGGCGGTTGGAGCCGTATTTCCGGTACTCCGCCGGGGTGATGTCGTCCTCCGGGCCGCCGGCGCAGAAGGTGCACTTGTCCATCTTGCCGCGGCTGCCGAAATTGCCGACCTGCGGGTACTGGGGCGCGCCGAACGGACAGGCGTAGAAGCAGTAGCCGCAGCCGATGCACAGGTCCTTGGAGTGCAGGACCACGCCCTCGGCGGTCTTGTAGAAGCAGTCCACCGGGCACACCGCCATGCAGGGCGCGTCGGTGCAGTGCATGCAGGCCATGGAGATCGACCGCTCGCCCGGCTTGCCGTCGTTGAGGGTGACGACGCGCCGGCGGTTGATGCCCCAGGGCACCTCGTGCTCGTTCTTGCAGGCCGTGACGCAGGCGTTGCATTCGATGCAGCGTTCGGCGTCGCACAGGAACTTCATTCTTGCCATTGCCTTGATCCCCGCCTTACGCCGCAACAATCCGACACAGGGTGCACTTGGTCTCCTGCATGTAGGTGACCGGGTCGTACCCGTAGGTCGTCAACGCATTCACCGAGTGGCCGAGCACGATCGGGTCGGTGCCCGGCGGATAGGCCCCGCGCTGGCTCTCGCCGTCCCAGAAGCCCGCGAAGTGGAAGGGCATGAAGGCGACGCCCGGGCCGACTCGGTCGGTGACCAGCGCCTTGACCTTGGCCTTGCCGTTGCCTTCCGGGCCGTGGACCCAGACCATGCCGCCGTCCTTGACGCCCAGGCGCGCCGCGTCCTGGGTGTTGACCTCGACGAACATCTCCTGCTGAAGCTCGGCCAGCCACTTGTTGGACCGGGTCTCCTCGCCGCCGCCCTCGTACTCGACCAAGCGGCCGGAGGTCAGGATGATCGGGAAGTCCTTGGTGACGTCGCGGGCCTGCACCGTCTTGCCCAGGTGGGCCAGGCGGAAGTCGCGGCGGTCGTCCAGGGTCGGGTATTTCTCGACCAGGTCGCGCCGGGACGTGTAGATCGGCTCGCGGTGGACCGGAACGGGGTCCGGCAGGTTCCAGGCGACCGCCCGGGCCTTGGCGTTGCCGAACGGCGAGCAGCCGTGCTGCAGCGCCACCCGGATGATGCCGCAGGACAGGTCGGTCGCCCAGCTCACGCCGTCGGGGTTGGCGCCGCCGATCTTCTCGATCGTCGCCCGCTCCGCCTCGGTCAGGTCGGCGTCCCAGCCCAGCTTCCTCAGCATCCCGTAGGTGAACTCGGGATAGCCGTCCTCGATCTCCGACCCCTTGGACCAGGAGCCCTCGGCCAGCAGGGTGGCGCCGTCCTTCTCCACCCCGAAGCGGGCGCGGAAGGTGCCGCCGCCCTCCAGCACGTGCTTGGAGGTGTCGTACAGGACGTGGGTGCCGGGATGCTTCATCTCCGGCGTGCCCCAGCAGGGCCAGGGCAGGCCGTAATATTCGCCGGCGCACGGGCCGGTGGAGGCTTTCAGCGTGGTCCGGTCGAAGTCGGCCTGGTGCTCCATGTGGAGCTTCAGGCGCTCCGGCGACTGGCCGGAATAGCCGGTGGAGAGCGAGCCGTAGTTGATCTCCCGCAGGATGTCCTCGGGATCGGGCACGCCGTCGACGACCTTGATGCGCTTGAACATCTCCGCCGCGAAGCCCAGCCGGTCGGCCAGCGCGTACATCACGTCGTAGTCGTTCTTCGATTCGAAGATCGGATCGACGACCCGGTCGCCCCACTGGACCGAGCGGTTGGACGCGGTGCGCGAGCCCTCGGCCTCGAACTGGGTGCAGATCGGCAGCAGGTATGTCCCGTCCTTGCGGCCGCTGACGGAGGCGAAGGTGGTCGGATGCGGGTCGGCGACGACCAGCAGGTCCAGCGCCTCCAGCCCCTTCCGCATCTCCGGCATGCGGGTCACGGTGTTGCCGCCGTGGCCGAACACCATCATGGCCTTGACGGGTGCGGGCTGCTCGATCTCGTCCGGCTTCGCCATGACGGCGTCGAACCAGCGGGTGGTCGGGATGCCCTTCGTCTCCATGAACTTCTGGGAGACGAAGCGGCCCTTGACCCACTCGTAATCGACGCCCCAGACCCGGCACCAATGCTTCCAGGCGCCCTCGGTCAGGCCGTAATAGGCCGGCAGGGAGGTGACGTCGAGGCCGAAGTCGGTGGCGCCCTGCACGTTGCAGTGGCCGCGAAAGATGTTGGCCCCGCCGCCCTCGACGCCGATGTTGCCCAGCGCCAGCTGGAGGATACTGAGCGCCCGGACGTTGGCGGTACCGACGGTGTGCTGGGTGACGCCCATGCACCAGATCAGCGTGGACGGCCGGTTTTTCGCCATGATCTCGGCGACCTTGCGGACCTGCGCGCCGGGCACGCCGGTGACCCGCTCGACCTCCGCCGGGTCCCACTTCGCGACTTCGGCGCGGATCTTGTCCATGCCGAACACGCGCTTGGCGATGTAGTCCTTGTCTTCCCAGCCGTTCTCGAAGATGTGCCAGAGCATGCCCCAGACCAGCGGGATGTCCGTGCCGGGGCGCAGGCGCACGTATTCGGTCGCGTGGGCGGCCGTGCGGGTGAAGCGGGGATCGACCACGATCATGTGGGCCCGGTTGATCTCCTTCCCGCGCAGCACGTGCTGCAAGGACACGGGATGGGCCTCGGCCGGGTTGCCGCCGATGATCAGGATCGCCTTGGCGTTATGGATGTCGTTGTAGCTGTTGGTCATGGCGCCGTAGCCCCACGTGTTCGCGACGCCGGCGACCGTGGTGCTGTGGCAAATGCGCGCCTGGTGGTCCACCGTGTTGGTGCCCCAGAACGCGGCCATCTTGCGGAACAGGTAGGCGCCCTCGTTGGAGAACTTGGCCGAGCCCAGCCAGAACACCGATTCCGGCCCCGCCTTCTCCCGGATCTCCAGCAGCTTGGCCCCGATCTCGTCGATCGCCTGGGTCCAGGAGAGGCGCTTCCACTCCCCGTTCTCCAGCTTCATCGGGTATTTCAGGCGGCGGTCGCCGTGGACCAGCTCGCGCACCGAGGCGCCCTTGGCGCAGTGGGTGCCGTTGTTGATGGGGCTGTCCCAGGCCGGCTCCTGGCCGACCCAGACGCCGTTCTGCACCTCGGCGGTGACGGTGCAGCCGACCGAGCAGTGGGTGCAGATGCTCCTCTTGCGGACGATCTCGACGCCCGGCGTGGTCGGGCCGGCCTCGGCCTTGCGGACCGTGCCGAACGACAGGGCGCCGGCCGCGGCGAGCCCGCCAGCCGCCAGGCCGGAGCGCTTGAGGAAGGTGCGGCGATCGACCGGCGCCTGCGCCAGAGCGCCCGCGGCTGCCGAAAGCAGGCCGGACCGGCGCGTTCCGGCCGACTGCGGACCCGGCGCCCTTGCTGAACCTCTCTTGACCAACATGGCGTGGCTCCCGTCAGAACCGATTGGTTTCGTAGAATTTCTTGACGTGTTCGGTCTCGCGGTAGCGCTGCTTGACGCGCTGCTCCGGCGTTTCCGCGGCTTCGGCCGTCCCGGCCACGAGGAGCGGAGCGGCGGCGGCCGCGCCCGCCGCGCCCGCCCCCATCACCCGCAGGAACTCGCGGCGCTCCAGTCCATCCGCCTTGCCCTTGGCGCTCATCCCCGTGCTCCTTCGTGTCGAATGTTCAGCATCATGTTCTAACTGCCTGCCATTTTCTTTTTATTTGCGACTAACTGGCTGTATCTGGTCGGTACTCTGGATTGCTTGGCCTCGACTTCAAAAAATCAGGCGGACATGTGGAAGGCTTCGGCTTCGATCGCGACGAAGAGCCGGCCGATCTCCCCGACGGGGCGGTACAGCACAGCCGATTGCGCCTTCTCCACGTCCCCGAAGAAGCGCGCGGCCCACGGGGCGACATGCTGGTCGTAGAAGCGGCGCTGGGTGGCCAGATCGGCCGGAGCGCCGAAGCTGCCCAGGATCAGGCCGGCCATCATCTCGCAGATCGAGGCGATGTGGTCCTCCGGCTCCGACACGTCGGCCCGGCGGGCGATGCCGAAGCCCTGCATGTCGGCGCGCAGGCGGGCCAACGGCTTTTCATTGAGGAAACCCGTGAGGTAGTAGGAGGCGTAAGGCACCAGCTCACCCCGGGCGACACCGATGAAGAGCGCGAAATACTCCCGCTCGGCGGTGCCCGGATCGCTTTCGGCGGCGGCCGCGGCCAGCCGGGACAGGGCCTTGCCGAAAGCCGTGTCGTCCCCCCTCAGCGCCGCCACGCGCGTCAGGAGGTCCTGCGCCGGAGGACCGACCAGAAGTTGAGCGAGCAGGCCGTAGCACTGTGCCCGCAGCAGGTCACCTTCGTCGATGTCAGCGCTCAAGTCATCACCAGAGTCAGTTACCAGTCATGCTAAGGAGAAAAGATTAAGAATCTTCCCGCCCGTTTCCCGAATGAATGTACCGCAATGCAACAAAAGTCGCGCGGCCTCATCCTTTCGAGACTGCGCTAAATGTATAAAAATTGTGAAGGTTCGGCAATAGCGCTGAAGCAGCGCGCGTCCTGCCCGGTACGGGGCCGGAGCGTCGGCGCGCGGTGTCGGCGTTCGCACCGACGGGCGAAGGCCGCCCCAAATCAGGCCGGCCCACATCGGGACTATGTCGGGACCGCGCCGCCGTGGCGGCGTCGGCGGGCCGTCGGGGGTTCGGGCTCCGGCTCGGGCGCGGGCTCGGGCACGGGCGGCGTTTCGGGCACGCGCGGCGATTCGGGCACGGCTTCGGCGATCAGGGCGGGGGCCGGCTCCGGGTCGGGGTCGGGGTCGGGAGTGGCTTCCGGCTCGGGCTCCGGTCCGGGGGCGGGCTTTTCCTCCGGGTCGAGCAGTCCGAACGCCCGCCGGGCCAGGTCCGCGATGTCGTCGGTCACCTTCAGCGCGCCGTAGCCCGGCGCGTTGAAGTCCCAGTCGTAGTCGGCCAGCGTCTTGTAGCCGGTGATCGCCGGGTCGGTCACCCAGGCGCGCCGGAGCGCCAGGGTCCGCAGCTCGCGCGGCACGCCGGGCTTCAGGAAGGCGGCGTAGTCGCTGCCCGCGTCCAGGGTGTCGAGGGCGGGCAGCGACGCCGGATCGAACGGCTCCTCCGGCGCGGCGGGCGCGGCGGCCGGGACGGCGTTTTCCGCCGGCACGGGATCGGGGGCCTGCTCGGGCTCCGGAACCGGCCGCTTCTTCAGCCGCGCCCAGCGGCCCAGGAAACCTTCTTCGCGATCACTCGTCATCGTCGTCCTCTTCCGAGCTCTCGAACCGGCCCTGCCCCGGCACCCGGATCGCCATGGCCTCGGGATCCACGCGGTCGCGCTTGCGCTTCCATTTCGTGCGCGGGACATGGTGGACCGCGACGAAGGCCGCCATCCAGTCGCGGACGATGCCGGGAAGCGGCAGGGCCTCGACCAGATCGTCGCCGGTGTCGGCATGGGCATGGGCCTCGCCGGGGTCGACCGTGGCGCCGAGCAGCCGGATGCCGCGCGCGTCGTCGCTCTTGCGCAGCACGACGTAGATGGCGGGTTCGGGGCTCTCCAGATTGTAGGCGTAGGTTTCGGTCTCGCCGGGATAGAGGGTAAGCTCCGCCGTGCCGGCCAGATAGCGCACCCAGCCTTCCCCCTGGCCGAGGACGGTCCAGGCGGGCGCCGCAGGCGCGCCGGGCAGCACGGCGACCGCTTGCCAGCGATGGGACTGCCAGGGATGGTCGATCCGGCGGTGCTCGACGACCACGCCGACCGTCATCCGGTCGCTGGGATTCGGAACCGTGCTCATTCTCCCCGCCCTCCTTCGGCAAGCGGCAGATTGACCAGCAGGTTCTGCGGCTTCAGGCGCAGCTTGCGGTCGTCGGTCATCGCCATCGCCAGGTAGACCGGCCGGCCGGCGACCCGGGGCAGCATGTCGGCGGGATCGTCGAACTCCAGCCGGAACAATGCCAGCACGCGGGCCATGTCCGCCTCGCCGACCTCCTCCCCGTCGTACAGCGCGTTCATGATCGCGGTCGCCTCCCCGTCCAGGCCGACATGCCAGACCCAGCGCTCGTCCCGGATCTGCTGGACCGGATGGATGCGCACGCCGACGCCCAGCAGGTGGCGGACCCACTGCTCCAGCACGCGGCACAGCGCGTCGAGGCCGGGCTTCGGGAACCCGACCTCCAGCACCATGTCGAAGCGGTCGCTGCGCTCCCAGTAGAGGCCGGCGTTGGCCTCGGTCATGACGTCGAGATCGACGCCGCGCACGGCGGTGCCGTTCTCCGACAGCAGTCGGCCGAGCGAGCCGAAGCCGCCGTCGCGGGTCCGCTGGTCCACGGTTTCCTCGTCGGCCACCAGGACCGCGCCGTCCTGGATGTTGACCCGCTGCGGCCGGAACAGCAGCTCGGCCGCCCGCACGCGCACCGGGTCCGCGCAGCCGTGCAGCATGCCGCGCAGGATCAGATGGACGAGCTGGTCGACGAACAGCGCGGGCACCCGCCCGGTTCCGCCGCGGACCAGGGCCAGATAGCCCTCCTCCAGGGTGGCATGGGCCGCCAGGGTGTCGCGGAATCCCAGCCAGACCTCGTAGTTCTCGCGCGCGTCGGGATCGCCCAGCGCCGCCAGCCGCTCGGGCGGCACCTCGGCCCTGGGGTCGGCGAGAAGCGAGCGGTGCAGCGCCAGCTCGGCGGCGCAGGATTCCTCCACCGGGCGGATCTCCGGCCGGGCCAGATAGGCTCGCAGGAAATCGTCGGTGACCTCCAGCCGGCCCTCGGGCGTGCGGTCGAGCAGGTGATGGCCGGAACTCAGCCAGAAATCGGCGGTCAATTCAGTGTCCCTCTTCCTGATCCGGAACGATCGTCCAGATCGGCGCATGAAGTTTTTCCGTCCTCGGCTCGATTACCCGGAAGCTCTCCCGGATGTCCCCGTCGGCCCCGAATTCCCGGCTGACCGCCAGCAGCGTGTTGACCGGGTGCCCGCAGAGGCCGGCGGCGAACTCCACCTCCTCACGCGCGGCGGCCAGGGCGGCCTCCCGGTCGGGTGCCCCGAACTCCGCGACGAAGCGGTCGGCCAGCGCCTCGACCACGCCCGCCGTCTCGGCCTCGGCCGCCTCGCCCACCGCCACCAGGGTGGACCAGCCGAAACTGGCGGTGCCGAGGAAGCCGTTGGCGAAGGCCTGCCGGGCCTTGCCCTTCAGCGCGGCCGGATCGGCATGGACGAACATGAAGGCGCCGGGCACCGCCCACTCGCCGGGTTCGGCCGCGCGCTCGAAGATCGCCGCGTCGGAGGCGTCGAGCCGGATCGTCCGCGGCAATCGCGTCATGACCATGTCGGCTCCCGCAGGACCGGGGCCAGCGCCACGTGGCGGATGCCGTCCTCCCGTCCCAGCAGCAGCCCGCCGGCATCGTCGAGACCGGTGAAGCCGCCGGAAAGGCGGACGCCGTCCACCTCCAGCGAGATCGCGTCGCCGAAGCCGGTGGCGCGACTTAACCAGGACTGCCGTACTTGATCGAACCCATCCTCCTGCCAACTGTTCATCCAGGCAAGGAAGTGCCTGCTGAAGCTCTCCAGCAACGGCAGCGCCTCGACCTCGCCGAACCCCTCCTCGTGGAGGGCGGTGCGGTCCGGGCGCAGGCCGGGGCTGTCGTCGTCGGGAAAGCCATGGACCTGGATCGAGATACCCAGTACCAGCCAGTCGGGAATGGCGTCCGCGCTGCGGGTCTCCGCCGCGTCGAGTCGGACGCCGCCGACCGTGGCGCCGTTCACCTCGATCCGGTCGGGCCAGCCGAAGGTTACCGGGATGTTGGGCGGTCCCAGGGCGCCCAGGGCGTCGCCCAGGCCGAGCAGCGCCACGTAGACGACCGGCAGCGACCGCGCCAGCGGCTCGTTCGGCTCCAGCACGACGGCGGCGTCCAGCCGGTCGTCGCGCCGGGTCCAGACCAGCGTGCCGGCCTCCGCTCCCGCCGCGGCGTCCGCCAGGGCGCGGGCGAAGGCGCTGCCGCGCGGTATGGTCACCGGCTGATAAATCGGCGGAAGCTCGGGATCCGGAGCGGAGTTTGAGGTAGTATCCGACGGCAAGGCGGCACTCTCATGAAATGGCAAGCTATCGCAAATATCGGGGCATTCCCCTAGGATCGCAATGAAACCTCTCTCCTATGATAGCGTGACCGGCTCGATGGACGTAAACGGCCGCACCGTCCTCGTATGCAATTGCGAGGGCACGATGCCCCTGGACGGCGGGAAACTGGCAAAAGCCTGCGGCGCCGGCCCCGACGCGACGCTCAACGTGGCCACCCAGCTCTGCCGCGGCGAGCTGGACCGCTTCACCGCGGCCCTGGGCGAGGCGTCCGGCCCCGTGCTGGTCGCCTGCACCCAGGAAGCCCCCCTGTTCGACGACCAGCGCGAGGATACCCATCCCGGCACGCGGGTCGGGTTCCTCAATATCCGCGAACGCGCCGGCTGGTCCGACGAGGCGGCCGACGCCCACCCGAAGATCGCGGCGCTGATCGCCGAGGCGGCGCTCGACCTGCCGCCCGCGGGTTCGGTCGAGCTGAAGTCGGAAGGCGTGGCCTTGATCTACGGCCGGGACGAGCTGGCGATCGAGGTCGCCCGGCAGCTGATGGACCGGCTGGACATCACGGTGATGCTGACCCGGCCCGGCGCCGTGATCCCGCCGCGCACCGCGGAGTTCCCGATCCTGAAGGGCACCATCGCGCGGGCGAGCGGCCATCTCGGCGCGTTCGAGATCGAGGTGGACGACTACGCCGTCCCGCTGCCCTCGTCGCGCCAGGCGCTGGCGTTCGGCCCGTCGCGGCGGGGCGCCAAGTCCAACTGCGACATCATCATCGACCTGACCGGCGGCACGCCGCTGTTCCCGGCCCATGGCAAGCGCGACGGCTACCTGAGGCCCGACCCCGGCAGCCCGGCGGAGGTGCAGAAGGCGGTGTTCAAGGCCGCCGACCTGGTCGGCGAGTTCGACAAGCCGCGCTACGTGGATTACCGGGCGCAGCTGTGCGCCCACTCCCGCTCGCGCAAGACCGGCTGCACCCGCTGCCTGGAGGTCTGCCCGACCGGGGCCATCACGTCAGCCGGCGAGCATGTCGCGATCGACCCGTTCGTTTGCGCCGGCTGCGGCTCCTGCGCGGCGGTCTGCCCGACCGGGGCCGCCACATACGCCCTGCCCGCGCCCGAGCCGATGCTGGAATGGCTGCGCACCCTGCTGCTGACCTATCACCGCGCGGGCGGACGGGACGCGGTCGTGCTGGTCCACGACGCCGACCACGGCGACCCGCTGATCGACCTGGCGGCCCGCTTCGGCGCCGGCCTGCCGGCCCGCACGATCCCCTTCGCGGTCAATTCGGTGACCCAGCTCGGCATCGAGGCGCTGGCAGCAGCCTTCGCCTATGGCGCCGCCGAGCTGCGGGTGCTGGTCTCCGCCCGCCCGCGCGAGGACCTGCTGCCGCTCGCCCGCAACCTGGGCATGGCGGAGACGGTGCTGTCCGGCCTGGGCTTCGGGTCCGGCCGGGTCGGGCTGATCGAGGCCGACGACCCCGACCTGCTGACCGCCGAGCTGTACGGCATGCCGCGCCGGCCGGGAGCGGAGCCGGAGAGCTTCCTGGCGCTGGGCGACAAGAAGGGCCTGTCGCGGCTGGTGCTGCGCAAGCTCCACGCCGTCGCCCCGGAGCCGGTGCCGGTCCTGCCGCTGGCGGCGGGGGCGCCGTTCGGCACGCTCGACATCGACGTGGAAGGCTGCACGCTCTGCCTCGCCTGCGTCTCCGCCTGCCCGACCGGCGCCCTGTCGGACAATGCCGACCGGCCGATGCTGAGCTTCACGGAGGACGCCTGCGTCCAATGCGGGCTGTGCCGGAACACCTGCCCCGAGAAGGTGATCCGGCTGAACCCGCGGATCGACTTCACCGACGCCGCCCGATCCCCCGTGATGGTGAAGCAGGAGGAGCCCTGCCACTGCATCCGCTGCGGCACCGCGTTCGGCACCAAGGCGTCGATCGACCGGATCGCCGAGAAGCTGGCCGGCAAGCATTGGATGTTCGGGAACAAGGCCCTGATCGACCGCATCTACATGTGCGGCGACTGCCGCGTGATCGCCCAGTCGGAATCGACGCTCGACCCCTATGCGGGGCCGGAGCGCCCGCCGACCATCACGACGGAGGACTACAAGGCGTAAAGCCGGCCGCCGACGGGGAAGCCGTTTCCCCGGGGAGGGGCGGGCGTCCCGCCGCCCAAGGTGCGCGGGACGCGCACCCTCCCATGGCCCGGCGCCGACGCTAGAGCTGTGCCCGATCAGGTCGATCCGCCCGGAGCAGCCGAACCGATGCGTTGGGCCTCCGGGCCCAACCCAGGGGTGACGGCGCGTCACCCCTGGATGAAATGCGGGATGAAGCGGCTGGTGTTGCGGGTCACCGGAGACGTGTCCTCCCGGATGCCCATGCCGGCGGGCTGGCCGGCGACCACCCAGGATCCGATCACGGGATAGTTTCCGTCGAAGCAGGGCAGCGGGGCGAACTGCTGGACCACGTACCCCTCGGCGCCGTAGGGCCCGCCCTCCGCGTCGAGCATGCCGACGATCTCGACGTTCGCGCCCTCGCGGGACAGCAGCGGCTTTCGGACGTATGGCTGCTCCAAACCGTGCTCCGTCCCGTCGAAGAAGGCGGGAAGCAGGTTCGGGTGACCGGGAAACATCTCCCACAGCAGCGCCAGGAGCCCCTTGTTGGAGAGCACCATCTTCCAGGCCGGCTCGACGATCCGGGCACTCCGGCGGAGCAAGCTGGCCGCGTACTGTTCCCGGACCATGAACTCCCAGGGGTAGAGCTTGAACAGCGTCCTGATCGGACGATCCCGCAGGTCGACGAAATCCCCCGCGGTGGTCACCCCGATCTCCGCGACGTCCATCTCCTCGGTGGCGAAGCCGGCCTGCCGGGCGCAGTCGGCGAGATAGGCCACGGTGACGCGGTCCTCCTCGGCGGCCATCACGCCCGCGAAGTGCAGGCGGTCGCCGACCACGCCCACGCCTTTCCAGGCCTCCACCAGCCGTTCGTGAAGGGAATTGAACTGGTCCGAGCCCTCTGGCAAGGCGCCGCGGCCGATCATCTGCTCCAGCCACACCCATTGGAACACGGCGGCCTCGTAGAGGGAGGTCGGCGTGTCGGCGTTGTATTCGAGCAGCTTCGGCGGAGTCCCGCCGTCATAGCTGAAGTCGAACCGGCCGTAGAGATTGCGCTCCCGGTCCGTCCAGCTCCGCCGGACCAAGTCGTGGAAGCGATCCGGTATGGCGAGTCGCTCCAGGACCGCCGGGTCGCCGACGGCCCGGTCGACGACCTGGTAGCACAGCGACTCCAGCGATTCGGTGGCTTCCTCGATCTGCTCGACCTGCGCCAGGGTGAAGCGGTAGGCCGCGGCCTCGTCCCAGTAGGGGCCGTTCTCGGAGTGGAAGGTGAAGCCCGCCTCGGCGGCCGTGTCCTGCCAGTCGGGCCGGGGGGCGAGGCTGATCCGTTCCACGGGATCAGCCGCCGGTAGCCGTGGCGGCTCCCCGGGCGCCGAAGCCGCCGCGGCTGATCGCTTGCCCGGCATTCGCGACGGGGGCGTTGACCGCCGACGGCCGGACGCTGGTCCGCCCGACGGCCGACCCGACATCGACGTTGCCCGGCGTCCGGAACGATCCGGGCGTCCCGTTGACCAGCGGGCGATAGAGGGGCTGGGCCGCCATGCTGGACCGCCCCAGGGCGTTGCCCAGCATGTAGCCCATCATGACCGGCATGAAGAACGATCCCCCCTGGCCGGCCTCGGCCTGCTGGCCGGCGGATCCCGCCTCGCATCTGCCGTCGCCGAACTCAGCCTCGCATTCGGCCTGCGACGTGTAGCGGGGCGCAGTTTCGGCGTGGGAGGCCCTGGCGCTCTCGAAGTTGCGGCGGCAGTCGTCCGGATGCTCCTCGACGTTCGCCAGACATTGCTCGACCGTCTCGTAAACCTGCGTTTCGACGCGTTCTTCGCAAGCGGTCAGCACGATAGCCGAGGCGCCGAGCATCGTAAGCTTTATTCTTCGCGATCTCTTCATCCCGTCCTCCTCGTGTTCCTATCTTTACAAGGTGGCCCGATAGGGCCCGATGCCAAGGTGTCCATTGGTGTGCTTCCGGGGGCGGAACACGCGGCGGGCTGGGAACCCTTTCGCATCGGAACCCTTTCAAGGGCATGGTTCCCGAACGCCGCGAGGACGAAGCCATGACCGCCGCCAAGGAAGCCGCAGACCCGACCTTCGCCGCCGCTCCCTCCGACCGGCATGGCGGCCACGCGGCGGGACGCCCGCACGTGGTCATCATCGGCGCCGGCTTCGCAGGATTGGCCGCCGCCAACGAGCTTGGCGGGAAGCAGGTCAACGTCACCCTGATCGACCGGCGCAACTATCACCTGTTCGTGCCGCTGCTCTATCAGGTCGCCAGCGCCGCCCTGTCGCCTGCCGACATCGCCGAGCCGATCCGCCGGATCGTCAGCCGCCACGACAACATCGAGGTGATGCTGGGCGAGGTCGTCGCGATCGACAAGGAGGCCAGGTCGGTGGCGCTGGCCGACGCCTCCACCGTTTCCTACGACCGGCTGATCGTCGCGACCGGATCGACCCACAGCTATTTCGGCCATGACGAGTGGGAGCGGTTCGCCACCGGCCTCAAGACGATCGAGGACGCCCGCCAGATCCGCGGCCGGGTGCTGATGGCTTTCGAGCAGGCGGAGATCTGCCCCGATCCGGCCAAGCAGCAAAACCTGATGACCACCGTGATCGTCGGCGCCGGTCCGACCGGCGTCGAGATGGCCGGGGCGATCGCCGAACTGTCGCGCCACACGCTGGCCCGCGACTTCCGCAACATCAACCCCGAGACGGCGCGCGTGATCCTGGTCGAGGCGGGTCCCCGCGTGCTGCCGGCCTTCCCGCCCGAGTTGTCGGAGTACGCCCACCGGGCGCTGACGGACCTGGGCGTGACCGTGATGATGAACACGCCGGTCGAGGACGTGACCGCCGAGGGGGTAACCGTCGGGGGGCGGGTCGTGCCGGCCGGCACGATCATCTGGGGCGCCGGCGTCAGGGCCTCGCCCGCCGGGACGTGGCTGGAGGTGGAGACCGACAAGGCGGGCCGGGTCAAGGTGGGGGACGACCTCAGCGTTCCCGGGCATCCCGACATCTTCGTGCTGGGCGACACCGCGCTGGCGATGCACGACGACGGCCAGCCGCTGCCGGGGCTGGCGCAGGTGGCCAAGCAACAGGGCGAGCATGTCGGCAGGCACCTGCACCCCCATCTGGCCCAGGGCGGGCCGATGCCGCCCTTCCGGTTCAAGAACCGCGGCAACCTGGCGACCATCGGCCGCAATTCGGCGGTCGCCGACTTCGGCAAGACGAAGCTGAAGGGTTTCGTCGCCTGGCTGCTGTGGGGAATCGTCCACGTCTATCTGCTGATCGGCTTCCGCAACCGGCTGCTCGTCACGATGCAGTGGCTGGTCGCCTATGCGACCTACCAGCGGGGCGCCCGGCTGATCACCGGGGAGCGCAAGGCCCCCCTGCGGGAGAACCACCGGCAGGCGCGCCCGGCGGAGTGACGCCGCGGCCGGCCGGGGTTCAGGTCTTCAGCGCGTCGCGCAGCCGGAGCACCAGGGAATCGAGGTCGGACGGCGCGTAGGGTTCGGCGATGCCGCTGCCCCATACCGGGTTGGGCCAGGCGGGATCGTCGCGCCGCCGCGCCACCACATGGACATGCAGTTGCGGCACGACGTTGCCGATCGCGGCGACGTTCAGCTTGTCCGGCCGGAACATCCCGTCCAGCAGGGCGGACGCCCAGGCTATCTCCTCGATCAGCAGGGCGCGGTCGGCCGCCCCCAGATGATGCAGTTCCGTCACGTCGGGCCGCGCCGGCACCAGGATCAGCCAGGGCCAGACCCGGTTGTTCATGCAGAGCATCTGGCACAAGGTCAGCGGATGCACCAGCACGGTGTCGGCGGCCAGCTTTTCGTGAAGCTTGAACATGATCGGATTTTTCTCCCTCCCCCGCTGCGTCGAACGGAATAACGCGCGCCGGCCCATGTTTGTCCCATGGCCCACGGAATGGGCGGGTTTACGAGCATATTGAGCGTATTGTAGCTTAAGTTACATTATAAGCAGATAAAATGCCGCATCGCACCCGCGTGGCGCGTTGTGGAATCTATAGCTTGGCGTTAGTTGAGCAGTGCCGGAGACGACTCCCGCAGGGAGAGTCATCGCCGGTGGATGGCATCGGGACCGTCATCCGATCCCTATGCCAAGAGGTTTCGTGCGTTCTGGTGCAATAGGTCACAATTCCTGTCCTATGGCGGCGCCGCGCCACTTGTCGGCGAGCAAGAAGAATAACGGAAAGCCGACAAGACATGCGCATATCCGCGTTCCTCGTACTCATGCTCGTCATGCTGGGCAATCTCGGCGCCTGGGCGCTGTCCAACCGGCCCGAGGACGAGCGGCCCTGGGCCGGCCTGATCAACGGCGTGGCGCTCAGCCCCTATCAGGTCAATCAGAACCCGATCGAGGGCCGCCATCCCGGTCCCGGCGACATCGAGCGCGACCTGACCGCGCTGGCGGGCCACGTGAAGAGCGTGCGCAGCTACAGCTCGCTCAACGGCGCCGACCTGATCCCGCAGGCCGCCCGCCGCCACGGACTGACCGTCACCCAGGGCGCCTGGATCCAGGGCATACCGGAAGTGGACGAGGCGGAGATCGCCAGCCTCGTCCGCGTGACCCGGCACCACGACAATATCCGCCGCGTGCTGGTCGGCAACGAGGCGATCCTGCGCACCGACGTGACGGTGCCCCAGCAGATCGCCAACATCGAGCGGGTCAAGCGGCAGGTCGACGTGCCGGTCTCGACCGCCGAGCCGTGGCATGTCTGGCTGGACCATCCCGAACTGGCGGCGGCGGTGGACTACATCACCGTCCATATCCTGCCCTACTGGGAAGGCGTGCCGGCCGAGGGCGCCGTCGAGTACGCCCTGTTCCGCTACAACGAGCTGAGGGCGAAATACCCCAACAAGCACATCCTGATCGGCGAGATCGGCTGGCCCAGCGACGGCCCGTGGCGGCGCGGCGCCGAGGCGTCGCTGGTCAACCAAGCCAAGTTCCTGCGCACCTTCTTCAATGTCGCCGCGCGCGAGCGGCTGGACTATTACGTGATGGAAGCCTTCGACCAGCCGTGGAAGCGGACGCTGGAAGGCACGGCGGGCGCCAACTGGGGCATGTGGGACGCGATGCGGCAGCCCAAGTTCCCGCTGTCGGGCGGCATCCTGGAGGTGCCGGACTGGCCGGTGCTGTGCGCCGTCGCGATCGCCATGGCGTTCCTGCCGACCCTGTGGTTCGTGTTCCGCCGATCCGACCTGAGGCCGAGCGGCCAGTTCTTCTACGCGGCCCTGATCCAGGCGAGCGCCTCGATCCTGGTCTGGACCGGCGCCTCGGCGATGTCCTTCGGCATGGCGGTCACCACCGAGATCGCCTGGGCGGTGCTGCTCGCCTGCCAGGTCGTGCTTCTGGCGGTGATGCTGTTCGACGGGCTGGAGCTGACCGAGGTGGTCTGGACCGACCGCTGGCGCCGCCGCTTCGAACCGGCCCGGGGGGCGCCGGGACCCGGCGCGCCCAAGGTGTCGATCCATGTGCCCTGCTACAACGAGCCGCCGCACATGGTGATGCAGACGCTGAACGCGCTGGCGAAGCTCGACTATCCCGACTTCGAAGTGCTGATCATCGACAACAACACGCGGGACGAGGCCGTGTGGCGGCCGGTCGAGGCTTTCTGCCACCAGCTCGGCGACCGCTTCCGCTTCTTCCACCTGCCGAAATGGCCGGGCTACAAGGCGGGCGCCCTGAACTTCGGGCTGGACCACACCGCGCCCGACGCCGAGATCGTCGCGGTGATCGACAGCGACTATCAGGTCGATCCCGCCTGGCTGTCCTCGACCGTGCCCTATTTCCAGCGCGCCCGGGTCGGATTCGTCCAGTCGCCGCAGGACTATCGCGACTGGGGCCACGACACTTTCCAGGCCATGTGCAACTGGGAGTACCAGGGCTTCTTCAAGATCGGCATGATCCAGCGCAACGAGCGCAACGCCATCATCCAGCACGGCACCATGACGCTGATCCGCAAGTCGGCGTTGGTCGAGGTCGGCCGCTGGGGCGAGTGGTGCATCACCGAGGACGCCGAGCTGGGCCTGCGGCTGTTCGAGGCCGGATACGAGGCGGTCTACATGCCGGACAGCTTCGGCCAGGGGCTCGTGCCGGACAGCTTCGCCGCCTACAAGACCCAGCGCTTCCGGTGGGCCTATGGCGCCGTGCAGATCCTGAAGCGCCACTGGCGGGAGATGATGCCGGGCAGCCGCACGCTGACGCCGGCCCAGCGCTATCATTTCCTGACCGGCTGGCTGCCCTGGTTCGCCGACGCGGCGCACATGATGTTCGCGGCGGCGGCGGTGTTCTGGTCGCTGGGGCTGCTGGCCTTCCCGAAATATTTCGAGTTTCCGCCGACCGTCTTCATGGTCCCGACCCTGTCGGTGTTCGGCTTCAAGATCGTGTGCAGCCTGTGGCTCTACGAGGCGCGGGTCCGCTGCACGTGGCCCCAGAAGATCGGCGCCGCGGTGGCGGGCATGGCGCTGACCCACACGGTCGGGCGGGCGATCTGGCAGGGCCTGTTCACCTCCGGCCGGCCGTTCGTCCGCACGCCCAAATGCGAGAACCAGCCGGCGATCGTCCAGGGGCTGCTGCATGCGCGGGAGGAGATCGGGCTGATGCTGGGCCTGTCGCTGGCCGCGGCGGCGATCGTGGCGGTATTCGGCCACGAGAACCGGGACGCCTTCCTGTGGGCCGGCCTGCTGGCCGTGCAGTCGCTGCCTTATCTGGCGGCGCTGGCGACCTCGATGATCAACGTCATGCCGGCGCTGCGCCTGCGCCGCCGCCGCAACGCCCCGCCGCAGGTCGCCGAGGCCGAAGCGGGCGATTGAGGAACCGGCGTCCGGGGCGAAGCTCCCGCGGAGGGGCGGCGTTCCGCCGCCACGGTGCGCGGCACGCGCATTCTCCGGACCCGGTCAGGCCGCCACTTCCATCCGGGCTTCGCACAGGCGGGCGATGCAGGTTTCCAGGCTGGAGCGGAGCGGCGGGCTGGCGATGCCGTAGACCGCCGCCAGGCGGGAACAGTCGAGCACCGAGTTGACCGGCCGCACCGCCGGGGTGGGATAGTCCAGCGATGCGATGGGCCGCAGGCCCGGGGTGCCGCACCCGTGGCGGGCGGCCAGCGAGAAGACTTCGCGGGCGAAGCGGTACCAGGTCATCCGTGCCGCCCCGGTGAAATGGAAGGTGCCGAACAGCCCCGCCTCCGCGGGTGCCGGCTCGGACAGGATGCGGGCCGCCATCGCGATCAGGGCGGCGGCGATGTCGGCAGCCGCGGTCGGGCAGCCGACCTGATCGTCCACGATGCCCAGTTCCGGCCGCTCGTCGCCCATGCGCAGCATGGTCCGGACGAAATTGTGGCCGTGCGGGCCGTATACCCAGGACGTGCGGACGATCGCGTGCCGGGCGCCCGCCGCCCGCACCGCCTGTTCGCCGGCGGCCTTGCTGACGCCGTAGGCGCTGAGCGGGTTGACCGGATCGGTCTCGCGGTAGGCATGGCCTTGCGCCTTGCCGTCGAAGACATAGTCGGTCGAAAGATGGATCAGCGGCAGGCCGGCCCGGGCGCAGGCCTGCGCGACATGGGCGGCGCCGTCGCGGTTGACGGCGAAGGCCTGGTCGGGCTCGCTCTCGGCGCGGTCGACGGCGGTATAGGCCGCGGCATTGATCACCAGCGCGGCACAGCTCTCCCGGACGATCCGCTCGACGCCCGCGCGGTCGACGATGTCGACCCCGTCGCGGCCGATCGTCCGGATGCTCCAGCCGGCGGGCGGAACCGCCTCGCGAAGCGCGGTCGCGACCTGCCCGTGGTGGCCGAACACCAGAAGCGTCCTGGGGGATGCGGTATTTTCCATGGTTTTCGTCACGAGGCGACAACCTCCAGCCTGCGAGTGGTTTCGAGGGCGCCGAGACCGAGGCGCTGCCCGCCATAGACGGCGGAGCGGAGCGGCTGCCACCAGGTCTGGTTGGCCAGATACCATTCGATGGTCCGGCGCAGGCCGGCCTCGAAGGTCACCGACGGTTCCCACCCCAGTTCGCGGCGGATCTTCGTCGCGTCGATCGCGTAACGGAGATCATGGCCCGGCCGGTCGGCCACATGGGTGATCAGGCCGCGGCGGGGCCGCTCGCGCGGCAGCATCGCGTCGAGCGTGTCGCAGATGGCGTGCACGACCTCGAGGTTGCTGCGTTCGGCATCGCCGCCGACATTGTATTTCTGCCCCACCCGTCCCGCGGTCAGGATCCGCACCAGCGCGGCCGCGTGGTCCTCGACGAACAGCCAGTCGCGGACATTGGCTCCGGCGCCGTAGACCGGCAGCGGCTTGCCTTCCAGCGCGTTGATGATCATCAGCGGGATCAGCTTTTCGGGAAACTGGTAGGGGCCGTAATTGTTCGAGCAGTTGCTGACGACGACCGGCAGCCCGTGGGTGTGGTGCCAGGCGTTGACGATATGGTCGGCCGACGCCTTGCTCGCCGAGTAGGGCGAGCTGGGCGCGTAGGGCGTCTCCTCGGTGAACTTGCCGGCCGGCCCCAGCGAGCCGTAGACCTCGTCCGTCGAGACATGGTGGAACCGGAAGCCGTCGCGCCGCTCCCCGGTCAGGCCCGACCAGTGGCGCCGTGCCGCCTCCAGCAGCACGTAGGTGCCGACCACGTTGGTCTCGATGAAGACGCCGGGGATCTCGATCGACCGGTCCACATGGCTTTCGGCGGCCAGGTGCATGACCGCGTCGGGCCGGTGCTCCCGGAAGACCCGTTCGACCTCGGCCCGATCGCAGATGTCGACCGGCTCGAACACCGCGCGCACCCCGTCGATGATGGGCGCCAGGGTATCGGGATGGGCCGCGTAGGTCATCTTGTCCAGGCACACGATCGACGCGTTCGTGTCCCGCAGGAGGTGCCGCGCGACGGCTGAACCGATGAAGCCCGCGGCGCCGGTGATGATGATCTTCATGGCTCGGATCCGGATCCTGGTTGGTGAAGCTTCCCCATGATTGTCATGACGGGATTAAGAACCGGTCACGCGGTGCGGCAAAAAAACCGGGATCGTCGCTGGCATCGTCCTGTCCCCAACGTTCGGCGGAGGACGCTCCGCCGGAAGGCATAGGTTAGTTACCACCAAAGTGTGAACTGTTCGTTAACTACGATTTGCCACCCTTGCGGGTGCGTGCGCACTCGAAACGGGAAGGTCTCCGCATATCGGGATAAATTCGCTACCGGGCGGAGCAGGGAGCGGCATCCAGGTCGCAACGGCTGGAAGATGTCCCATCGTTATGTGAAGTTTGGTGTTGTTGAGGCCTTCGTTACCCCT
The DNA here is from genome assembly GCF_008843145.1 of Skermanella pratensis. Lineage (GTDB taxonomy): Bacteria > Pseudomonadota > Alphaproteobacteria > Azospirillales > Azospirillaceae > Skermanella > Skermanella pratensis. The sequence continues at coordinate 618,667 of NZ_CP030265.1, read as the reverse complement.
TTAGAATAAGACTTCCGTGGTAGCTCTTCCCGCGACCAGAAAACCGGCGGAAGCGAGGCCCCTTCACCGTGACGACCGAAGCTCCCGTCTGCGTGATCGTCGTCAACCATAACGGCGGGACTCTGCTGAGCCGCTGCATCGATGCGCTTGCCGCCCAGACGGTGCTGCCGCGCGACGTCGTCGTCGTGGACAATCTCTCGACGGACGGGTCCGCCGCCTTCCTGGAGTCCCTGTCCGGCCCGCTCGCGCGGCGGGTCCGGCTGGTCCGGCCGGGGGCCAATCTCGGTTTCGCGGCGGCCAACAACCTGGCGGCCGGCCTGACGCGGGAGCCGTGGATCGCGACGCTCAACCCGGATGCCTTCCCCGAGCCGGGATGGCTGGAGGCCCTGGCGGATGCGACCGTCCGGCATCCCGATGTCTCGATGTTCGGGTCGACGCAACTGGACGCCGCATCCCCGGACCGGCTTGACGGCGCCGGCGACGTCTACCACGCGAGCGGCCTCGTCTGGCGCGGGCATCACGGCGCGCCGGCATCGGAGCTGCCGCCGGAGGGCGAAGTCTTCGCGCCCTGCGCCGCCGCGGCCCTGTACCGCCGCGACGCCTTCCTGGCGGCGGGCGGGTTCGACGAGGCGTTCTTCTGCTATTGCGAGGATGTCGACCTGGGATTCCGGCTGCGCCTGGCGGGCGAGCGCTGCGTCCAGGTCGCCTCCGCACGGGTTCTCCATGTCGGCTCGGCGATCACCGGCCGGCGCGGCGATTTCTCCACGTACCACAGCACCCGCAACCGGATCTGGATGTTCGTCAAGAACATGCCGGTCCCCCTGCTGGTCGGGCTGCTGCCCGTCCACATCGCCTTGAACGGCCTGCTGCTGGCCAGGGGCGCGGTCCTGGGCCAGGCCGGACCGACGCTGCGCGGCCTGCGCGACGCGGTCCGCCATATCGGTCCGGTCATGGCCGGCCGGCGCGCGGTCCAGGCCCGGCGCCGGCTGTCGGCCGCGGGCGTGGCGCGCGCCATCGACTGGTCCGTCGCGGGAGTCCTGACCCGGCGCGCCCGGCCCCTGAACCTTCCGACCCGCCGGGGAGCCGGCCCTCTGCCGGATGCCCTGATGAAGTGATTTCCACCGGAATTGCCCGGACCTCAGCATGAGATTGATGCACAAAGGCTTTTTTGAATGAACAAGATCGTTTACCTCGATTCGAAGCGACGGCGGCCGGCGGCGCCCGGCAACACATCCGACGCGGCGGCGCCGGAGAACGACTCCCGGCGCCCGGCGCGGCAGACGCCGCCGGGCGTCACGATCGTCATGGTCAGCTATCACACCGGTCCGGTCCTGGACGAGTCCATCACCGCCGCCCTGTCGCAGGATGTCGGGATCGAACTGGTCCTGGTGGACAACGGCAATCCCGCCGCCGTGACCAGCGCGCTGGTGGCCCGCGGCGTCGAGGACCCGCGGATACGGGTGATCACCGGCCACGGCAATATCGGCTATGCCGCCGCCTGCAACCTGGGAGCCCGCGGGGCGCGGGGCGAATACCTGCTGCTGCTGAACCCGGACTGCGTGCTCCAGCCGGGAACCCTCGCCGAGCTGGTCCGGCTGACCGAAACGGCGCCCCGCCCCTGGATCGCGGGCTGCCGGATCATCAATCCCGACGGAACCGACCAGCGCGGTTCCCGGCGCGAACTCCCGACGCCGTGGCTTACCCTGGTGGAAGCGTTGCGGCTCGACCGGATGGCCCCCAACCATCCCTATTTCCGGCGGCTGAACCAGCACGACCAGCCATTGCCCGAGTCGGTCACCGCGGTTCCCGCCGTCAGCGGCGCCTGCATGCTGATGCACCTGGACGACTACCTGACGCTGGGCGGCATGGACGAGCGCTATTTCCTCCACGTGGAGGACCTGGACCTGTGCTTCGCGACGGCCCGCATGGGCGGCACGGTCCTGTTCGTCCCGCAGGTCAGCCTGATCCACTACAAGAGCACGAGCGACGCCTCGGTGGTCCGGATCGAGTGGTGCAAGGCGCGCGGGTTCACCCATTATTTCCGAAAGAACTTCACCGGGCTGTACCCTTCCTTCTTCCTGAGATCGGTCAATCTCCTGGTCTGGGGATATTTCATGCTGCGCCTGTCCAGCCTCGCCCGCATGGCCGTCGTCCGCGGGGTCGCCGGGCTGCTCCGGGTCGGCCGGCCGGTTCAGGGGGCGGACGATTCCCGCGGCGAGGCCGAGAAACGGGGGCGGAAAGGCTGGGCGGCATAGCCCAGCAGCCGCGCCGCGTCGCTGCCGTCGAATGCCAGATCCTGGTTCATCCGGGCGAACAGCGCCGGACTGTAGGCCACTCCGGTCACCCGGCGAACGACGGAGATGCCCCGGGCGAGCAGGCCGACGGGCAACGGCAGGATCCGGACCGGCCGGTCCAGCGCCACGAAGATGCGCCGGACCATCTCGCGATAGGTCAGGGTCTCGCCGCCCGGCAGGTCGATCGACCGCCCGGCCACGAGCCCGTTTCCGAGCGCCGCCACGAGGGCGCCGGCGACGTCGTCGGCGTGAATCGGCTGGCGCAGGCCGCGGGCCGGCATGCCGACAGGAAAGAAGCCGAACCGCTGGACGAAACGCGCGATGGCGGTCACGTTGGCATCGCGGAGGCCGTCATGGATCAGCGTCGGGCGCAGGATCGTCCAGGGGGTTCCGGTCCCGGCGCAGAACGCCGCGATCGCGCGCTCGGCGTCGGCGAGCCGCTGCGCCACGACGCGCTCCTCCGGGTCGGCGCTGCCCGACTTGACCAGCACGCTGGTCGAGCCGAGCGCCACGATCTGCCCCGCCCCGGCAAGGCGGGGCAGAAGCGGCGGCAGGAGCCACAGCGGTATCAGGGAAAGCACGGCGGCACCCGGCTCCACCGCCCAGCCGGCGGGGGCGGTCACATCGAGCCTGAGCCAGCCGAAGCCCGGGGCCGGCACCGTGCCGCCCGCCGGGGGACGCCGACCGACGCATACCCCCGTGCGGTCCCGGGCGGCCAGCCGGTCGAGCAGATACGGCCCGACAAGGCTGCTTGCCCCGAGCACCAGCACCGGCGGTGCCGGTGGGGCGGCGGGAGAAAGCTCGGGATCATCCATGGCGACGGCTCCTCAGCGCGGGCGGCAGATGAAGGCGACCTCGTTGTTGAACGACAGGGGCAGCAAACGGAACGGTATGCCGAACCGCCGCTCGACCCGGAACCGCCGCGCCAGCTCCGCTTCCACCCGCCGCTGGTCGAAGCCGATATGGGAATAGATGTAGCGCCCCTCGGGGGTATCGCTGACCAGACGGGGCGGACAGCGCCCGCCCAGCACGGATCGAACGGTCTGGTAATCCACCCGTTCCGTTCCCGATATGGCGCGGAAGACACACTTGACCGCGCCCGCCAGCCCCAGTTCCGACGGAACGGTCACGATGATCCGGGTTTCGGAACGGGCGAGCGCCGCGATCCGGTCGAGGGCCTCCGCCAGCTCCGGGCCGTCCAGGTGCTCCAGCACCTCCATGCAGAAGATGTGGGAAAAACGCTCCTCCGCCAGGCCGTCGAGTCCCGACGGGTGATCGACCAGCCTGGGGCGACCGCCATCTACCCCGAACTGGGCCACCCCGAACCGGGCAGCCCCGAACTGGGCCGCCCTGAACTGGGCCGCCATGGACCCGAAGGGCTCGAAGCCGGTCAGCCGGTCCGGCCCCACCCCCGCTCCTGGAGCAGGCTGAGGAAGAAGCCGTCGCCGCAGCCGTAATCCAGCACGCGGACGCCGCCCCCTGGAGCCACCTGCCCGAGCATCGCACGGTAGCGATGGCCCTGGACGAGGCGCTTCAACGGGTTGGGCGAGCGATAGGTCAGTTCGGCATAGGTCATGGAGGTCGGTGCGCTGTCATGGACGTCCGCCCGGAAATCGTCATAAAGATTCTGTTGAGTACCGGGCGGTCCACCTTTAAACCATCCGGTATTCCTTTGCGCAATTACCCCGGTTTTCATGAACGTGGGGTTAATTCATTGCCGGCCCGTTGAATACTCGGATATGACAACTGAATCACCCAGGGCAACCCCGGCCGGGCGGTTCCTTTATCCCGCTGCGGCCCTGCTCGTCGTCCTCTACGTCAATACCTTCGAGATCTGGGGAGCGCTGGTCGGCGCCCTCGGCGGCGAGCGCGCCGCCCTGGTCCCCTACGGGGCGCTCCTGGCTGCCCTGGGCTGCGTCCCCTGGCTGGTCCGCGGGCGCGGTCCGGTCCGGCCGCGCCCCGCTGCCGTCGCGGCGGCCGCGGCCCTGATCGCCGCCGGGCTGCTGATCACCGACCCCGCCTTTCCCGCCAAGCGCATCCATGTGCCGCAGTATCTGCTGCTGGCGCTGGTGCTGCGCAGGGCGCTGTCGGACCATGTCGGCGGCACCGCCCTGACCGGCACCGCCATGCTATTCACCCTGCTGTTCGGCATCCATGACGAGATGCTCCAGGGTCTCCACCCGCACCGGACCTACGGGCTGCGCGACATGGCGGTGAACGGCGTGTCGGGTGCGGCCGGAGCCCTGCTGGCCTCCGGCATCGGTCTGTGGACGGGACCGGCGGTCCCGTTCCGCCCGGACCGGCGGACCGGGCGGCGGCGACGGCCCTGGCAGGCGCCGTCCTGTTCCTGGTGCTCCAGCTGATCGGCCATCGCGGGATGCCGCCGCCGGTCTGGCTCGGGCTGCCCGTCCTGGCGGCCGGCCTGGCCCTGCTGGCAGCGGGCCGCGCGTCGGCGGCGGGTCCGGCGGTCCGGCACGCCGCCGCGGCGCTCGCCTGGATCTCCCTTCCCCTGTCCCTTTATCCGGTGATGCCCCATGTCGCGCCGCTCGTTTTCAATTAGCCTCGCCGTCGCCGCCCTGGTGCTGGCCCTGGGGGCGGCCGGCTATGCCGCGTGGCTTCGATATGGTCAGCCGAAGCGGCTGAACGTCGTGATCCTGACGGTGGAGAGCTTCCGGGCCGACTTCGTCCGGCCGGACGTGACGCCGAACCTCCTCGCCGCCGCCGAGTCGGGCGTCCGGTTCACCGGCCACCGGACAATCTCGGCCTGGACGGCGCCCAACGTGATCTCGGTGCTGACCGGGACCGACCCCTTCGCGCAGGGGGTCCATGCCCAGCGCCAGTCCGTGCCCCCGGAGTGGAAAGTGCCGCTGGAAACCCTGGCGGACGCGGGGTGGCGGGTGACGGGGCTGCAGAGCTTCATGCAGATCGACACCTTCCGCGGGCTTGGGCTGGCGATCGAACCCGGCGAGGAGCCGGTGCCCTGGCTGGAACGCCAGGCGGGCGCCGCGACTCCGTTCGTGCTGTGGCACCATTACCTGCCGACCCACCTGCCCTACCGGCCGTCCGCCGCCTTCATGCCGGACCTCGCGGCGCTGCTGCCCCCGGCGACGAGGCCGCCCGGGAGCGCATGGAGGCGGTGATGACCCGCCCGACCATCCGGACCGGCACGGTCGCCTTCGAGCCGTCAGACCGGCCGGCGATCGCCGCCCTGCACGCGGCGGCCTACCGGGAGTTCGACGCTTGGTTCGGCCGGTTCTGGAGCTTCTTCAAGGCCAGCGGACTCGACCGCGACACCATTCTGGTGGTCACCGCCGACCATGGCGACGAGCACCTGGAGCGCGGCCATGTCGGCCATGCCTCGACCACCCATGACGGCCACCTCCACGAGGAGGTGACCCGCATCCCGCTGTTCCTCTGGGTACCCGGGGAGGGGCGGAGCGCCGCGGGCGGGCGGATGGTCGAGGCGCCGACCGACCATCTGGACATCATGCCGACGGTGATGCGGCGGCTGGGCATCGCGGCGGAACTGCCCCTGCCGGGGCGCGACCTGCTGACCGACCCGATCGCCCCCGACCGGCCCTGGATGGCGCTGACCAGCAGGGCAGGCTTCCAGGAGCCCGACCCGGACGCGGTCCGCGACTATCGCACGGCCATCGCCGAGGGCGGATGGAAGCTCCACCTGGACCACCTGGACGGCGCGGTCGTCTCCCGCCGCCTCTACGACATCGGCTCGGACCCCGGGGAGCTGACCGACGTCGCCGCCCTGCATCCCGACATCGTGGAACGCCTGTCGGCGCCGCTCGAAGCGGGTTTCGCGACGCGCCGGATCGTCAGGCCGTCGGCGGCGAACCCCGGCGGCGACGGCGCGGCGCCGGTATGGCGGGTGCCGGCGGCCAGCGGCACCGTCTCCCACGAGCAGGTGTCCGGGGGATTCCGCATGGAGTGGGCCGGCGACCCGGCAACCGACTATGTCATCCAGTACGAGGCCGGCGAGGGCCTGCTCAGCCTGAAGGGGGAGCTGGAGGTCAAGGGAGCCGCGCGGGAGTTCGGACCGGTCGACGCGGCCTATTGGAAGACCTTCATCCTGCCTTACGGCAAGGTCCGGATGCGCGTCGGGCTGGCGGGCCGCGGCGACCGGTGGAGCGACTGGCTGGTCATGACCCCCGTTCCATGAGATGCCGCCCTCAGGGGGTCGGGCGGAGGGTTGCCCGGATCGCGGGGTCGGCCAGGAAGGGCGGCAGGACCGCGGCCAGTTCCGCGGCACGCCCGGCCAGGGCGGGGTCGCCGATCCGGTCGGCAAGGCGCAGGGCGGCGGCGGCAAGGCGCAGGCAACGGGCCTCGGCGGGCCGTTCCAGGAGGTCCCCGAGCATGCCGGCGAGGAGGTCCGCCAGCCACGCCGGCGCCGAACCCGCCGCGACGGCACCGCCCGCCAGTTCCAGGGCGCCGACCCGGGCCGAGCAGGCGGGATGCGCCGCCAGCCGATCGACGCCCGCCCTGGCCGACCCGCTTTCCGCGGGCCTCGCGAGACCGGCGAGGCGGGCGTGAAGCCAGGGCTGGCTGACGGGGCGGCGGGCATCCAGGTCCTCCAGCACCCCTGCCCAGACCGCCGACCGATAGCCGGGGCCAGCGTCGAGCAGATGGCAGCGGACCGCCTGAAGGAGGGCGAAGCCGGTCGCGAAGTCGCGGTCGGGCACCGCCCGGAGCAGCACAGGCATCCCGCCGGGAAGCAACCCGCCCAAGGCCGCCCACGCCGCCAGCGCTTCAGCACCGTCACCCTGCATCGGGGCGCTGCGGCGGATCAGCGCCGTCAGGTCCTCCCCGGCCTCCGGCACCGGAGGTACGGCCGCCGGACAGGCATAGTCGCCGGGAGGATCGAATCGATAGGGCGGACCGCCGGCCGGGCCGTCGGCACGGCCCAGGTCGACCGCTACGGCCTCGCCGTTCGTCAGGAAGCGGTCCTCCGGGCCGGCGCCGACCAGGAACGAGACCCGGGCAGGCCGCGCGCGGCATGGTCGCGCCCCCAGCCCTCGGCGGCAAGGGAGAAGCTGTCCCGACCCCCGCCGTCCAGCAGGACCCCGATGCCGTTCGCCGTCCCGGCCCCCTGGCCAGGCTGCCGGCCTCGTAGGCGTCGTCGCCGCCGCCGTCCCGCAGGGCGCCCAGCGCCATGTCCAGGCCCATGCCCTGCCCGACGCCATGGCGGGCGACATAGAGGTCGTCGCCGGCCCGGTCCGCCAGCAGTCCGACCGCCCCATGGACGCCGGCGCCCTGGACGTAGCGGAGCCCCTCGTACCGATCGTTTCCGGCGCCATCGGCCAGCACCCCGATCCCGGTGAAGTAGCCGGCGCCCTGTCCGAACATCTCCAGCACGTAGGTGTCGTCCCCGGCGTCGTCGCGCAGGATCCCGACGCCGCCCCCATGGCTGGCCCGGATCCCGGTCCCCATGCCCTGGGCTTGGCTGAGGCGCCCGTCGCGGCCGACGGTGTCGCGCGGCCCGGCCGCCTGGGTGCGGTCATTGCCGTCGAGATCCCACAGGAGCGCGGTCCCCCCGACCTGTCCGAACCCCTGCCCGCGGTCGCCGATCCCGCGCGAGTCGTCCCCCGATCCGTCGATCAGCACGGCGACGCCCAGCGCCGCGGCGGCCTGGCCGAAGGCTTCCGCGACGTAGCGGTCGTTTCCGGCGCGGTCTATCAGGATGGCGACACCTCCGAGGGCCGCGGCCTGTGTCCCGACACCGCCCTCATGGATATCGTCGCCGTCGAGGTCCACGAGGGCGACGAGAGAGCGGATCGCCAGGGGATCGCCGCGGTAGCGGTCATCTCCCTTCAGGTCCACGATCGTCAACTGGCCGCCCGTCAACTGATTGCCCATCACGGGGCCGGCGAATTCATAGGTGTCGTTGCCGCCGGGATCGACGACCAGGATCGTGCCGGGATCGATCCGATGGCGGTCGTCACCGGGTCCGCCGACCAGGATCCGTCCTCGGGAGCCGTCCAGGACGAAGCCGTCGCCGGCCGCATCGGCAGGCAACCCGGCCAGGTCGCCGACAAGCGCCTCCAGGGCGGCGGCAAGCCGTGGGGCGAGTCGCCGGGCACCCTCCCCTGTCGCGGCGCCCCGATGGCCGCCAGGGTGGCGACACCCGGTCCGCCGGCGCGCAGATCGGCAAGGATGGCGGGAGGTCGCAGCAGGCGGGCGCGCCGGGAAGCTCCGCCAGCAGGTTCGCCGTGGTCGCCGCGTAGTCCGCAAGGCGTGCCTGGAGGCCGGCCCGCGAGAGGACGGCTCCGTCGCGGCGGCCCCACGACTCGAAAGTTTTCGCCGCATCTCCCAGGCCGAGTTGCCGGGCGGTCTCATCGGCGAGCTCGGCGCCGCCGGTTGCAGTCTCGAACGGTTGTCGAAGCATCTCCGCCAGGAGGGGCGGAGCGGCTTCGGGAACGTCGAACGCCTCCGTTTCAAGAAGGTTCGCCGGGACGAGAAGCGCTTCGATGCCGACCGCCTTGGCGACCGCGGCCTGTGACAGACGGTCGGCCAACGCCGCCTCGCCCGGGGACTCCGCGACCGCTCGAAGGGGTAGCAGGACAGCGACGGCCAACGCTCCGACCCGCACCGCACCGAGGAACCGAACGAGCGGCCCGACCCCATCGGACCTGATGCCGGTCATGGGCATATCGCCTCGAGTCTGGGGTGAAAACGACAAGGGCCCCATCCCGAAGGATGGAGCCCCTGCCGCTGCTCACGTGAGCGTCCGCATCAGAACTTGTAGCGGAGGCGCAGGTAGCCGACGTGCCCGTCGTTCGAGTCGGTTCCCTGGTAGTCGTAGTTGCCGGAGATGCTCAGCTTGTCGTTCGACAGGAAGGTCAGGCCGACGCCGACATTGTAGATGTTCTGGCTCGGCTTGGCCCCCGGATGGTCTGCAGCCCGAGTTCGGGAAGATTGACCATGGCGAAGGTGGTGGCCGGAGCATCATCGTTGAATTCACGCGTGTAGCCGACGCGCAGTTCGGGGATGAGGCGTCCACCTTCGATCGCGAGCGGGTAAGCGATGCGCAGCCCGATGCCGCCCTGGAACGAGCTGGTGTCGGACGAGGCGATCCGGGAGCCGGACACGCCGGATTCCTGGTAACCGTCGGTTTCGGAGTAGACGTACTGCAAGAACAGGTTCGGCGTCAGGTCGAAGCCGCCGATCGACTTGGTCAAGCCACCGCCGATGCGGGCGCGGTAGGACGACGAGTCGATGTCGGCGGTCAGGTTCTCGACCGAGGTGGCGCCGGTAGCCGCATCCGTGAAGGACGTCTTGCGGACCTGATCGTTCTTGTTGAAGCCGTAGCCCAACTGGACATCGACATACCAGGGCGCAGGATTGTAGCTGGCGTACAGGGTCGCCTGATAGCTGTCGATATCGGAGCTGTCGCCGACCGAGGAGTCCTTGCCGTCGATGTCGGTGTTTGCATAACCGATTGCCAGACCGACACGCAGGTTGTCGGCGATGACCGTATCGGCGCCCACCGTGACGCCGCGGCTGTCGGCTTCGTAGCCGGCGTAGTTATCCTTCTTGTCCTGGGTGAAGGTGGACAGGTAAGGCAGCGCCCACATGTCGATGCCGCGGCCCACCATGTCACCGGCGGCCATGCCGGTCTGGCTGTCGACCCCTCGGAGCGAAGCGACTCGGTTGCTGATCGTCGTGGTCGATGACGAACCGATGAGGTTGGTCACACCGGCGCTGGTCGTGGAGATGTTGAAGTCGGGAACGGTCTCCTCGAGGAAATTGGTGAGGAGGGCGGCGATTTCGGTCGAGGAGAGATTGGCGCCGCCGGCGATGGACTGGTTCTGAAGGATCGACAGGATGCTGCCGAGGGCGTTGTTCGTACCGAGGGTGGTGATGCGCCTCTGGAGACCGGTCGTGTTGGTGGTCGCATCGAAGTTGTTGACGAGCGTCGTAAGGGCGGTCTGGAGCCCTGCGGCCGTCGCTGCCACCGAGGGGCTTCTGCTGCTTGCGAACCCGCCCTTCGTGATCGTATCGATCGCCTTGACGACATCGGAATCCGGGGCGATGCCGGTTTCGCGGGTGATCCGGAGCTGATTACCGGACCGCGACAGCTCGAACTTTTCGATCGCATTCGAACCGTCCACTCCGGCGGTCGGTGCGATGGTGAGCGCGCCGGTCGACTCGAGGACGGTAATCGAGGCGCCCGGAGCGATCGCGGTGGTCCGCGACGAGGTGTTCGGGGCGACCTTGCCGTCCACGCTGGCCGTTCCGCTGACCGAGAGCATGCCTTGGGCGGCGTCGGTGATCGTGACCGCCAGGGTGCCGGTCGAGGACTGGACGTAGTTGCCGGTGATGGTGCGGGTGGCGCTGCCGACGTCCAGGGTGCCGTTGTTGGTCACCGTCGTCGCGGCGATGGAGCCGTTCTGGTTGACCTTGGCGCCCGAGGCGATGGTGAAGGCGCTGAAGCCCGCGATGCTGCCGTTGAGCGTGGAGGTGCCGCTCAGCGCGTTCACGGTGTTGGTGCCGGCGCCGCCGCTGACGTTGCCGGTGATGCTGCCGCCGAGCAGGCGCAGTTCGTCGTTGCCCGACCCGAACAGGACTTGGCCGACGATCGTGCCGGAGTTGATCACCGTCAGGGGGGCCGAGCTGAGCGAGGCGTCGATCGCCTTGCCGGAGCCGTCGTTCGGGCCGCCCTGGATCGTACCGCTGTTGGTGATCCCGTCCGAGATCGAGCCGTTCGCGCCGAGATAGATGGCGGTGCCGGTCTGCGAAATGATCGTGCCGCTGTTGGTGATGCTGCGCATCGCCCCGTAGACGGAGATCGCGTTGCCGCTGTCGCTGGAGATCAACCCTTCGTTGGTGATCGTCGTGCCGCCCACGTCACCGTTGGCGACGTTGGTCACGACGATGCCGTCGGCCCCATTGGTGCCCCTTATCACACCTGTCGAGCGATTGATGATATCGGCCCGGCTGGCGACATAAATGGCAGCAACCTTTCGCCCAGCGATGTCGTAATCGCCGCTCGCCTCGATCGTGCCGTAGTTGTCGATCTTGGTCGCGGCGGAGGCGACGCCGGTCACGACGATGGCGGAACTGTTCGCGAAGCCGCGGATCGTGCCCCTGTTCTCGACAGTGCCGCCGCCGATCAGCTCGATCGCCACGGGTTTGTCCGCCGTTCCGACGACCGTTTCGGAAGCGGCGATGTTGGATGTCGTCCTGACGGTCGCAACCGGCGTGACGGACTTAACCTGTGCATAGGCGCTGCCAACGCCGGAGAATACCGCGCTGAACGCGAATACCGATGTGGTTGCAAGCAGTACCGCCTGCTGCCTACGACGTCTATTGATCAACATATATGTGCCCCCTGCGGCGAATGCGGCAAAGTTCTGTAAATTCCGAACTGCGTGCCATCATGAGTAAACAATCTCCGGAAAACTATCAAGGCCGGATAATCGTATTGCGTGCGCTGCATTGCCGCTGTTCGGATTTATGGCTTTCGGATCACAGTCATGGGCTGATTATCCGGATATGTGACCCCGTCCCTGCACGCCGTCGCAGGGGTCATCGTGCCTTTTCCACGTTTAAATCAGCGTTAAGGCAACGTTAAATACTCGCGTCAATAGTGATGTCCGCCTGATTCATGCGCGGCCTCCACTGGACCGCTGAGAGGATAGCCGGGTGCCTGCCAAATCCCCTGTTTCGGACATGTCTTCGACCGAGAGCATCACCGCGGCAGCGGCGGACCGATCCGTCGGCGCGGCGCCGTCCTGGCTGGCGGCCATGGGCGGAACGATCGTGTCGCTGTCGTTCTTCATCTTCTTGCCGGCGCTCAAGCCGTTCGCGTTCGGCGTGTGGTACCAGTCAGAACCGGTGGTCGCGGCGCTGTTCGCCTGCGCGGCGGCCGCGACATTGTGCCTCGCGCTGATGTCCGCGCTGCGTTACCCGGTGACGGCGGCCCTCACCCATCCCCTGACCCTGGCGACTTCGGCCCTGGCGCTCTGGTCGGCGGCGGCGTCGCTGGCGGCCCCCTCCCGATGCGATCGGCTATGGGAACGCCGCAGACCGGCGAAGGAGTCCTGTGGTACGCGTCCCTCGCCGTCCTGACGGCGCTCACCCTAGCGGTATGGCAGCGCCGGCGGGTCCGTCAGGCCATCGTGGGCTCCGCGGCGGTCTCCGGCGTCATCCTGCTGCTCCTCAACGTCAGCGAACCGATCGGCTCGCCCTGGCGGCCGGTCGTCTGGCCGGAGTTCGCGGCGCTCCTGGGGCTGTTCGTGATCGCCATCGTCGCGAGCGACAAGAGCCTCCGGTGGCCGGCGCGGCTGGCCCGCCGACTCGGCCCGGTCGCCGGCCGCGCGATGTCCGGGCCCGGTCCGTTGCGGGCGCTGGCCGCCCTCGCGCTCGGCAGCGCCATCGTCGCGACGTCTCAGAACAAGACCGCGATCGGGATCGCGGCGGTGGTGATCCCCGTCATGCTGGTTCTCGCGCCGGCGATCGGGACGGGACGTTCCTGGCGTTTCCTGGCGGCACTGACGGCGCTCGCCCTGACCGTGGCGGTTCCGGCGGGAATGTACTGGCTGGGCACCGCCAAGGGACTCGAGTCGCCCTTGTCGCGCACCGAGATGATCCTGGTGGCGTTCGAGGCGCTCCGTTCCGATCCGATGCTTCTGGTGCACGGCGCCGGCTGGGGCTCGTTCAACGACATCCTCTACGGTTTCCTGGACCGGGTGCGCGACGTTCGCGCCGTTACCGAGACCTGGCAGCAGTCTCTCGGCAACACCGGCGGCGGCGCCTTCCACACCCACAATACCTATATCGAGGCGACCCTGTCGGCGGGGCTGCCCGGCGGCATCCTGATGGCGGCCCTGCCGGTCACGGCGATCCTGTGCGCCCGCCGGCGGTCCCGCGCACTGCTGTGCGCGGTCTGGGTGGCGGTCGCCGGGCTCCTGGCGGCCTGGTTCACCCTGCCGGTCGCGGTTCCGTTCCAGGCCGTCGCCTTCGCCGCGACCGCCGGCGGGGTGAGGCGGCGACGCGACCCGGCGGGCGCCGCGGCATCGCGTCACCTGGCGGCCGGCATCGCGCTGATCGTCGCGGTGACGCTCGCCGCCGGGTCGGCACTCGCCCTCCGGGTGGCCGCCGACTCGGAGCGGCTGCTCGCCGTGATCAGGGCCGGCCGGCCGCCGGCCTTCGACATGCCGGCATACCTGCTCTGGGACCACGGGCAGGGCGGCTCGCACCTGTGGTGGATCGCGCTCGACCTGACGAACGATCTCGCCGCCAAGGGTGAGATCGGACAGCCGCTGACCGACGGCGAGGTCTTCTGGTTCGAGACCCTGCTCAGGGCGGTGGACCGCCACGCGGCCGATCTCCCGTCGAGCACCCGCCTGAAATCGCTGACGCTGATCATGCGCGACGAGCTGGCGACCAAGATGGGAGACCCCCGACTCGACCGCCTGCGCGAGTGGGAGGTCCCCGCCTGGAGCCAGAAGCTGTTCGCCCTGCTCGACCAGATGCCCAACCGGGTCGACCTGTCCGTCCCCTTCCTCGACTTGCTGGTGACGTCGAACAACGGCCCGGTCGCGATCCGCGTCGGCAACGACCTGCTGCTGCGCAACCCCGACGATCCCGTCGCCTTGTGGTTCACCGGCATCGCCATGGCCCCGACCGCCCAATGGGGCAACCTGGGACAGGCCCGGCTGCTGCGCGCGGTGGACGCCGGCATCGAGCGCGTCGTCCCCCTGACACCCGAGATCCGGAACAGGCTTCATGAAATCCGCCGCGACTGACCGCATCGCCGGAGCGCTCCGGCGGCTGGCCTCCCCGAAGCCGCGGCGGCGCCTCGCCGTCGCGGTCTCCGTGGCGTCCCTTCTCGTCGCCGGCTGCACCGCCAGTCCGGCCGAGCGCGGGTCGGCCGCGGCCGAGATCGCCGCAATAGGCGGTCTGACCAGGTCCACCGTGCGCTCCGGCGGCTTCGACATCGCCGTCTGGTCGCGACTCGACTCACCGGGCGAAACCGTGCACGTCTATGTCGAGGGTGACGGCTACGCCTGGTCGTCTCCCTCCGACCCGTCATCCGACCCGACGCCGCTCAACCCCCTGGCGCTCCGGCTCGCCGCGCGGGACGGCGGACCCAACGTCGTCTACCTGGGACGGCCTTGCCAGTTCCGGCCGGCCGGATCCCGCGACTCGTGCGAGCCGGGGTTCTGGACGTCGCGCCGCCTCGCCGAATCGGTGATCGCTGCGCTCGACGGCTCGATCGACCGGGTGGTTCCGGCACTCCCCCGCCGGCTGGTGCTGATCGGCTATTCGGGCGGCGGCGGCGCCGTCGTCCTGCTCGCGGCCCGTCGGCGGGATGTGGCCGCCGTGGTCAGCGTCGCCGGCAACCTGGCCACGGCGGCTTGGACCGCCCACCACCGGATCTCGCCGCTGTCCGGCTCACTCGATCCGTCGGAGTCGGCCCGCAGCCTGGGCGCCACGCCGCAACTGCACCTGGTCGGCGGTCGGGACAGCGTCGTGCCCCGGCTGGTGGCCGACAGCTATGCCCGGCGCGCAGCGGCCGATGCCTGTCTCCGGATCCTGCCGGTCGCCGATGCCAGCCACGACAAGGGCTGGCTGGAGCAATGGCCGGCGGTGCTTAGGCAAATCCCCGACTGCACGGCCGCGCCGTCCCGGCCGGCCCCGCCTCGATAACATGCGAACAGCGATGACACCTGGGAAAATAGTCATGAGTCACTGGATGATGTGGGCCATCGGCCTGGGGCTGGCGCTTGGACCCGCCATGGCGGGGGGGCCCGCGCGGGCCGCCGAGAAGGTGCCATCCGAGAAGTCCGCCGCCAAGCGGACGGCTGCGGCCTCGCTCCCGACCGAGGACTGGGCGGTCACGGCTGTCTCCCGGGAAAGCGGCGAGTTCGACTACTGCGCCGCGGGCACGCGGTACGACAACGGGCACGCCCTGCTGATCGCGAAGAACAGGGCCGACGAGGTCGTCGTGATCGTCGGCCTGCCCGAACCCAGGCTGAACGCAAAATCCCTGCTGCCGACCAAGCTGACGGTCGACAAGCGCGGTGCGCGGCAGGGATCGGGCCTCGTCACCAGACCGTCCGCCCTGGCGGTCGCTCTCGGCAAGGACCCGTCCTTCTTCGAGGCCGTCCGCAAGGGCAACACGCTGACCATAGACAATCCCGAAGTGACGCTGTCGCTCAGCCTGCGCGGCAGCGGCGCAGCCCTGATGAACCTGAACGCCTGCGTCCAGTCCGCCGGCAAATCGGTGGCGAAGGCGGTGACGGTCGCCGAGGCGCCGCCGGTAGCCGTTCCCGTTCCCGTTCCTGGTCCCGGCCCGGCCGCCGCCGTCACCGCCGGTCCCGCCGCGGACCCGACAGGCGCGACGGGAGCGGCCCCCACGGCGGCGGAATCACCGCCGGCAGCCAGCCCTGCGGCTCCCGCGGCAGCCCCCCGGAAGTGCCGTCCGCCCTCCCGGAAAACAGGGCGGAAGGGCCGGCAGCCCTGGAAACCCCGCCATCCGCCGCCGAGTCCCCGGCGGTGACCGTCGCCTCCGTCCTTGCTCCGCCAGACCCTCCCGCCGAAGCCGCGCCGGCTCCAGTCCCGGCACCGACCGCCGCTCCGCCGGTCCCGGGACCGGTCCTGCCCGACGTCCTGGTCAACCTGCTGTCCGCCGCCGGCATGGCCGGGATCGTTCCGGTTTCGCTCGATCAGGTTCCGCCTGACCAGCGGCCGGCGACTTTCGCCTGGAAGTACGGACAGGTGTTCGGCGGTATCCGCGAGGTCAGCATCATCGACAACCGCGCCCTCGCGGAGTTGACCGAGACCTATGTCGAGGTGCTGAAGAAGAGTTGCCCGGGAGAGTTCAGGTCGTCGCTGGGACCGGTCGAGCAGTTGCGCGAGATCACCCTCCGAGTCGGAGAGGCTGCGTGCATCCTGCCGGAGCGCACGACCGAATTCCGCCATGTCTATTACATCAACAGGGCGCGGATCTTCACGACATTCATCCACGAGAGCGACACGGCGGGAAAGGCCATGGCGGAGAAGGCCCGCGACCAGTTGGCGGCCGTCATCCGCCAGGTCGCAACGGCGGCCCGCTGAAGGACCGAGGTCCCGGGCCGCCTGGCCCGGTCATCCCCTCCGGGCCAGGCGGGTCCGCCAGTAATCCAGCACCGAACGCAGGGTATCGTCCATGTCGCGCTCCGGCTTCCAGCCCAGAAGCAGCCGGGCCCGGCTGCTGTCGCCGACCACCGAGGGCGTGTCGCTGGCGCGGAACCGAGCGGGATCCTTCACGAGTTCGATCCGGGTTCCGGACATGGACAGGAGCCTGTCGAGCAGATCACCGATCCGCCGGCCGGTCCCCGAGGCCAGGTTGATGATGCACCCCGGCGGCAACTGGTCGGCCGTCAGGATGATTCGGACATAGGCGGCGACCACGTCGCCGACGTCCAGGAAGTCCCGGATGCTGTCCAGCCATCCGACGCGGATGACGGGTTCCTGCAGCCCAAGCTCGATCCGCGCGATCTGAGCGGCGAAGGACGGAATGGCGAACTGTTCGTCCTGGCCCGGACCGGTGTGGTTGAACGGCCGGGCCCGGGTGACGGCGATCCCCTGCAGCGCCATCTGTCCGAGCATCAGGTCGGCCGCCGCTTTGCTGGCGGCATAGGGGTTGGCCGGCTGCAACAGCGCCCCCTCGTCCAGGGGAACGCCAGCCTTGAAGCTGGCGCCGTAGACTTCCGAACTGCTGCTGAACAGAATGCGGCACGAAGGACATTCGCCGGCAACCGCCAGCGCGACATTCAAAGTGCCGTTGAGATTGACGCCCCACGCGAAACGCGGGTCCCGGCTGGCGGCCGTGACCGCCGCGATGGCCGCCAGGTGCACCAGATGCGTCGGCTGTTCGGCACGGATAACGGCGTTCACCTGCGACACATCGGTAACGTCCAGCGCCACCGGGCGCACCGGAATACGGCCGGACCAGCCCGTCTCGCCTGTCGGGCAGAAGTCCGGCCGGGAGCTGCCGACGACGACCTCGCTCCCTTCGGGCAGCGCCTTTTCCAAGGCGAGGACCAGGTGACGTCCAACGAAACCGGTTCCCCCAGTGACCAGGACCTTGAGCGGCAATGCCTCCGACGACACGGTGCTTCCTACTTCATGTTCTGGCGGACACGTTGAAGGTCGACGTCCACCATTTCGCGGATCATCTCTTCAAGACCGATTTCCGGGATCCAGCCGAACTTTTCCCGAGCCTTCGTCGAGTCGCCCAGCAGGACATCGACCTCGGCCGGCCGGAACAGATCCGGGCAGATCGCGATATGATCGTCGGCCTTCAGGCCGACATGGTCAAAGGCAATGTTGCACATGTCGCGAACGGTCGTCGTGCGCCCGGTCGCGATCACGTAATCGTCGGGCACGTCCTGCTGAAGCATCAGCCACATGGCTCTGACATAATCCTTCGAATGCCCCCAGTCGCGCTTCGCGTCGATGTTGCCGAGCCGCAGCTCCTTCTCCAGGCCGAGCTTG
This sequence comes from Skermanella pratensis, assembly GCF_008843145.1. Taxonomy (GTDB): domain Bacteria; phylum Pseudomonadota; class Alphaproteobacteria; order Azospirillales; family Azospirillaceae; genus Skermanella; species Skermanella pratensis. The sequence goes on along the minus strand of NZ_CP030265.1, from coordinate 600,875 downwards.
ATCCGGGCGACGCCGTCGGTGACCTTGCGGGTCACGAACTCGATCCCGCGCAGCGGGGATTCGTGGTTGAACAGGATGCCGCTGCTGGCGTGCAGGTCGAAGCTCTCGCGGTAATTGACCGTCATCCAGTGGGCGTACAGCTTGGCGGCGGCATAGGGCGAGCGCGGGTAGAACGGGGTCGTCTCATTCTGGACGGGCTCCTGGATCAACCCGTACATCTCGGACGAGGACGCCTGATAGAAGCGCGCGGTCGGGCACTCCAGGCGGACCGCCTCCAGGACGTTGGCCGCGCCCAGGCCGGTCACCGTGCCGGTCAGGAGGGGCTGCTGCCAGGACGACTTGACGAAAGACTGTGCCGCGAGGTTGTACACCTCGTCCGGCTTGACCTCCTTGAAGGTTCTGATCAGTCCGGACAGATCGGTGAGGTTTCCGTCGACGTACCTGATGTCCTTTTCGATTCCGAGCCACCGCAGGCGCGCATCCACCACTTCCGCCGAGCTGCTCCGCCGCAGCATGCCATAAACTTCATACCCCTTGGCGAGCAGAAGTTCAGACAGATAGGCCCCATCCTGTCCGGTAACGCCAGTAATCAACGCGCGCTTCATTATTTTTCCCCTTGCTCACAAAGGCATTGTCCGTGGGAGGCGTATAAACAATCCACATCGACGAAAACCAGCACGATCATTGTCCCGCGCTACGTTGGATGTTCTGTACGCCGGTCAATGTCATATTATCCACCCAATATCAAGTTGCATGGGCTGACCGGGTTCTAGCGGACGACGCCGATGCATCCGGCTTGCCCCGGCATCCGAATCGGCGGCTCGGGCGCGTCGCGTCAGGCACGTCGCGCCAAGCGCGCCGTCCCCCGCCCGCCGCCCCCCGCGACGGCCGTTCCTTCGGCTGAAGTCGGCTCCCGCCCATCGCCGTCCGCCGGAAGCCGCGGATCAAGCCGGGCCGGACTCCATGCCGCATCCCACCGGCCATGAAGGATGACGTCGACGAGTTGCTCGGCGGCCCGGGTCCAGGTCAGCCATGGCATCGCCGCCGTGTCCGGGACCTCGCCGCGCCGGTGGCGCTCGATCCAGGCGGACAGCGCCGCCGCGAAGTCATGCCCTTCCGTCCCGGAGAAATAGGTCGCATGGTCGCCGGCGATCTCCCGGAATACCGGGATGTCCCGCGCGACGATCCGCTGGCCGTGCTTGGCGGCTTCGATCAGCGGCAGCCCGAAGCCTTCGTCCTGCGACATGCCGAGCAGCGCGGTGCATTCCGCGTAGAGCGCGTTCAGATCGGCGTCCGAGGCCTTGTCCAGCCAGTGGAGCCGCTTGCCTGCCTCGGGGTGGCCGCGCATCCGGCCGGCCAGGTCGTCGACCATCCATCCCTGCTTGCCGACCAGCACGAGGTCGATGTCGGCGCCGGCGGCCCACAGCTCCTCGAAGGCGGCGAGGCACTGGTCATGCCCTTTCCTGGGCTCCACAGTGCCGACCACCAGGAACTTCAGGGTCGGCCGCTCCAGGAGCGATGCCACCGCGTCCGATACCGCACCCGCCCTGGTATCGATATCCGCGCCGAGATGGAAATGGCCGATTTTCAGCGGCGTCAATCGCTCGACATCCAGTTCCGGCAGGTGGTCCAGCAGCTGCTGCGCCACCGAGCGCGAGATGCAGACCAATCCGTCCGCTTCGCGGCAGATCGCCTGGAGCCATGTGCGGAACAGCGGGAAGGGCGGGAACCATTGGGGCCGCAGGACCGGAAGCAGGTCATAGACGACGTAGAAGACGCTGACGCCGCGGTGCCGCAGGCGACGGTTCAACTCCTGCCGTCCGGAGATCTGGTGCACCACCAGGTCCAGGCCCAGCAGCACGTCGCCCGGCCGGGTGTCGATCAGGTCGTCCCGGAGACCCTGGCCGGGCAGGCCGATCAGCTTTCCCGTCAGCGCGCGGGCGTAGCGGAAGCCCCCGGAGCCGTCGTCGAAGACCGGCTCGACGCGGAAGCCGGCCGGCGGGTTCTCCAGGAGCTTCAGGGTGATGTTCTTCGTGACCCGCTGGATGCCGGTGCCGGCATCGCGCTGCACCAGTTCCGACACGTCCACCAGGAGCTGGCGGACCGGAGTTGCCGGGGCAAGGTTCTCGGCGGCGCTGGCCAGCACCTTTTCCCAATCCTCGGGGCCGGGGGCGTCGGGGGTGGAGATCGCCATGACGTCGTCGGCCAGCCGGTCCAGGCGCGCCAGCCGGGAACTCTCCGCATGCTCTTCCAGCGCGTCGCGGTAGAGCCCGGCCATGCGGGCCGGGCTCCGGTCCGGATCGGCCCGGACGATCCCGGCGGCAGTTTCGACGATCGAGCCGAGGCACGGATACGTCGCCGCGACGGCTTCGGGGTCTTCCGCTCTCAGGCGCTCGATCACCGCCGTCCAGCCGTGGGAGCGGTAAAGCTCCGCGATCCAGGGATCGGGTTGCCCATCCGCCGGCCGCAGGCGCGAGAGCGCGCCGCCCAGGCGGTCGTCATGCAGCGCGACGGTGCCCGGCCACTGGCGAAGAAGTTCCGAAACCCAGGGATAGAGGTCGGCGTCGTCGCCCAGGTGATAGAGCACGCGGTCGTAACGCGCCCCGTTGCCGGCGAACCACGCGGCGGAGCGGATCGGCAGGCTGGACCGCGCGAAGCCGTCCTCGACCAGGTCCTGACGCACGACGCACTCGATGTCGTAGTACCGGGCCAGCTCCGGCAGGATCGCGCCGGCGTGGCTGGAAAACCGGTTCTCCTCCGGCTTCAGCGGACAGACGAAGGCCAGCCGGGGACGCCTCGGCATTGGCGCCCGCACGGCGGCCCGGGAGCTTTCGCGGCGCCGGTCATGCAACTCCTCGAACGCGTCGAGCGCCTTGCGCGCCGTGCTCTCCCAGCCGAACAGGCGGGCGCGGGCGAGGCCGTGCCGGCGCAGTTCCGCGAGGAAGCCTTCGTCGCCCAGGGTCCGCTCCATGGCGCCCGCAATGGCCTCGGGCGACCCGGCGTCGAACAGGGCGTCCCGGCGGCCGACCACCTCCGGCAGGCTGGTCGAATCCGACGCGATCACCGGAGCGCCGCAGGCCATCGCCTCCAGCGCCGGCAGGCCGAAGCCCTCGTGAAGCGACGGAAAGACAAAGAGACGGCAGATGCCGTAGAGCGCCAGCAGATCCTCGTCCGGAACGTAGCCGGTGATCACATAGTCGTCGTCGCGCAGGCCGGCGCGGCGGGCGGCGGCGTTCAGCCGCGCCAAGTTGTGGTCGTCGATCCGGCAGACGATCGCCAGCCGGTGGGCCCGCCGCACCGGCGGCGACAGTTTCCCATAAGCCGTGAACAGCCCTTCCACGTTCTTGTGCGGCTCGATGGTCGCCGTATACAGGACGAACGGCTTTTCCAGGCCGTAGCGCCGCCGTAACGCCGTTTCGTCGGCCGGCTTCACCGGGCGGAACATCGGGTCGACCGCGGAGGAGATCGACCGTACCCGGTCCTCCGGCAGGCCCAGCAGCTCGATACCCTCCCGCCGCGTATGGTCGGAGATCGCCAGCCACAGGTCGGCGCGCCGCAACGAGGCCAGCTTGCGCTCGTACCAGTCGGCCACCGCAGGGTTGGCCAGGTAGACGTCGCGCCGGACCAGCGGGATCAGGTCGTACAGGGTGACCGCCGTCGGCATGTCGGCGGCGACCTCCCCGATTGAAGTGGTGACATCGTCGCCCAGCCCCTCGAACAGGCTCGAGACGTGCAGGATGTCCGGCCGCAGCGACTCCAGGAACCGCTCGCGCAGCCGCTCCGCGGCGCGAGCGCGCCAGCGGCTGTCCCCGGTAACGGACCCGACGCCGCCGGGCTGGGACCAGGTCACGATCCGCTCCGCGGGGACGGCTCCGTCCAGGTCGGCGCGGACCGCGTCGACCGTGTCGGGCAGCGCCCCGTTCAGGGCGACGATGATCTCGTGGTCCGTCGCCAGCTTCGCCAGATGTCGGGCCAGGGCCAGGGAATAGCGCCCGATGCCGCGGACGCGGCTCGGCGATTGGCGGGATTGCAGGTCCAGGACGATACGCATGGTGGCTTCTTCCGGTCAGCGCGCGCGCGCAAGGGCGCGTCGGAAAGCGGTTTCGACGATGACTTCCGCCGGGGACGGGCTTCGGGAGACGATTGCGGGGCCGGAGCCGTCCGGCCGGCGCGGTTGCGGGATGTCGGCCACGGCGGTCGCCGACACCCCCGAGGGCGGTGCCACGAGGGAGCGGACCTTGCGCTCCAGCGCCGGGCTCCGCGCCAGCACGGCCACCGCGGCGCGCTTGATCATGGGTTGGCGCGCCGTCCAGTGGACGGCACGGCCGACCAGGGATTTCGCCGGCTTCACCCCTCCCGGGATACCCATGGCCCTGGCACCGGACGCCAACGCCGCCCTGATCCCGCGGATCCGCGCCGTGATGCGCCAGGAGGAACCGGCCGGCTTGGCGTCCAGGTGCAGCTTGGCCATGGCCGACGCGTGCTCCAGCTCGGCCACCCGGCGCCTCAGCTCGCCCAGGCGTGTTTCCAGCTCCAGCCGGCGCGCCGCCTCCTCCGCCCGCCGGGCGGCTTCGCCGACCTGGCCGGCTTCGGCCCGGGTCTTCCATTCCTCGACCCGGGCTTTCAGGATCTCGATCTCGCCCCTGTGGGCCTCCTGCTCCTCCCGCAGTCTGGCGTCGAGCAGGTTCGCCCTGTCGTGCGCCTGGCGGTCGCCGATCCGCATCCAGTCGTCGAAGACGTTGGGCGGGCTCTGGAAGGAGCGGGACAAGCCGGAATGCTCGTCCGCCACGTAGAAGCGGTTGAGTCCGTCGAAATAGACGAAGGAATAACCCCTTTCCTTCAGCCTGGGATCCCAGGATGCATGGGTCTGCACTTGGCTCAGGACCTCCGTGGCCTCGACGACGATGATCCAGGGCCGGACCTCCTCCAGGGAAAGCCCCCGCAGGACCGAATCCTCCAGTCCCTCGACGTCGATCTTGAGGAAATGGACGTCGCCGCCGACATGCTTCCTGAACACCTCGTCCAGCGTCTCGACCACGACGCTGCGCTTCACGACGGGATAGCCCGCCGCGCGGTGGTTCTCGGCGACTTCCGGGCTCATCGTGGAAAGGCCGGTGCCTGGCACCTCGTGGAACTCGACGAACCCGGTCCGGTCGGCGATGGCGATCGGCAGGTTGATGTCGCGCGGTCGCGCCGCCAGCAACTGCTGGTGGAAGTCCAGGACCGGCTCGATGTTGATGCCCCGCCAGCCGCGCTCGTAGAAGGCGCGGGTGACGGAATGCTCGTCCGGGCTGTTGGCACCGACATCGACGTAGAAGCCCTGCGCGATCCCGCGCAAAGCGCGGAACAGCATGATGTCTTCGTAATTCTGGGCGTAGGAGATGAAGGTCATCGTGTCGGGATCTCGCGTTTGGAATGCGCACGGGCGACGACGGCAAGCGGGTGGACCGGGGTGATGCGCCGCTGCCGGGGTCCCTCAAGGCAGGGGCGCCGCTCCGCGGGGCAGACCATGGCATTCAAATCCCCCGCCCCGACCCGGTCCCCGATCCATAGGAAAGCCGGGCCGGCAGCGGCGTCAGGCCGGCGAAGTCGGACACCGCGTCGCACCATCGAGGGGCCGCCCCTAGACCTCTGCGCCAACCTCCGCGCCGGTCAGCAGCAATGTGCGCAGGGTTCCGGCATAGGCCTCGGCCGAACAGAACCGGCGGATCGTCGCGGTGGCGGCCGTCCCCATCCGGGCGCAGGCGTCGGGACTTTCCGCCAGCAGGCTGAGTTGCCGGGCGGCGTGCTCCACCGACGCCTCTGCCCAGAGCTGGTCGGCGTAGTGGTAGCTCCCCTGGGGGTCGCGTGCCGGCACCAGCCAATAGGAGACCGGGCGGGAATTCTCGAAATCCATGAAATCCGTATTGCCCGACCAGTTCGTGGCGACGACCGGCACGCCGTGCCCCATCGCCTCCGCGAGCGGCAGGCCGAACCCTTCGGACCGGTGCAGCAGCATCACGGCGTCGCTACCGGCGATCAGCGCGTCCAGTTCCGTCCGGTCCAGCGTGCTGTCGAGGATGCTGACGCGCGGATCGCCGTCGATCGCCTCGACCAGTTGGCCGCGGCCGGCCGGATAGGCCGAGACATGGTGCGTCTTCAGGATCAGCCGCGCCCCGGCAACCCCTCCGAAGGCCAGCTTGAACGCCTGGACCGCCGCCACCGGGTTCTTTCGGGTGAAGCCGGACGCCATGTTGAACGGCGTCAGCACCGTGAAGGGCGCGCCGGCCTGCCCGCCTGCCGGCCGCGTGCGGCCCGGCGCCGCGACCGGATGGGCCACGATCCGCACCGGACGGTCGGTATGCCGCCGGAACGCGTCGGCGGTGAACCGGCTGGGAACCCAGATCTCGTGGACATGGGACAGGGCGGCGATCCAGTCGGCGGGAAGATCGGGCAGTTCCCAGGCAAAATAGCCGATGATCCGCTTGGCCTTGACCACCCCCTCCCCAGCATCAGGAGGGCGAGCGGCGCCAAGGGCGCGGTGACGTGCAGGATCACGGTGCCGGGTCCGGGCCCGACCGCGGCGCCGAGATCGATCGGCTCCGCCGGATCGCCGCCGAGCATGACCGGGCTGACGTCGAATCCCCTTACGTCCAGCCCTTGTGCGCGGAGCGCGCGCATGCAGAGCCGCGCACCCTCGCCAAGGCCCGTGGCACTGGAGACCGGTCCCACCACGACGACAGGCTCGGCCGGCGGCGGGCCGGGCATCCGGGCGCCGGGGGCGGCCAGCCGGGTGGTGCCGAACAGCAGCGACCGGCGCAGTCCGGGCGGCAGGCTCCGCCACAGCGAACCTGCGGCGTTACGGGGCGATACCGTCATCGGGAGTGATGCCGCCATGGTCCGTCAGCGCACCTGCCGGCGGAGCGGCAGGCGGCTTTCCGGCGCGGGCCCCGGAGCCGCGCTGTAACGCGGCGCCGGCTGGGCCGACGGGATCGAGCCGAGCAGGAAACGGGAGATCCGGTCGCCGGCTTCCGACCAGCGGTCCTCGGCGTTCCTGGAGATGCTCTGGACGCAGCGGTGATAGAGGGCGGGGTCGTCGAGCAACCGGCCGATCGAGACCGCCAGGGCCTCCCCGCTGATGCCGGTGGCGATCAGGCCGTTGACGCCGGGGACGATCTGCTCGACCAGCGCGCCGGTCGGCGTGCCGACCACCGGCAGACCGGCGGCCTCGGCCAGGACCAGGACGCCGGACTGGCTGGCCTCGCGATAGGGCAGGATGATCAGGTCGGCTTCCTCAAGGATGGCCGGAAGCTCCTCCTCCGCGATGTAGCGGTTCTCCACGGTCACGTCGGCCAGCCCTTCCAGGGCGGCCCGGTAGGGCGAAAGGTCGCCGTCGCCATAGATGGCCAGGCTGAGGTCGGGATACGTGGTCTTCAGCCGGCCGTAGGCGTCGAGCAGCAGGTCCAGCCCCTTGTAGGCGATGATCCGGCCGAAGAAGAGCAGCCGCCGGGGCGCCCTGGCCTCGCCGGCCGGCCGGCAGATCCTCCCGGCGTCGGTGAACTGGTTGAACGGACCGCAGGGGGCCACGGCGATCCGGTCGATCGCGGTGCCATGGCGGGTGCGCAGGACACTGCCGACATGGTCGCTCAGCACCACGTAGCCGTCGGCCTGGCGGATTTCCCAGTCCAGCCACCACTGGTACGGCAGGAAGCGCTCGCCCGGATGGAGCGCCGCGTCATGGATCGTCACGACGTAGCGGGCGCCCACCCGGCGGATGACCGGCAGCATGAACGGGTTCCACAGGTGCTGCATGGTGCACAGGACGAGGTCGATCTCGTGCTTTTCAAGATAGTCCTGAAAGCGGCGCCTGATTCCCGGCACGCGCGACAGGGCCATGACCGCGGATCCGACGTCGCAGTAGGTGTCCACATCGAGCCCCGGGAGGCCCAGCTCCTTCATCTCGCGGTAAAGATCGCAGTTGCGGGAAATCGACAAGTGCAGGTTGAATTCGTCTCGCCTAGACAGTTCACGTGCAACTTCCAAGCAATAATGGGCTCCACCGCCTCGCCTGCCCCAATACCAGAGGAGAAGGTTCTGCTTCCGGCCGTCGGGCATGTTTCGCTTGTCAGTGCCGACCACTCAATCAGGCCCTCTTCTCGTCGCTTACGGGGCTGGCCACGCACATTAGACCTGCTCGATGCCTGTCCGTCCGGAGCAGGCTCGTCTCGTAAACAAAACATTCGAGCAGTTGGCATCGTCACCATAGCTAACGAGCGCACCCAACTCCGTCAATAATCAAACAGGCTTAATCTAAGTGCCCTGGCAGGTCGTCGTAATAATGACAAAGGCAATATGCCTTTTCGGTTAGGCGCGGACATCATACGCGGCAGCCCGTTCGGATTAGAAAAACGGGACGGAATACTTGAACCTTCCGAGGAATCTCTGTTCCTAGTTTCCGATCATCCGACCGCCGCCGCTGTCGGGTGCGGCCGCGTTTCCGGGCCGGCCTCCCCAAGCACCCCCAGGTCGGGATCGCGGTCGAGCCAGCGCCGCCGCCATGCCTGGTACATCAGGACGCTCCAAAGCCTGTCCCGATGGTCGTGCGTGCCCGCCAAGTGCTCCGCCCAGCGGCGGCGGACCGGCCCGGGGTCGAGCACGCCGTCCTCCGCCAGCCGCCGTTCGTCCAGCAGATCCTCCGCCCAGTCGCGCAGGGGGCCGCGCAGCCAGCCGTCGAGCGGGACGCTGAAGCCCATCTTGGGCCGTTCCACCAATTCCCGGGGGACATGGCGGTAGAGCACCTGGCGGAGCAGCCACTTGCCCTGCCCGTCGCGCACCTTGAGCGAGGCCGGCAGGAGGGCGGCGAACTCGACCACGCGGTGGTCGAGCAGCGGCACGCGCGCCTCCAGCCCGACCGCCATGCTGGCGCGGTCCACCTTCGCCAGGATATCGTCCGGAAGGTAGGTCACCGTGTCCAGGAACTGCATGCGCCGGAGGAAGTCGGGGATCTCCCCGGCGACCGAGCCGTCCCACAGGACGCCGTGCGGCTCCTCAGCCCCCCTGACGATCTCCGCGGGGTCCCAGTGGGACAGCAGGCCGCGATAGACCTCGTCCGGTCCCGACGCCGCCAGCAGCGCCGCCAGCTTGTGCATCCGCTCGCCGGCGCGGCCGGGCCGGATCCTGCCGGGGAGCAGCCCGAAGCCGCGGTCCCAGGCGCTCTCCGGCGGCGCCGACAAGGCCGATGCCGCGAATCCGCGCAGGCCGCGCGGAAGACGGTCCAGCCGCCGGCGCGCCGCATCCGCCCAGAAGTAGCGGTGATAGCCCGCGAACAGCTCGTCGCCGCCGTCGCCCGACAGCGCCACGGTGACGTGGCGGCGGGTCATTTCGGAGACCAGGTAGGTCGGTATCTGGGAACTGTCCGCGAAAGGCTCGTCGAACAGGTCAGGCAGCCGCGGAATCACGTCGCGGGCATGGTCGCGGCCGACATAGAGCTCGGTATGGTCGGTGCCCAGGTGGCATGCCACCGCCTTCGCGTGGACCGCCTCGTCATAGCCCGCCACGTCGAACCCGATCGAGAAGGTCCGCACCGGCCGGCCGCTCCGGGCCTGCATCAGCGCCGCCACCGTCGAGCTGTCGACCCCGCCGGAGAGAAAGGCGCCGAGCGGCACGTCCGCGACCATCTGCCTGCCGACGGCGTCGCCCAGCAGCGCCTCCAGCTCGGCCGTCGCCGACGCCGGGTCGAGGTCGCGCGGCGGAACCCCGGCCACCGCCCGCATGTCCCAGTAACGCTCGGTCCGGGGCTCCGTCCCCGGTTCCCAGGTCAGCATCGAGCCGGGGGGAAGCTTGGCCACGCCGCGGTAGATCGTGTGCGGCCCGGGAACGTAGCTGAAGCGCAGGTATGACGCCAGCGCGCCGCGGTCCAGGCCGGGCGACCAGCCGGGATGCACGCGCAGCGCCTTCAGTTCGGACGCGAACATGACCCCGCCGGCCGCAGCACCGGAGCCCTCGCCCCGGCCGTCGGCCCCCACCCGGCCCCAGTAGAGCGGCTTGACTCCGAGGTGGTCGCGGACCAGCGTCAGGCGCCGGACGGACTTGTCCCACAGGGCGAAGGCGAAGATGCCGATCAGCCGGCGCACCGTCCGCCCGACGCCCCAGGCGGCGCAGGCCTCGACCAGCACCTCGGTGTCGGACTGGCCGCGCAGGCGCAGCCCGCCGGCTTCCAGGTCGGCGCGCAGCTCCCGGTAGTTGTAGATCTCGCCGTTGAAGGTCAGCACCAGCCGGCCGTCGGCCGATTCCATCGGCTGGCGTCCCAGGGGCGACAGGTCGACGATCGCGAGCCGCCGGTGGCCGAACGCGACGCCCGCGGCTTCGTCGGCCCAGACGCCGTCGCCGTCCGGGCCGCGGTGGGCCAGCGCGTCCGCCATCGCGCGCACCAGGGATTCCGGCGCCCGGCGGCCGGAAGGTTCGACGAAACCACAGATGCCACACACCGGAACCGATCCCCCGCCTGACTGTCCGTGATCACGATGGTTCAAGAAGAACGCCGGGATCTCGAATAGAAGCCCGCGCCCGTCCGGGGCAAGCGCAATCATCGGTAAGCGGGACCACCTTATGGGTAACGATGGAAAAGGCGCCCAGCCGCATTGACTTCCCCCTCCGCGCGACAGCATTCTCCGCCGCGTAAGCTTCCGGCAGCGGCACGGGTCCCGGTTTTCGCAGGTTTCGGTTATCGCGGTGGCATTTCGACTTCCTGTTCTGATCACGCGAAACCCGGCGTTCCTGCGGCTGGCCCGGGGTGGCGGCAGCGTCATGGCGCTGAACGTCGCGGGCATGGCCCAGGCCCTGGTGCTCCAGATCGTGCTCGCCCGCCTGCTGGGCCACGAAGGCTACGGGCACTTCGCCTACGCCATGGCCTGGATCAACATCCTGGTCTATGTCGCGGTGATGGGTCACGACATGCTGATGATGCGCAGCGTCGCGGCGCACCGGGCGCGGCAGGAGTGGGCTCTGCTCGCCGGGGTCCTGCGCCATGCCGCCGGCCTGGTCGGCGGCCTCAGCATCGCGATCTCGGCGCTCGGCGCGGTTCTGATATCCCTCCAGCCGGGGATCCCGGCGGAGCTCGGCGCCACCTTCCTGGCCGGTTTCGTGGTGCTGCCCCTGCTCGCCATGCTGAGGCTCAATGCCGCCGTCCTGTACGGACAGGGGCAGGTGGTGCTGGGCACCGCGCCGGAACGACTCATGCGCGACGCCGTCGTGCTGCTCCTGGTGGGTGCCGCGACCGGTCTCTCGGTGGCGCTGACGCCGCCCGCCGTCATGGGTTTCGTGGCGCTGGGCGGGGCGAGCGCGCTCACCCTGATCCTGTACCTGCGCGGGCGCCTCGCGGTGCTGCCCGCCTCCGCGCCGCGCGCCGTCTTCCGGCGGCGCGACTGGATCGCCTCAGCGTTCGTCCTGGGGCTTACCGGCGGCAGCCAACTATTGCTTCAACGCAGCGACGTGCTGATGATCGGCTGGCTGATGACGGCCGCCGACGCCGGCGTCTACGTGATCGCCTGCAACGTGGCGGAACTGGTGCTGTTCCCGTACCTGGCGGTCGGCGCGATCGTCGGCCCGACGTTCGCCGCCCACTACGCCCGGGGCGAGCGGACCGAACTGGCCGCCTTCATGCGGACGACCACCCTGATGACGCTCGCCGGATCACTGGTCATCGGCGTTCCCCTGATCGTACTCGCTCCCTGGATCCTCGGCCTGTTCGGGTCGGAATTCGTCGACGGCGCCGCCGCCGCCCGTATCCTGATGGTCGGCATCTGCCTGCGCACCGTGATCGGCCCGAGCCACCTGATGCTGACCATGACCGGGCACGAGCAGCAGGCGATGCGGGCGCTCGGCTGCGCCGCCGTGGCCAACGTCGCCCTGAACCTGGTCATGATCCCGGCCTTCGGGATCGAGGGCGCCGCCGCCATGACCACCCTGTCGCTGCTCGGCAGCCAGATCGCCATGGCGGTCATGGCCTGGCAGCGGGTCGGCATCCCGCCGCCGCTCCTGCCGCGCCGCCTGCTGCCCGCACTCGCGCCGCGCGACGCCGGAACGCGCGGCTGAGCCGATTCGGAGGAAGCTCGACCCGCACGGTCCCGATTCGGAAGGGCTATGACCGAGTTGCGCTGGCACTACCGGGTGGGCTGGGTCATAAAGCGGCCGTACTGAACTCGACCGAGGTCCTGGATGACGATCTTTCTCACCGGTGTCGCCGGCTTCATCGGCTCACATGTCGCCGAGGCTTTGCTGGCCCGCGGCGACCAGGTGGTCGGCATCGACAACATGAACGACTACTACAGCGTGGACCTCAAGCGCGCGCGGCTCGAGCGGCTGGCCCGCCGGACCGGCTTCACCTTCATCCAGGCCGACGTGTCCGACCGGGAGGCGGTCGGCGCGGCGCTGAAGCGGGCGGGGTCGTCCGGACCGGTCGCCGGCATCGTCCACCTCGCGGCGCAGGCGGGCGTACGTTACTCGCTGGAGAACCCGTACGCCTATGCGGACGCCAACGTGGTCGGCCAGGTGGTCATGCTGGAGGCGGCCCGGAACCTGGATTCCCTTGAACACTTCGTCTACGCCAGCTCCTCCTCGGTCTACGGCGCCAATACCAAGCTGCCCTTCTCGATCGACGATCCGGTGGACCATCCGGTATCGCTGTACGCCGCGACCAAGCGCGCGGGCGAGCTGATCGCCTACAGCTTCAGCCACATCCACAAGCTGCCGGCGACCGGGCTCCGGTTCTTCACGGTCTACGGCCCCTGGGGCCGGCCGGACATGGCGGCCTACCTGTTCTGCGACGCGATCATGGCCGGCAGGCCGATTCGGGTGTTCAACGAAGGCCGCATGGAGCGCGACTTCACCTATGTCGACGACATAGTGGCGGGCATCGTCGCCGCGCTGGGGCATCCGCCCGCTCCCGACGAGCGCGGCGTACGCTCCATGCTCTACAACCTGGGCAATCACCGGTCGGAGAGTCTGCTCCGCTTCATCGAGGTGATCGAACAGGCGCTGGGCCGCACCGCTCTCAAGAACCTGGAGCCGATGCAGACCGGCGACGTGCCCGCGACCTACGCCGACATCGACGCGACCCGGCGCGATCTCGGCTTCGAGCCCACTATTCCGATCGAAGTGGGTATTCCCCGGTTCGTGGCGTGGTACAAGGACTATCACGGCATCGCATGATCGCCTTTCACACGCTGGGGCGTCCCGCCCGGATTTCTCGATGACCGATGCCATTGGCCTGTTCGAAACCGCCCTGCTCGCCGGCACCGCCGCCCTGTCCTACATGGCGACCGGCATGATGGTGCAGTACCTGCGCCGGAACGCGATCCTCGATCTCCCCAACGAGCGCAGCAGCCACACCGTGCCGACGCCGCGCGGCGGCGGCTGGGGCATCATGGCGACCCTGCTGCCCGCCTTCGCGCTGATCGGCTGGATAGTCGGTTCCTTCGACCGCATAGGACCGGTGCTGGCCGGTGCCGCCGGGCTGATCGCCGTCTCCTGGATGGACGACCGGCGCAGCCGTCCCGCCCTGTTCCGGCTGGCCGCGCAGATCGCGGCGGTGGCCGTCGGGCTGACGGCGCTGCCCGGCCACGACCTGGTCTTCCAGGGCTGGCTGCCCCTGTGGGCGGACCGGCTGGCGGCGGGCTTCTGCTGGCTCTGGTTCGTCAACCTGTTCAACTTCATGGACGGGATCGACGGGCTGGCGGGCGGCGAGGCCGCCTCGATCGGCGCTGGGCTGGCGCTGGTCTCGGTGACGGCGGGGCTGGGGGTCGTGCCGCTCTGGCTGGCGCTTTCGACGGTCGGGGCGGCGCTGGGTTTCCTCGGCTGGAACTGGCATCCCGCCCGGGTCTTCATGGGCGACGTGGGGAGCGTTCCGCTGGGCTACCTGCTGGGCTGGCTCCTGCTCGGCGCCGCCGGGGCGGGCGAATGGGCCGCCGCCCTGCTGGTCCCGCTCTATTTCCTGGCGGACGCCACCTTCACGCTGCTGCGCCGCCTGGCGGCGGGCAAGAGGATCTGGCAGCCCCACCGGGAGCACATCTACCAGCGCGCGGTCCAGGCCGGCCGCAGCCACTCCGGCGTCGTGCTGTGGGTTCTCGCGGCCAATGCCGGCCTGGTCGCCCTGGCCGCCGCGTCGGTGACCGTGGGCTGGGTGGCGCTGGTGCCCGGCGCCCTGATCGTGCTGGCCCTGTTCGCCCTGCTGCCCCGTACGGCCGGGAGGGCATGATGCGCATCCTGGTGACCGGAGCGACCGGCTTCGTCGCATCCTCGCTGATTCCGATCCTGGCCGGCCGGGGCCATCATGTCCGCGCCGCTGTCCGCCGTCCCGGCGCCCACCCCGCTCCCGACACGGTTGCGGTGGGCGACATCGGCCCGGAGACCGACTGGACCGGCGCCCTCGCCGGGATCGACGCGGTCGTCCATCTCGCGGCCCGGGTCCACCAGGCGGAGGAGGAGGGCGATCCCGCCGCCGCACTCGCCCTGCACCGGCGGGTCAACGCCGAGGGCACGCGCCGGCTGGCGGAAGCCGCGGCGGCAGCCGGGGCACGCCGCATGGTGCTGGTCAGCACGATCAAGGCGGTGACCGAGAACGGCGCCGAGGAGCTTGTGACGGACACGACCCCGCCCCGGCCGGCCTCCCCCTACGGCATCTCCAAGCTGGAAGCGGAACAGGCGCTGGAGACGGTCTCCGCGCGCACCGGGCTGGAGCAGGTCGTGATCAGGCCCCCGCTGGTCTACGGCCCCGGCGTCGGGGCCAATTTCCGGCGGCTGCTGACGCTTTGCCGCCGTGCTCCGCCGCTGCCGCTCGGCGCGATCCGCAACCGGCGCAGCCTGATCTTCGTCGACAACCTGGCCGGCGCCATCGCGCTCTGCGCGGAGCACCGGGGCGCTCCCGGCCACCGCTTCCTGGTCCACGACGGCACGGTGCTGTCGACGCCCGACCTGATCCGCGCCATCGCCCGCGCCCTGGGGCGGCCGGCGCGCCTGTTCGACGTCCCGCCGTCCCTGCTGCGAACCGCGCTCAACCTGATCGGACGCGGCGACGCCTTCGACCGGCTGGCGGCATCCCTCGAACTGGACGACCGGGCCATTCGCGGAACCCTGGGCTGGCAACCGTTTTGGTCGCAGGAAGACGCCTTGCGCGTCACCGCGGAATGGTTCAATGCTTCGGCCGGTCCAAAGAGCAGCGCGCGTTGACCTGATGAAACTCGATCGAGCCGGCCTCGCTTACCTGCACGACCTCCTGATGACGGCCATGGCTTTCGTCGCGGCGTTCTACCTGCGCGTGGGCGACGAGCTGTTCGGGTTCCATTTCGAAGGCCTGCTGGAGGGCCTCGTGGTGGTGGTGGTGACGGCGGCCATCACCTACCGCCTGCTGGGATTGTACCGCGGGATATGGCGCTACGCGTCGGCACCGGACCTGATCCTGGTGACCAAGGCAGCCACCGTCGTTTCGGTCGTGTCCGTCCTTCTGCTGTTCCTGCTGACCCGGCTGGACACGATCCCGCGCTCGATCCCGGTGATCCAGTGGTTCGTGCTCCTGTTCCTGCTCGGCGCGCCGCGCTTCGGCTACCGCCTGTTCAAGGACCGGCGGCTGGCCCTGTCCGACTTCTCCGGCGGCGAGCACCGGGTGCAGGTGCTGCTGGTCGGCGCCGAGGACGGCGCGGACCAGCTGATCCGCGCGCTCTCCCAAACACCCCAGTCGGCGTACCGCGTGGTCGGCGTGGTGGACGATAAGGGCGGCCGGATCGGCCGGGAAATCCGCGGCGTGCCAGTGCTGGGCGGCGTGGGCGACCTGCCGACGGTGGTCGATTCCCTGCACCGGCGCGGCGTGAAGCCGCAGAGGCTGATCGTCACCAAGCCGGAAACGGACCATGACGCCGACCTGATCCGCCGGCTGCTCGACCTCGCCGAACCGCTGGGCCTGTCGCTCAGCCGGCTGCCGAGCCTGACCGAGTTCAAGGACGCCCTGGGCGAAGGCAAGATCGAGCTTCGGCCGATCGCGGTGGAGGACCTGCTGGGGCGGCCCCAGACGGTGCTGGACCGCAGCGCCATCGAGGGCCTGATCGCCGGACGGCGGGTGCTGGTCACCGGCGCCGGCGGCACGATCGGCAGCGAGCTGACGCGCCAGATCGCGGCACTGGGCCCGGCCGAGCTGACCATGGTCGATGCCGGCGAATTCAACCTCTACACGATCGACGGAGAGATCCGCGGGCGGTACGGCGGGCTGGCCTGCCGCAGCGTGATCACCGACGTGCGCGACCGCGCCCGCGTGCTCCGGCTGTTCCAGGATACCCGGCCCGACCTGGTGTTCCACGCCGCGGCCCTGAAGCACGTGCCCCTGGTCGAGGCCAACCCGGAGGAGGGCGTGCTGACCAACGCGATCGGAACGCGCAACGTCGCCGACGCGGCGCGGACCGTCGGCACCCGGGCCATGGTCCTGATCTCCACCGACAAGGCGATCAACCCGAGCAGCGTGATGGGCGCCACCAAACGCGCCGCCGAGTCCTATTGCCAGGCGCTCGACCTGCTGCCGGGGTCGGACGGGCCCGGCACCCGCTTCATGACCGTCCGGTTCGGCAACGTGCTGGGCTCCAGCGGCTCCGTGGTCCCGCTGTTCCAGCGCCAGCTCGCGGCGGGCGGCCCGCTGACCGTCACCCATCCGGAGATGCGGCGATACTTCATGACCGTGCGCGAGGCGGTCGAGCTGGTGCTCCAGGCATCGGCCTACGGCTCGGCCCATCCCCAGGGCCGCGGGCGGATCTTCGTGCTCGACATGGGCGAGCCGGTGAAGATCGTCGATCTGGCCCGCAACATGATCCGGCTGGTCGGGCTTCGCCCGGACAAGGACATCAGGATCGAATTCACCGGGCTGCGGCCGGGCGAGAAGCTGTTCGAGGAACTGCTGTCCGAGGGCGAGACGCCGACGCGCACCAGCGCCGACGGAGTGTTCCAGGCGTCGCCCCGCGTGATCGAACACGCGGTGATCAACCGGCTGCTGAACGAGCTGGAGCTTGCCGCGCGGGCGACCGACGGGACCAGGACCCTGACCACCCTGCGCACCCTGGTCCCGGATTACCGGCCCGAGGATGCCGCGGCGGAGTCCCGGCGCCGGGAACTGGGCTCCGACTGACATGAACCAGCAAGAGTGAACGGCCCAGAATGAGCCAGCCGACATGACGGGGCCGGCCGTCCCGGCGCGCTTCGCGGCCGCATGCCTGATCATCCTTCTGCTCGCCCCCCTGATCGCGGTGACGGTGCCGCGCGGGCTGGCCCCGCTGATGATCGCCGGCTCTGTCTTCGGCATCCTGCTCCATCGCCTGGACACCGGCCGCTGGCCGGTCCCGCCGGTCCGGTGGATGGTGATCCTGGGCGGGTTCCTGGCCTACGGTGCCCTGACCTCGGTCTGGAGCATCCGGCCGGGGCAAAGCCTCAAACAGGCCTGGGAACTGAGCTACGCGCTGATACCCGCCCTGCTGCTGGCGGTCGCCGCCACGCGGACGCCGCCGCTGGACGAGCGCCGCGCCGGCCTGCTCGTGGCGGCCTACGCCGCAGCGGTGATCCTGCTGATGCTGGACCTGCTGCACGGCCTGCCGGTCTACCAGCTGATGCGCGGCGGCCTGCCGCCCGACCCGGAGCTCTACGGATCGCTGATCAACCGGAACATGGTCGCCATGGCGGCCCTGTGCTGGCCGGTCTGCCAGGTGTTCTGGCTGCGCCGCCAGCGGGCCGCGACCGCCCTGCTGCCGGTCGGCATGATCGTCCTGGTGACAGGCGGGGAAAGCGAGTCGGCGATGGCCGGGCTGCTGGTCGGCCTGGTGACCCTGGCGGTCGCGACGGCGGTTCCGACCCTCACAAGGCACCTCCTGGGAATCGGAGTCGTCGTCACCTTCTTCGCGACCATTCCGGCCATGGAATATCTCTACGGGCTGGATCTGATCGACCGCGGCGACCTGCCCTTTTCGTTCCTTCACCGGATCGAAATCTGGCACTATGCGTCCAACCTGGTGTTCGAGCGACCTCTGCTCGGCTGGGGGCTTGATTCATCCCGTTCGCTGGCGGAGAACGTGTTCGTGGACCGGGGCGGCTACAGCTTTCCGGTGCTGCCGCTCCACCCGCACAATGCCATCCTTCAGGTTTGGCTGGAGCTTGGATTCGTCGGAGTCTGCTTCGGCATCGCCGCCGGACTGACGATCCTGCGCGACATCGGTACCCTGCCGCGCGACAGCCAGCCGATCGCGCTCGCCGCCTTCGCCGGCATGCTCGCCATGATCTCGGTAGCCTACGGCATCTGGCAGGTCTGGTGGCTGGGCGCGCTGTTCCTGTCGATGCTGGCGATCCACGTGCTTGCGCGCCAGCACCGAGTTGGATAGCTTCGACGGGGCTGATCGCGCCGGCCGCATCAGTTCTCCGAGGTCCAGTGAATTCACCAGGTGGCAGATGCTGTCGAACAAGACAAACCCGCTTCACAGGTGGGGCGCTTTGCTCTGCATGCTGCTGCTGCCAGCCTGCGGATACCAGCCGCTCCACGGCGGCGGCACTCCGTCCGCACAGCAACTGCCGCTCGTCCAGGTCAACAACATCCCGAACCGCCTGGGACAGCAGCTCCGCAATAGCCTGATCGACCGATTCTACCGCGACGGCCGCCCGGTGTCCCCGGAATACACCCTCGACGTCGTCCTGAACCCAACGGTGGTCAAGCTGGGCATCGCGGTGGACGACAGCGCCACCCGCGCCGAACTGAACGTGCTGGCGGCCTATACGCTGCGCAACGCCCAAGGCGTCGCCGTCCTGTCGGGCATCACCAGCTCCGTCAGCAACTTCAACATCCTGCGCAGCCAGTACGCGACCCTGATCGGTGAACAGGACGCCTACGACCGCAGCGTGGCCCAGCTGAGCGAAGACATCACCCGCCGGCTGTCGCTGTTCTTCAACCGCGAGCCGTTGACGGCTTCGGCCTCCTAGCGGCTGGCCGGATCGGGGGCCTCCCGGGGAGGGTGAGCGTCCCGCTCACCTCGGGCGGCGAGACGCCGCTCCTCCGCAAGGAACAGCGTCCTTGCCGGCCGGCGCCTCGCGACGGGGCTACTGGGACGACGCCTGCGAGGAGGAGCTGATCAGCGGGGCTTCGACCTCGCCCAGGTTACGGAACACCAGGCGGAAATAGATGGTGTCGCCGCCCTCCTCGCCGGACCGGATGGTATTGTCCCGCGACCCGATGATCTGGAAGGTGAAGCACTCGTCGCTGTAGGTCAGCGAGGCGCTGGTGCTGCGCAGCTTCTCGTTGGTCGCCTGGAGATCGTAGCTCTGCGCCACGGCCGCGGACCAGTACTGCGAGAAGGACGAACTGAGCGACGCCGACAGGTATTCGCGGCGCGGCGCGGTGTCGCCGCTGGTCGGCCGGTCGCGGTAGTAATAGTTGACGCCGGCGCGCAGCACGGGAACGCCGGCGGTGACGCGGAACTGCTGGACCTGCGCCTCCAGGTCCTCCTCCGAAAGCTGGAAATTGTATTGCAGATCCAGGTAAGGAGCGGGCTGAACCCTGATGCTGCCGACGATGTCGGAATAGTCCTCGCCCAGGCCCGAGGCTTCGAGCGCCTCGTCGTTCCGGGAAATCTGATAGCTCTGGCCCAGGAAGAACTCCGAGAAGCCGCCGCCGAAACCGTAGAAGCCCGTCTTGGCGCCGTAGGTCACCCGGGTGCCCGAGTCGAGCCGGTCGACGCCGGGGAAGCGGTTGGGCCGGAACAGGTTGTAGGCCGTCAGCTCGATGTCCTGGCTGTCCTCGTTGGGGATATTGTCCTGGTCGTCGATGTTGGGCGAGGTGGTGAACGAGACGATCGGCTCGATCACGTGCTGGACGGTGCCGATCTGGCGCGCCACCGGGTACCGCATGGTGATCTGTCCCTGCGGGAACAGGCGGTAGTCGGTCGTGCTGTCCTCCCGCCCGGTGGGATCGTCCGGCCTGATATAGTCGGTGACATAGTAGGCATCGCCCCGCAGGGATCCGCTGATCGTGGTGATCAGGCCCGCATCGGCGACGAACTCGCGCTGCCATCCCGCTTCGATCGAGGCGCGCTGGGTATCGCGCC
The DNA here is from genome assembly GCF_008843145.1 of Skermanella pratensis. Classification (GTDB taxonomy): domain Bacteria; phylum Pseudomonadota; class Alphaproteobacteria; order Azospirillales; family Azospirillaceae; genus Skermanella; species Skermanella pratensis. The sequence continues at coordinate 580,782 of NZ_CP030265.1, read as the reverse complement.
CTTCCGGACGCTGCAGCCCGACCAAGCCGAAGTCCAGCGACCAGCGCCCGCCCAGCAGCGAGTCGGGCTCGCCGAGCATCTGGGCCTCGGCCAGCGGGATCACGTAGGGTTCGTTCTCGTAAAGCTCGCGCAGGTCGTCGAAGCGATAGGCGTTCGCGACCGCGTAGTTGCGGCCCTGGAAGCCTTCCACGAAGGCGCGGCTGGTCAGGATGTCCTCGCCGCTGATCCGGTACCGCCGCAGATAGGACCGGTCCGATGTCTGCTCGAGGTTGAAGCCGGCCCTCCAGGTCTCGTCGAGGTCGAACAGCCCCTCGCCGAACAGGTGGCCGCGCCAGCGATCCTCCTTCACTTCGCCCGAGGTCGTCGTCCGGTCGGCGTTGACGATGCTGCCGTCCAGGAAGAGGCGGCCGCGCTCGAACCGCTGGCGCCACTCGCCGCGCACCTGGACGCCGTCCTCCGTGCTGAACATCGGGGTGATCGTCGCGTCCATGTCGGGCGCGATCGACCAGTAGTAGGGCACCGCCGCGAAGGTCCCGAGATTGCCGCCATAGCCGAAGATCGGGCTCAGGAAGCCGCTCTTGCGGTCCACCGTCGGGTCCGGGTGCTCGAAATAGGGCGTGTACAGCACCGGAATGCCGAACATCTCGAGCCAGGCGTCGCGATAGATGACTTCCTTCGCTTCCTTGTCGTGGACCACGCGGTTGGCGCGGAGTTGCCAGAGCGGCGCCCGGGTCGGGTCCTCGGCGCACAGGTCGCACGGCGAATAGACCGCCCGGTTGATCCGCATGAAGCGTCCCCCGTCGGTCCGTTCCGCCTCGGTCCCGGCCATCCGGGAGTTGTCGGTCAGCAGGGCGCGGACCTGCTGCACGAAACCCTGGGCGAGATCGTCGGTCAGTTCGGCATACTCCGCGAACATCACGTCGCCGCTCGGCTCCAGCAGGCGGATATTGCCGGTCGCGGTCACCACCCGGGTGCGCTGGTTGAACGAGACGCGGTCGGCCAGCAGCAGGCGGTCGCCCTGGGCCAGCTCCACGTCGCCCGTGGCGGTCACGATGCCCAGGGTCTCGTCATAGGTGAGTTCGTCGGCGTTCAATAGCACGGGCTGGCCGCCCCCCGCGTCCTGCGCCGATGCCGGGGGAACGCCCGCCGCCGCCGCGATCCCCAGGGCCACGAGACCGCCGCGCAAGCTGTTCCGCAGTCCCCGTTCAGGACGCTTCAAACCCTTATCCCGGAAGGAAAAAGCACGCACAAGAATACCCTTCGGAGCAGCCCCGGCGGAGCGCTCCCCAGTGGAGGCGGATGGTTGGCGGTGGGACTTGGTCCGCGGCCCTGTACCGGTTCCCTGATTAATCGAAGGCCGTCCGGGAGGCAAGCCGCATCGGACCGGCAGCCGGTACAAAGGTCACAGGTGCTGCACTCCGGCAACCCTTCGCGCCTCCCCTTCCCCGGGGGCCGTGTTTAATGCCGCACCGTCCATTCCCCGTTCCGCTTCGGGGACCGGGCGGGCCATACTCCGCCGCGTCGCGCGCACGGGGGATATGGGGAGTTCTGGTTGTGGAATATCTGGCGGTTCTCCTGCGCGGTGTCCTGCTGGGGATCGCCATCGCGGCGCCGGTGGGGCCGATCGGCCTCCTGTGCATCCGCCGTACGCTTCAGGGAGGGGTCCTGACAGGGTTCGCCACCGGCCTGGGCGCCGCGGTGGCCGACGGGCTGTTCGGCGCGATCGCGGCATTCGGCGTCCAGGCCATGACCGACTGGCTGGCCGGCCATCAGACCGCGTTCCGGCTGGTCGGCGGCACCGTCATGCTGCTGATCGCGGCCAGGGCTTTCACCGCCCAGCCGCACCCGCGGGAGATCACGCGGGACATCCGCACCGTGCTGGGCGGTTTCGCGGTCGGGCTTGGGCTCACCCTGACCAACCCGATCACCATCTTCGCGTTCGTCGCGATCTTCGCCGGCTTCGGGCTGGGCGGCGAGCTTGCGTCCGACTACGAGGCGGCCGTCCTGGTGCTGGGCGTCTTCCTGGGCTCCGCCCTGTGGTTCCTGACGCTCAGCGGCAGCGTGGCCATGATGCGGCACATGATCTCGGACGGCGTGTTCCGGCGCATCAACCAGACCGCGGCCGTGCTGCTGGCCTGCTTCGGCGTCTATGCGCTGTACAGCGCGCTCCTCGGCATCATGGGGCCGGCCTCGGCGATGAACTGAACGCCGGCGCGCATACGGAAAAGGCGCCGGCCGCTTCCGCGGGCCGGCGCCTTTTCAGGTTAGTTCCCGGGACGGCCCAGGTCCGGAGGACCGCGCTCAGGCGAGCGCGTTCTCCCCGTCGATCACCGCGGAGACGGCGTGGATCACGGAAGCGATCCGGATCACGTCCTGCACGGCCTCCTTGGAGACGCCCTTCTTGACGACCTCATGCTCGTGGCTCTCGATGCACATGCCGCAGCCGTTGACGGCCGACACGGCGAGCGACCACAATTCGAAATCGATCTTGTCCACCCCCGGATTGCCGATGACGTTCATGCGCAGGCGCGCCGGCATCTGGGCGTAGTCCTTGGTTGCGGACAGGTGGACGAAGCGATAGTAGATGTTGTTCATGCCCATGATCGCCGCGGCGGCCTTGGCCCCGTTCAGCGCCGCCGGCTCCAGGTGCTGCCCGGCGTCTGCGACGATGGCGCGGATCACTTCGGGCTGGCGTGACGCGAGGGCTGACGCGACGGCGGTACCCCAGGCCTGCTGCGGTGTCAGGTTGGGCGTGTTGAACACGCCGGACAGGTTCAGCTTCAGGTCCTTGGCGTAGTCGGGCAGCTTGCCCTTCAGCGCATCGATCGACATGGCAGGCAATTCCTAAGGTGCGGACGATAGAATGCAGATCAGGCCGGCCGGAACCGGCACCCGCATGGTGGGCGCCGCCCGGCGCCCACCATGATGAAACCCGTGAGGAACCGGGATCAGGCGGCCTGCAGGGTGTCCTGGCCCTTCTGCCAGTTGCAGGGGCACAGCTCGTCGGTCTGCAGGGCGTCCAGGACGCGCAGGACTTCCTGCGGGTTGCGGCCGACCGACAGGTCGTTGACCGAAGCGAAGCGGATGATGCCCTCGGGGTCGACGATGAAGGTGGCGCGCAACGCCACGCCCTCGGTCTTGTCCAGGATGCCCAGCTCGGTGCACAGCTCGCGCTTGATGTCGGCCAGCATCGGGAACGGCAGGTCGCGCAAGTCGTCGTGGTGGACGCGCCAGGCGTGGTGCACGAACTCGCTGTCGGTCGAACCGCCGAGCACCTGGGCGTCACGGTCGGCGAACTCGCCGTTCAGCTTGCCGAACGCGGCGATCTCGGTCGGGCACACGAAGGTGAAGTCCTTCGGCCAGAAGAACACGACCAGCCACTTGCCCTCGAAAGAGCGGTCGGTGAACTGCGCAAAGGCCTCCTTCGGATCGGTGGAAACGACGGCCTTGAGGTCGAAGGCGGGAAACTTATCGCCGACAGTAAGCATGAAACTAGCTCCGTATGCTGCAGTGCACTAAATTCGAACAGTTCCAAAACTGGCGACAGCCCTATGATAAATCCAATCGCTTTTTCTGAACGCTGTGATAGGAGAGGCCGATGAGTCAGGCCGTCACGCTCAAGCACCTGCGCTATCTGGTGGCGGTCGCCGACACCCTCCACTTCGGCAAGGCGGCCGACGCCGCGAACATCAGCCAGCCCAGTCTGTCGGCCCAGATACAGCAATTGGAAGAAGCACTTGGCACCCAGCTGGTGGAGCGCACGAAGCGCCGGGTGATGCTCACCCCGATCGGCACGGAGGTCGCCGAAAGGGCGCGCCGCATCCTCGCGGAAGTGCGCGACCTGACCGACAGCGTGCAGGGCGTGGCCGCCCCCCTGGCGGGCGACCTGCGACTAGGTGTCATACCCACGGTCGGCCCTTATCTGCTTCCCAGGGTGCTTCCTTCGCTGCGGCGCACATATCCGGATCTGCGACTCTACCTTCGGGAGGACCAGACCGGGCGACTCGTGGAACGCCTCAAGAGCGGCGACCTGGACACGCTGATGCTCGCCATGCCCGTCGCCGAAGCGTCGTTCGAGACCGAAGCCCTGTTCGACGAGAATTTCGTAGTGGCGCTGCCCGCCGGCCACCGCCTGGCCGCGCGCAACCAAGTCAGCGAATCGGACCTGGCGGACGAGCAGGTCCTTCTGCTGGAGGACGGCCACTGCTTCCGCGACCAGGCGCTGGCGGTCTGCGGACATGCCCGGGCGCGCGACCGCGACAGCTTCGCCGCCACGTCGCTCGACACGCTCCGCGAGATGGTCGCGAGCCGCATCGGCATCACCCTGCTGCCGGCGCTTTCGGTGACCGGCGCCTCCGCGCCGAACGGATCGGTCGAGATCCGTCCCTTCGCCCCGCCCTGCCCGTCCCGCCGAGTCGCCCTGGTCTGGCGGCGCGAGGCTGCCCGCAGCCGCGAGTTCAAGGTGCTCGCGCAGTTCCTGCGCGACAATCTGCCGCTGGGCGCCGAACCGGTCGGCTGACCGGGCGGGTAAAGACGCCACCTCCCGCATCCCCTGCAATCTCCACCTGGAGTCGCCGGCATCCAAAGTGATCCCGGCTTGACCATTTGAAGTGTCCTTCGCATGGATTCAGCAGAAGCAAGAATATGCGCAGCACGTCAGAGTATTTCGCTGTTGAAGATCTCCGGCTTGCCGTGGCGGGCCAAAGGCCTCCTCAACCGCTTCGACGCAGAACCCGGCCTCCATCGTGATCGAAAGCCGTTAGGCCGGAACCCGCCTGCGGAACCAGTCGATGACGGCGGCGAGACTGTCGAGCCAGCTCTATCCGACGCGCCGGCCGGCCGCCGCGGCGGCCGGCCGGACAGAGTTAGGTACCGGCGATGGTCATGCCGTCGATCCGGATCGTCGGGGCGTCCATGCCGTAGCGGAACTCCAGGTCGCTGGCCGGCTCCAGCACCTTGAACATCTCCTTCAGGTTGCCGGCGACCGTCAGCTCGCTGACCGGATAGGCGATCTCGCCGTTCTCGATCCAGAAGCCGGCGGCGCCCCGGCTGTAGTCGCCGGTGATCCCGTTGATGCCCATGCCCATCAGCTCGGTGATGTAGAGGCCCTGGCCGATGTCGGCGATCAGCTCCTCCGGCGTGCGGGTTCCCGGCGCCATGTAGAGGTTGCTGGGCGAGGGCGACGGCGGGCCGGAGGTGCCGCGCGACGCATGCCCGGTCGAGGTCAGGCCGAGCTGGCGGGCAGAGCGCAGGTCGAGCAGCCAGGTGGTCAGCCGCCCGTCCTCGATGATGTTGCGCCGGGAATTGGCGACGCCCTCGCCGTCGAACGGCTTGGAGCGCAGGCCGCGCCGCACGTGCGGGTCGTCCACGATGGTGATCCCGGTCCGGAACAGCTGCTCGCCCATCTTGTCCTTCAGGAAGCTGGTGCCGCGCGCGATCGACGGCCCGGTGATCGCCCCGGACATGTGGCCGATCAGGCCGCGCGACACCCGCGGGTCGTAGACCACCGGCACCTGGCAGGTCTTGACCTTGCGCGGGTTCAGCCGGCGCACCGCCTTCTCGCCGGCGCCCCGGCCGATCTCCTCCGCGGACGCCAGATCGGCGGCGAAGACCTTGGAGCTGTACTCGTAGTCGCGCTCCATCCCCGTGCCGGACCCGGCCAGCACCGACACCGACAGGCTGCGGCGCGAGATCGAATAGGCGCCGGCGAAGCCGTTGCTGGCGGCGATGGCGACGTGGGAGCGGCTCCAGCTCGCCTCCGCCCCTTCGGAATTGGTGACGCCCTGGACCGCCAGGGCGCTCTCCTCGGCGATCCGCGCCTGCTCGATCATCTGCTCGGCCGACGGCTCGGTCGGGTCGTCCATCTCCAGGTCGGTCGGCCAGCCGCGGGCGAGCTGGTCGGGATCGGCAAGGCCGCTGAACGGGTCCTCCGGCACGTTGCGGGCCATGGCGACGGCGCGCTCGACCAGGGCCGCCAGCGTGTCGGCGCTGCGGTCGGTGGTCGAGACGATCGCTTGGCGCTTGCCGACGAAGACGCGCAGGCCGAGATCGCCGGCTTCCGCCCGCTCCAGCCGCTCCGGCTTGCCCAGCCGCTGCGACAGCGACAGGGAGGCGCCGTCGAACAGCACCGCGTCGGCGGCGTCGGCGCCGGCGGCCTTGGCCTTCCCGATCAGGTCTTCCAGCAGGGAGAGGGAGGCGTTGTGGGAATCAGCAGGCATCGACATCTCCGGTCCATTTCATTTCGCGCACGCTCTTTCGGACGTCCCTATCAAGGTGGGCCGTGTCGGCGAAAGATGGCAGGGGAGAGATGGGCCTGTCCCGCATATTTTCGCACCCCGTCCGGCGGCGCGCCATGGAACGGGCGTCCCGGGGCCGCCTGACCGCAGGCGCCCGCCTATCGCAAGACTTGGCCCGGACCCGGAAATCGGTCGGTCGAAAGTAGGATGGGAATAATGGTCTTTGGGCTTGCGATGTACTGAATCGTACATTATGTTGTGCACTGCAGCAGAGATGCTGCGACGCCTCTTTGGGCGTTTCCTCCCTAGACTCAGGGCCGCCTTCATGGCGGCCTTCTTTTTGCGTCAGTGAGCTCGCTGCCCGCCGGGCGGGCTGAGCCGTCAGGCGACCTTGCGGATCACCCGCTCGGCCGGCAGGCGGACGGTGACCGTGGTCCCCCGCCCCGGCTCGCTCTCGATCGACAGCGTTCCGCCGTGCAGCGCCACGAGCGACCGGGCCAGCGGCAGGCCGAGGCCGATTCCCTGCGTCTTGTTGTTGAGCGAGCTGTCGACTTGGCCGAAAGGCTCCAGGGCCTTCTTGATGTCTTCCGGCGCGATGCCGATGCCCGTGTCGGCCACGGCGACGGCAAGCCCTCCGTCCGGCTCGACGCCGGCCGACACCAGCACCCTGCCGCCCTTGGGCGTGAACTTGACCGAGTTGGTCAGCAGGTTGGCGATGATCTGCTTCAGCGCCAGCTCCTCCGCCCGGACGGGCGGCAGGTCCGCCGCCAGGTCGATCGCGATCGCGACGCCGACGAACTGGGCGCGCGCCTCGACGAGGCGGACGCAGTTCCGGGCGACCCGGCCGATATCGACCACCGTGTCCTGAAGCTCCTTCTTGCCGGCCTCGATCTTCGACATGTCCAGGATATCGTTGATCAGGGCAAGCAGCAGCGTGCCGCTTTCATGGATGTCGCGGGCATACTCGACGTATTCGGGACGCCCCGCGGGGCCGAACATCTCGTTCTTGATGATTTCGGAGAAACCGATCACGGCGTTCAGCGGCGTGCGCAGCTCGTGGCTCATGTTGGCCAGGAACTCCGACTTGGCGCGGCTGGCGAGTTCGGCCTCCTCCCGCGCGATCCGCTGAAGCTCCTCGGCGGCCCTGCGGTCGGTGATGTCCTCGACCTTGCCCTCGTAGTAGAGCAGCCGGCCGGCGGTGTCGCGCACCGCGCGGGCTGTCTCCGAGATCCAGATGATGGAGCCGTCCTTGCGGCGGACCTCCGACTCGAAGCCGTGGATGGTGTCGTACCGGTCCAGCAGTCGGGCGAACTGGTCCCGCCGCCTCGGGTCCACGTAGAGCTGATGCCGGATGTCCTGGAGTGCATCCAGCACGTCCGCAGGCGTGTCATGGCCATAGATCCGCGCCAGGGTAGGATTGGCGCTAAGCATCCGTCCGTCGGGCGAGGTCTGGAAGATGCCTTCCGCGGCGTTTTCGTAGATTTCCCGGTACTTGCGCTCGCTCTCGCCCAGCGCCGCCGCGGTGCGCTCGTTCTCGCGGATGCGGTGTTCGAGTTCGCGGTTGATCCGCTCCAGGCGGCTCACCAGCGCCCCGACGTCGGCGGTTCGGCGCTGCGCCGCGACCATGTAGGCCGCCAGCATCGCGGTCAGGACCAATCCTCCCAGCAGCACCCCGGCCGGGGCGAAAGCCAGCGCCGGCGGCAGGCCGAGCATGACGGCGCGGAACTCGGCGATCCAGATGCGGTCGCCGATCACGATGCGGGTACCGCGGACCACCGGCCCGACGAGGGCCAGGAGGCCCAGGCTCTCCCGATATTCCCGGGCGTAGAGCGGCCTGTCCGGCTGCTCCGGATCGAACACCCGCAGGGAGATCGGCGCCATGCCGGTACCCTGCTCCCCCTGGGCCTCTTGGAAAAGGCCGCCCAGGGAGGCCAGGGCCACGGCGGCCCCGTCCACCGCCCCATCCGCCCGCCGCCGAGTCGGCACGGTTACCGCCAGCAGGTATCCGATCCCGGCCGACGTGCCTTCCAGGTCGCGGACCACGCCGGTCGCCATGGGCAGCCCGGCCAGGGCCGCCGAGGCGAGGCCGCGCAAGTCGGAGCTCTCCTCCACCGGGAGATCCTCCCACCGGCTCCCGGGGGCCCCGATCGCATAGCGGACGACGATGCGGCCTTCGGTCCGCGGCGTCCAGAACAGCAGGTCGACGCCGTCGCGTTCAGGCAGGATATGGTCGATGAATCCGGAGAATTCCCCCGAAGTCACCGTGCCGGACGCGCTGAACAGGGCGCTGGTCGCCCTGACCGTATCCTCCACCACGCGGACGCGGCGCTGGATCGTCTCGGTCATGTGGACCGCCTGCGCGTCCAGGATCTCGGCGATCTGGGCCGCGGTCTGCTGGCGCGCCACCAGGAACATGGAGACCGACAGCAGTATCCCGCACAGGATCACGCAGGCCAGCGTCGTCCGGCGGTCGCGCCAGCGGCTTTCCGACTCCAGATCCGGAGCCCGGCCACGGAGCAAAGATCCTCCCGCTCTTCCCGCAAAGACGCGCACCAACACCGACCTGCCAGATTTTAGTTACAGATACATTTTATTAGTATTATCGCCGAATTAGCGTATCTGGCAACGGCTCATCCGGCATGTGCCTTCCGTGAGCCTGGATGAATAGCCGCACCGGGCTACTTCTCATCACCGTTGGCAAGGAGCATTGGGGGAATCGATGGGCGACGGGACGGTGGTCGGGTTTCCGGGGCGATCGGGCCGGGGCGGGACCTCCCGGGTGGCGGTGATCGGCGCCGGGCTTTCCGGCCTGGCATGCGCGGAGCGGCTGGCCGGCCGGGGCCTGGACGTGACCGTCTTCGACAAGGGGCGCGCGGCGGGCGGGCGGATGGCCACGCGCCGGGCCGACGCCGGCGGCGGGGCAGGCAGCCCGAGGTTCGACCATGGGGCTCAGTACTTCACCGCCCGCGATCCCCGTTTCCGCAGCCGGGTCGACGACTGGGTGGCGCGGGGCGCCGCCGCCTGCTGGACCGGGAGGATCGTCCGGATCGGCGAGGGCGGCGGCATCGAGGAGTCGCCGGGCGAGCGCTTCGTCGGGACGCCCGGCATGACCGCTCCCGCCCGGCTGCTGGCGGAATCGGTCACCCCCCGCAGCGGCGTGCGGGTGGCGGAGGTGGTTCCGGGTGACGGCGGATGGCAGTTGCGCGACGAAGCCGGCAGGGATCTCGGCAGCTACGGCCGGGTGGCGGTCGCCGTGCCGTCGCCCCAGGCCGTTCCCTTGCTGGCCGAGGCGCCGGATCTCGCCGCGGCGGCGGCCGACGCGATCATGGCGGGATGCTGGTCGGTGCTGGTCCGCTTCCCGCGGCCGCTCGGGCTGGCCTATGACGGGGCTTTCGTCGGCGCCTCACCGCTCTCCTGGATCGCCCGCGACAGTTCCAAGCCGGGCCGAGATGCCGGAGGGGGCGAGACCTGGGTGCTCCACGGCTCGCCCGAATGGTCGCAGCGGCATATCGAGGATGATCAGGCCGAGGTGATCGCCCGGCTGACCGCGGCTTTCCGGGAACTGGCGGGAATCGGGCCGGTCCAGGCCGGCTATCTCGCCGCGCACCGCTGGCGTTTCTCGATCCCGCTCCGGGGACTGGAGCAGGAATGCCTGTACGATCCGGAGCGCGGCCTGGGCGCGTGCGGCGACTGGTGCCTGGGCGGCAGGGTCGAGGGCGCCTTCCTCAGCGGCCTGGCCCTGGCCAATCGAATCCTGGCGGATGGAACCCCGGTTTGATACCGTCCCGCCACCATGACTTTCGATGAAAACCACGTTCCGTCACCCTGCACGCGGGTCTGCGTGATCGATCCGGCCTCGGGCTTCTGCCGGGGCTGCCTGCGCACCCTCGACGAGATCGCCGGCTGGGGAACGAAACCGCCCGGGGAGCGCCGCGCGGTCATCGCGGCGCTGGAGGAGCGGAAGCGCCGCTAGGCGTCCGGTCCGCGCTCCGCCAGGTCGAACTGGGCTGTCGGCTCCGTCTCGACCAGTCCGGCGATCGTCTCGTACGCCTGGGCGTTGGTGTCCATCTGCTCCCTGATGGGATCGTTCTGCTCACCGACATGACGGAAGAAGGATGCGGCATCCCTCAGCAGCTTGGCGGCGATTTCGGCGTTGGTTGCCATCGGCGGTCTCCTGGTGTGAGGGGGGTTTGGACGAAAAGCGTATTCGGTGTCCAACACGCCCCCATCCCATCCGTTGCGACCGCCCGGTGCGATTCGACGGCTACGAAGCCTGCCTGGATGCCTGCTTGGTCGCCGCGAGGCGATCGCGGTCGGACTGCAAACGCGCGAGATGCTGGCTGATCACGCTGGCGAGATGGGTGGGAAGATCCTTGTCGAGCGCCTGCTCGTACCGGCGCACCGCCTCCGTTTCGCCCCGCTCCACCTCCTGGATGATCGCCGCCCGGTCGCGGCCCATGACGGCGGACTTGAGGTCGACGAAGAACCGGTGCGCGCCGCCAAGCATGGTGCCGCTGGCCTCCGGAGCCCCGCCCTGCTCCGCCACATGCTTCTGGAGATCGCGGACCATGGCGCCGCGCTGGGCGGAGAGATCGTTGAACAGCATCTTCAGATCGGGGTCCTGGGCATCCTCGGCGGACTTCCGATATCCTTCGTGGCTGTCCTCGGTGATCTGAATCAGGTCGTTCAGCGTATCGACGATCTCGTCTTTGGTCATGGCCCGCTCCACCGGTGTTTCACACCGGCGATAACGAGCCATTCCCTGACTTGGTTCCCATCCCCCCCTCCCGAGCGTGCCCGGCGTGAGGCTTACCCCCGGGGCGCGTGCTTGTTCAGGATGCGCTGAAGGGTGCGGCGGTGCATCTTCAGGCGGCGCGCCGTTTCCGACACGTTGCGGTCGCATTGCTCGAACACCCGCTGGATATGTTCCCAGCGGACCCGGTCGGCCGACATGGGGTTGTCCGGCGGAGGCGGCAGCGGGCGCCCGTCGGCCAGCAGCGCCGCCTCCACCGCGTCGGCGTCGGCCGGCTTGGGCAGGTAGTCGACCGCCCCCGCCTTGACCGCCGCGACCGCGGTGGCGATGTTGCCGTAGCCGGTCAGCACCACGATCCTGCTGTCCGGGCGGGCGTCGCGCAGCGCGGCGACCACGTCGAGCCCGCTGCCGTCGCCCAGCCGCAGGTCGACCACGGCGAACACGGGGGCCGATTCCTGGGCGACCTCGATGCCCATCGCGACGCTGTCGACCGCGACGACGTCGAAGCCGCGTTTTTCCATCGCGCGGGCCAGGCGGTTGCGGAACGGGGGATCATCATCGACAACCAGGAGGCTGCGCGAGGCGTCACCGGAGAAAGTGAGTTTGGCTGCTTCGCCTGTCGGACCGATGTCGGAAGTCATTCGCGTTCCCGTCCTCAGCCTTTCGTGTCGAAAATCGGTGGATTCCACCGTACGACAACTTGCGCCCCGCCGCTACGACTATTGGCGAACATGACTTCCGCCCCGGTACGCTCCAGCAGGGTCTGCGCGATGAAGATGCCCAGCCCCATGTGCGAACCGCCCTCGGCCCGCCCACCCTCGACGCGCGTGGAGATATAGGGCTCGCCTATCCTGTTCAGCAGGTTCTGGGGAAAGCCCGGCCCGTCGTCGCCGACGGTGATGGTCAGCGCCTCCTCGTCCCAGCGGGCGCGTACGGTGACCGTGGAGCGGGCGAACTGGGTGGCGTTCTGGATCAGGTTCCCCAGGCCGTGGATGATCTCCGGGCTGCGGCGGATCATCGGAACGGGCGGACCGGCCACCGGCTCGGTGTCCAGCAGGAACTTGATATGGCCCAGCCGGTGGGGCGCTCCGGCGGCCTCGATCAGCGCCGGGACGGTCAGCCGGTCGAACGGCTCGCCGCCCTCCGCCTCGGGCTTCCGCGACAGCTCGGCCAGGATGTCGCGGCACCGCAGGCTCTGGCTCTGCAGCAGGGCTATGTCCTCCGCCAGCGGGCTGTCCGGCGGGATCTCGCTCGCCAGCTCCTTGGCGACAAGATGGATGGTGCCGAGCGGGGTGCCCAGCTCGTGGGCGGCGGCGGCGGCCAGCGCGCCCAGCGCCGACAGCCGCTGCTCGCGCTCCAGCGCCATCTGGCTGGCCGCCAGCGCGTCGGAGATCGACCGCGCCTCCTGCGCGACGCTCCAGACATAGGCGGTGATGAAGATCGCGGACAGCGACAGGGACAGCCAGATGCCGAGCAGGTACAGCGGCGGCAGCCCGACCGCGCCGTTGGCCCAGGGCAGCGGGAACTGCCACAGCGCCAGCCCGGTCAGGCAGCACAGCGCCAGCACGGTCAGCGCGATCACGCTGACCCGGGACAGGATCGTGCCGGCCACGGTCAGCGGCGCCAGGATCAGGATCGCGAAGGGGTTCTGGAGCCCGCCGGTCAGGTACAGCAGGAGCGTGAGCTGGAGCGTGTCGTATCCCAGGTACAGGGCGGCGTCCCGGTCGGCCAGCCGGGGCCGGGTGCCGCGCTGGGCCTGCGCCGCCAGGTTCAACAGCACCGACGCCCCCATGGCGGCCAGCGCCGGCCCGAGCGGCAGCTTGAAGCCGAAGCCGAAATGGACCGACAGGACCGCGGTCAGCTGTCCCACGACGGCGATCCAGCGGATCAGGATGAGGGTCCGCAAGGTCACCCGGCCGTCGATCGCGGTGGCGATCGGCGTGACGACCGGGGGAGAGGCTGGACCGGAACGCGGCGGCGGTACGGCTTCGATCATGGTGGGCTGCCGGGTGTCGGGCTGGGACGGAGGATCACGGTGTCGAGGGAGCGAGGGGTGGTCAGCGGTTGAGCGGTCCGCCATATAGCCTGCTTATGTCCCAGCCTGTCATCAAAGTCGATCACCTGACCAAGCGGTTCGATGCCACCACGGCGGTCGACGGCATCAGCTTCGCCGTGCCGGCCGGCACCGTCGCCGGGCTGCTCGGCGGCAACGGCGCCGGCAAGACCACCACCATCTCCATGCTGCTGGGCCTTCTGCTGCCCACGTCGGGCACCATCGAGGTGCTGGGCGAGGACATGCTGCGCCACCGCCACCGGGTGTTGCCGCGGATGAACTTCTCGTCGCCCTATGTCGACTTGCCGCACCGCCTGACCGTCGCCGAGAACCTGACGGTGTACGGCCATCTCTACGGACTGTCCGGCGTCCGCCGACGGGTTTCCGAGATCGCCGAGGCGCTCGGCGTCGCACGCTTCCTGAAGAAGCCGACCGGGCAGCTCTCCGCCGGCCAGAAGACCCGCGTGGCGCTTGCCAAGGCCCTGCTCAACCGGCCGGACGTGCTGCTGCTGGACGAGCCGACGGCCTCGCTCGACCCCGACACGGCGGATTGGATCCGGACCTATCTGGAAACCTACCGCCGCGAGACCGGCGCCACGATCCTGCTGGCGTCGCACAACATGCTGGAGGTCGAGCGGCTGTGCGGCCTGGTGCTGATGATGCGCGGCGGCCTCATCGTCGACCGCGGCGCCCCGGCGGACCTGCTGGAACGCTACGGCCGCGACACGCTGGAGGACGTCTTCCTCGACATCGCGCGCGACCGCCGCTCCGGCGGCGTCGCGGACGCGGCGGAGTGATCGGCGGAATGGACGGCAGGGGAAACCCCATGGGAGGCTCCGCCCGCCGGATCTCGGCGATGGTGCTGCGCTACTGGTACCTGCTGCGCGGGTCCTGGCCCCGCCTGCTGGAACTGGCCTACTGGCCGACCGTGCAGATGATCATGTGGGGCTTCATCAGCCAGTTCCTGGCGACCAACAGCACCTGGGTGGCACAGGCCGCGGGCGTGCTGATCGCGGCCGTGCTGCTGTGGGACGTGCTGTTCCGCGGCCAGCTCGGCGTGTCGGTGTCGTTCCTGGAGGAGATGTGGTCGCGCAACCTGGGCCACCTGTTCGTCAGCCCGCTGCGGCCGGGCGAATGGGTGGCGGCGCTGATGGCCATGAGCCTGATCCGCACGCTGCTGGGCACCGTGCCCGCCGGCCTGCTGGCGATCCCGATCTTCGGCTACTCGATCTTCGACATGGGCCTGCCGCTGGTCGGATTCTTCGCCAACCTGATCGTCATGGGCTGGTGGCTCGGGCTGCTCATCATCGCGCTGATCCTGCGCCACGGGCTGGGCGCCGAGAGCCTGGCCTGGGTCGCGGTCTTCCTGCTGGCGCCGGTCAGCGCCGTCTATTACCCGGTCGCCGTGCTGCCCGGCTGGCTCCAGGCGGTGGCCTGGGCGCTGCCCTCGGCCCACGTCTTCGAAGGCATGCGGGCGCTGATGTTCGAGAACGTGACGCGCTGGGACCATCTGGCCTGGGCGGCCGGGCTGAACGCCGCCTACATGGCCGCGGCGGCGTTCGTCTTCCTGCATTACTTCAAGGTCGCCCGGGTGCGCGGCTCGCTGCTCCAGACCGGGGAGTGAGCCGGCTCACTCCTGCCAGAACGGCTTGGAGACTTCCGCCAGGGCCTGCTGCTCGGTCAGGCCGATGTCGGACAGCAGGTGGCGGTCCATGCGGGCGAGGTCGCGGCGGGTCAGCGCGCGGCGGCGCCACAGGGCCGGCAGCTCCGCGACGCGGGCGAGCGGGACGGCGGGGATCGCGAAAGGCAGCGCCGGCGCATGCCTGGTTTGAGTTCTGATCATGGCAGCCTCCTTGGCGTGCGGTATGCGATGTTTTCGATAAGCATGATCTATGGTGCCAAGCGCTTGCGCACAAACCATGAGTTCTCATACTCTGCATGAGCGAAACTCATGCATGAGCCGCCATGTCGCGCCGCCTTCCGCCGCTGAACTCGCTCCGCGCCTTCGAGGCCGCCGCCCGTCACCTCAGCTTCACGATCGCCGCGGAGGAACTGCACGTGACCCAGGGCGCGGTCAGCCGGGCGGTCAAGGGGCTGGAGGATCACCTGGGCGTGATGCTGTTCCAGCGCCTGCCACGTGCCCTGGCGCTGACGGACGAGGGCAAGGTGCTGCTGGCGGGAGTGACCGAGGGGCTGGACCGGATCGCCCAGGCCGCGGCGCGGGTCGAGGCGCGGGCTCACGACCTCCAGGTCAAGGTGCCGCCCACCTTCACGATCCGCTGGCTGATGCGGCGGCTGATCCGGTTCCAGACCAGCCGTCCCGATATCCGGGTCAGGCTGAACACCGGCTGGGAATGGGTCGATTTCGACCGGGACGACTTCGACGCCGGGATCGTGTTCGGGGTCGGCCCCTGGCCGGGGCTGCGCGCCGATCCGCTGTTCGAGGAACGGCTGACCGCGCTGTGCGCGCCGTCTCTGCTCGACCGGCTGAAGGCTCCCGCCGACCTCGCGCGCTGCACGATCCTGCATCCCGACCCGCACCAGAGCGAGTGGCGGGCCTGGCTCGAACTGGCGGGGATGCCCGACCTGGACGTGGACCGCAACTGCCAGATCTTCGATACCCAGGACCTGGCGATCCAGGCCGCGGCGGACGGGCACGGCGTGACGGTGGCCGACCTGTCGCTGGTCCAGGACGACATCGCGGCGGGCCGGCTCGCGGTGCCCTTTCCCGGCCTGGAGGCGCGGCTCGGCAGCTACCAGCTCGTCAGCCCGAAGCACCTGGCCGACCGCCCGGCCCTGGCGGCGTTCCGCGACTGGCTGCTGGAAGAGGCGCGCCGGAGCTGAGGATCAGCGGCGCAGGGTGACCGCGGTCTCCACGGTCCCGGCGCCGACCGTGACGGCCATGTCGGCGAAGTCGGGCGGCGCGAAATTGACCTTGGCGTCGTTGCCGAAGCCGAAGGGCTCGGTGGGAACGCCGAGCAAATTCGAATCGAGCTTGCCGTTGCCGTTGATGTCGTGGATCGCGGCGATGCCGTAGCGGCCCGGGGCCAGGCCGCGGAACACCACCACCACGTCGCCGGCCCTGGCGGGGGCCGCCTCGCCGAAGGTCCGCTCCCGCCTTTCGAAGGCTTCCGGCGTGGCGTAGAGCCCGACCTTGACGTCGCCCGCGTCGGACGGCACGCCGCGGACCGTCACCCTCAGCTCGGAAGCGGATGCGCTTCCGGCCCACAAGGCCGCTGCCGCAACCGCCAGCACGGCGGTCCTTGACATGTCAGTGGACCTGACCGGCCGACGGCCCGGACGACTGGCCGCTGACGCCGGCCTCGGCGAAGGTGGCCATGCCGGTGTGGCACTCGACCGCCGCCTTCAGGATCGGGATCGCCAGGGCGGCGCCGGAGCCCTCGCCCAGGCGCATGCCGAAGTCGAACAGGGGCTGCTTGCCCAGCTTTTCGATCAGCAGGGCGTGGCCCGGCTCGGCCGAGCGGTGGGCGATCAGGCAGTGGTCGAGGGCGCGCGGGTCGAGCTTCGCCAGGACGGCGGCGGCCGCGGTGCAGGCATAGCCGTCCAGCACAACCGGCGTGCGGGCCAGCCGGGCCGCGACGATGGCGCCGGCGATCGCGGCCAGCTCGTAGCCGCCCAGGCAGCGGAGCGCTTCCAGGGGGTCGGACGAGGCCCCGGGATTGGCGGCGAGGCCGGCGGCCACGGTCTCGACCTTCAGCGCCAGCCCGGTGGCGTCCACCCCGGTGCCGGGACCGACCCAGTCGGCCGGGTCGCCGCCGAACAGCGCGGTGCACAGCGCCGCGGCGGAGGTCGTGTTGGCGATGCCCATCTCGCCCAGGCAGAGCAGGTGGAGCCCCTGCTCCACCGCCATCATGCCGTAGGCCATGGCGCGGGCGCAGCCCTCCTCCGACATGGCGGGTCCGTCGGTGAAGTCCCGGGTCGGGCGGTCCAGGTCCAGCTCGTAGACGCGCAGGTCGGCGTCGGCCACCTCGGATAGCTGGTTCACGGCGCCGCCGCCGTCGATGAAGTTCTGCACCATCTGGGCGGTGACCTCGACCGGATAGGCCGAGACTCCGCGCGCCGCGATGCCGTGGTTGGCGGCGAAGACGCTGACCCGGGGCCGGCGCAGCTCGGGCGGGTGCCTGCCCTGCCACGTCGCCATCCACTGGGCCAGTTCCTCCAGCCGGCCGAGCGAGCCGCGCGGCTTGGTGAGCTGGTTCTGCCGCGCCAGCGCCGCCGTGCCCGCTTCCAGGTCGGGGCCCGGCAAGTCGCGGATCAGGGCGCGGATCTCGTCGAAGGTGACGGCGGGTTGCGGATTGGACATGGCGCTGTCTCGGCTTTGCGGAAATGGGTGTGCGGGAGAGGATCGGGGACGATTCGGGCGGCACCTTGGCAGGAAAGCACGGGCCGGTCAAAAGCCTTCCGAACGGGACTGCCCTGCCTTATACCGGACTCCATGTCCAAGAGTTCCCTCCCCGAAAGTTCCCTGATCGAGGCGTCCGCCCGGCTGGGCGACGAAATCTCCGCCGCCGCGATCTTCCTGACCCGGCTGCCGATCCGATTCGACGGCCCCATGCCGGCGGACCTGCACGGGCGGGCGCTCGGCTGGTATCCCGTGATAGGGGCGGGAATCGGGCTGGCCGCGGGCGCCGTCTACGCCGCCGCGACCCTGCTGGGCCTGACCTCCATGGCCGCGGCGCTGCTGGCCCTGGGCTTTCAGATCGCCGTGACGGGTGCGCTTCACGAGGACGGGCTGGCCGACGTGGCCGACGGCTTCGGCGGGGGGCGCGACAAAATGGCCAAGCTCGCCATCATGCGCGACAGCCGCCTGGGCAGCTACGGCGTGCTGGCGCTGCTGTTCTCGGTCGGGCTGCGCTGGTCGACGCTGGCGGCGCTGGCCGACCCGCTGCCCGTCGCGGCGGCGCTGATCGGGGCCGGCGCGCTGTCTCGGGCGATGGTGCCGGCCGTCTACGGCTATCTCGACCCGGCGCGGACCGACGGGCTGGCGGCGGGGCTGGGAGCGCCGCCGGGCACCCGGATCGCCATGGCGCTGGCGCTCGGAACCTGCCTGGCGGGACTGGCCCTGGGACCGGCGGCGCTGCCGGTGCTGGCGGCGGCGATCGTCGCGGCGCTGGCGATCGCCGAACTGGCGCGGGCGCAGATCGGCGGCCATACCGGCGACGTGCTGGGCGCCTGCCAGCAGGGGGTGGAGATCACCGTGCTGCTGGTCCTGGCGGCGATCCTGATATGAGTGGCGTCACCCGCTGGTGGCTGGTGCGCCACGCCCCGGTGATCAATCCGGAGGGCAGGATCTACGGCCGGCTCGACGTGGCGGCGGACTGCGGCGACGCCCGGGCGTTCGAGGCCCTTGCCCGGCTGCTGCCGTCCGGCGCGGTGCGGATGGTGACGACGCTGTCCCGGACCCGGCGGACCGCCGAGGCGGTCTGGCGCGCCGGAACGGACCTGGTCGTCGAGGCGGGGCTGCTGGAGCAGGATTTCGGCGCGTGGCAGGGGTTCAGCCATGACGAGCTGGCGGCTCGGGACCATGACGGGCGGATCGCCCGGTTCTGGGAGGCTCCCGCGACGGCCCGCCCGCCGGGCGGCGAGAGCTTCGAGCAGGTGGTGTCTCGGGTCGCCCTGGCGCTGGAGCGGAACTCGGAATCCCATGCCGGGCGGGACGTGGTGGCGATCTGCCACGGCGGATCGATCCGGGCGGCGTTGGCGGTGGCGCTGGGAATCTCCCCGGCGGCGGCGCTGTCGTTCCAGATCGATCCCCTGTCGGTGACCCGGATCGACCATATCCCGCTGGGCGGGGAGAAGCCCGCCTGGCGGATCGTCGGCGTCAACCGGCCGCCCCTTTAGGGTTCAGAAGTAATGCAGCGCCGCCGCGCCGGCGCCGGCGAAGCCGGCCAGCAGGAGGCAGGCGACGGCATAGAGCGCCAGGGCGGGCCTGATGTCGGCCGGGACCGCGCGGGCGCGGCCCTCGCCGATCCAGGGGGCGCGGACCATCACCTCCCCCTCCCGGCGGGGGCCACCGAGCGAGAGGTCCAGCGCGCCGGCGATCGCGGCGACCGGCGCCGGCACGGCGGCGGCGAGGGTGCGGGCCGCCTCGGCGGTCCGGGTCCGGGGAACGAAGGGACAGGCCAGCACCAGCAGCAACCCGGTCAGGCGGGCCGGAACCCAGCCCAGCGCGGCGTGCAGGCGCGCCGTCGCCCAGCCGAACCGATCGTGCCGCGGTCCCCGGTCGCCGATCGCCCGGTCGAGGGCATCCACCGCCGTCCACAGCAGGATGCCGGGCAGGCCGGCCAGCGCGTACCAGACGGCGGGCGCCACCACCCCGCCGTCGAGCGCGCGGGCCGCCCCCTCGACCGCGGCCCGGACGACCCCGTGCTCGTCCAGGGTGAGGGCGTGGCGGTCGGTCAGGTCCCGGACGGCGTCGCGCCCCGCGGACAACCCTTTCCATTCGAGTGCCCGCATGGTGGTGCGCAGCCGGTTCCACGGCCGCCGGACCTGGAGCGCGCCGGCGACGACCGCCAGTTCCACCGCGTAGCCGTAGGGCAGCGGCCGGAGCGCCACCACCAGGGCCAGCCCGGCGGCGACGGCCAGGACGGCGAACAGGGCGGCGACCAGCAGGCCGCGGACGAGGCGGGCCCGGGGGCTCCGGTTGAGGCGGTTGAGCCGCCGGTCGAACCAGTCGGCCGAGCGCAGGGCCAGCCGCCGGGGCAGGCCGAGCACCCCGTCCACCACCGGCCAGTCGCCGGCCAGCGCCGCGAGCGCCAGCGCGATCGGCAGGAGGAGCAGCGACTCGGCGCCACCGGGCATCGGGCCGCCGGGGTCAGCGGGCGCCGGCTTGGCGCAGCGCCGCGATGACCCGCTGGCTTCGACCGTCCTGCGCCCAGTCGAGCGCGTTGCGCCCGGTGAAATCCGCCTGGTCCACCTTCGCCCCGGCGGCCAGCAGTTTCTGGACCGCTTCGAGCTTGCCGGTGCGGGCGGCCTCCATCAGCGGGGTGGCGCCCTGCCGGTTCTCCTGGTCGGTCCGGGCACCGCCCTTCAGCAGCAGGTCGATCACGGTCGCGTCGCCCTGCCCCGCCGCCCAGAAGAGCGGGCCGTTGCCGCTCTTGTCGGCCTGGTTGGGATTCGCCTTGTTCTCCAGCAGGAGCTGGACCATGTCGGCGTTGGACGCGGCCACCGCGTAGATCAGCGGGGTCTTGCCGTTACCGTCGGCGGTATTGGCGCTGGTGCCCTTGACCAGCAGGGAGCGCATGGCCTCGTAGTTGTTCTCGACCGCCGCCTTGATGATCGGCGGCGCCTGGAACAGCACGGTCTGCGCACCCGCCGGGGCGGGAACCGCCAGGGCGAGAGCGAGCAGGCACGCGGCCAGTATCTTCTTCATGGCGTGTTCTTCCGTCGCTGAAGGGGTACCGCTGTGCGGCCGGGGCGAGTGTAGCCAATCCGCCCGGCCGTCCGCCACCGTCGATCGGTACTTCAGGTCGGCGGATCAGGTCGGCGTCGGTGCGGCGGATCGTCCGGCGATCAGCAGCCGATAGGAGGCCGCGGCCGCCAGCGCGCCCACGCAGACCGAGGCCATCATGGGGACCTGGGTCCCGTCCTGGAGATATCCGACGAGGATGCCCGATGCCGCCGCCAGCCCCATCTGGGTGAAGCCCATCAGGGCCGAGGCCGTCCCGGCCATGGTCGGGAACGGCCCCAGCCCGCCGGCCTGGGCGTTGGGCATCAGAAGCCCGGCCCCGATCATGAAGCCGAACATGGGCGCCAGGATCGCCGCCGTGTGGTCCACCCGCGCCACCGCCAGCCCCAGCCCGGCGAGGCCGCACAGCCCGGACAGGGTCGAGCCGGCCCCGATCAGCCGGTCCACCCCGAGCCGCCGGGTCAGCCGGCCGGCGCTGAAGGTCCCGACCATGAAGCCCACGACGATCACCCCGAAGGCCATGCCGTAGCGTTCCGGCGACAGGCCGAACTGCTCGATCAGCACGAAGGACGAGCCGGAGATGAAGGCGAACATCCCGCTGTAGATCGCCGCCAGGCACAGGGTATAGCCGGCGAAGGTCCGGCTGCGCGCCAGCGACGCGTAGTTGGAGACCAGCCGCCGGGGCATCAGCGCCGTGGGATCGCGCCGCCGGTTGGTCTCCTCCAGCATCAGCCAGACGGCGGCCAGGATCGCGACGCCGAAGCCGGTCAGGAACACGAAGTTGGTCCGCCAGCCGAACAGCACGGTCAGGTAGCCGCCGATCGCCGGCCCGACCGCCGGGGCCAGCGCCATGGCCATCGCCATGTAGGCCAGGACCGAGGCCGCCCGCTCCCGCCCGTAGACGTCGCGCACGACGGCGCGCCCCAGGACCGGGCCGCAGCACGACCCCAGCGCCTGGAAGAAACGCGCCGCGATCAGCTGCTCGATCGAGCCGGCGAGCGTGCAGGCGGCGCTGGCGACCACGAAGACCGCGATGCCGCCGATCAGCACCGGCCGCCGCCCGAACCGGTCGGACAGCGGCCCGTAGACGAGCTGGGACACCGCGAAGCCGACGAGGAAGACGCTGAGCGTCAGCTGCACCGTCGCGATGTCGCTGCCGAACACGCGGACCAGCGTCGGCAGCGACGGCAGGTAGAGATCGGTGGAGAGCGGCCCGAACGCTACCAGCAGGGTCAGCAGGACGGCGATCGCTCGGCTGTCGGGGCGGGGCATGGCGGCCTTGGGGGCAGGGGTCAGAAGTCAGAAGTCAGAAACCAGAAACCAGAAGTCGGGGGATTCGGGTCAGCCGAAGCGCAGGAGCGAGGCACCGTTGGCCTTGAGCCAGGCGCGCGGGGCCTCGACCTCCGGCGTCAGGGTGGCGACCAGCGCCCAGAAGCGGCTGCCGTGGTTCATCTCCCGGAGATGGGCGACCTCGTGGGCCACGACATAGTCGAACACGGCTTCGGGCGTCAGGATCAGCCGCCAGGAGAAGGACAGCCGGCCGGAGGAGGCGCAGCTTCCCCAGCGGCTGCGGGTATCGCGCACGGTCACCGCGGCGACCCGCTTGCCGATGGTCGCGGCCTTGGCACGGGAACGGCGCGCCAGCTCGGTCCGGGCTTCCTGCATCAGGAAGTCGCGCACCCGGCGGGCGACGAACTCGGGCTCGCCGCCGACCCGGATCTCCCCGGAGGTCCTGTGCGTGGCGCCCCGGTAGCCGGCGGCATGGCGGATCACGTGGTCGATGCCGAGCACCGGGACGGTGGAGCCCTCGGCGAAGGGCCGGCGCGGCGGCATTGCGGCGAGACGGCCGCGCACCCATTCGGCGTGCCGCCCGACGAAGCGCGCGGCCTCCGCCTCGCTGACGCCGACCGGGACGACGACCTGGATGACGTCCCTGCCGGGATCGACCCGAAGCGTCAGCCGGGTCGCCCGCACGCTCTCCCGCAGTTCCAGCGCCGCGGCCGGCAGGCCGGTGACCACCAGCGGGCGCGCCCGGGTGGTCATGGCGCCGCTCCCGGTCGGGTCCCGGAGGAACCGCGGCGGCACCAGACCAGCCGCCAGTAGAGCCCGTAGCCGACCAGGGCGAACGCCAGCAGCGCCAGCGCCGGGGCCAGGGCGGTCCCGTCGCTGAGGCGGGCGACCGCGATGCTGCCGACCGTCCCGACCGCCATCTGCATGAACCCCATCAGGGCGGACGCGGCCCCCGCGATCCGGGGGAACGGGCTCATGGCGCCGGCCATGGAATTGGGCAGCGCGATTCCCATTCCCATCGTCCACAGCGCCATGGGGCCGATCACGCTGGCGATGGTAATGATGTGGACGAGGCTGAAGGCCAGCATCAGCCCGGCCCCGCCGACCACCATGGCCGTGCTGATCATGATCATGCGGTCGATGCCCAGGCGCCCGACCAGCCGGTTGGCGGCGACGCCGCCGATCAGGTAGCCCACGACGGTGATGCTGGTGGTCCAGCCGTACTGTTCCGGCGACAGCCCGATCAGGTCGATGAAGATGAAGGGCGCCACGGCATAGAAGGTGAACAGCCCGCCCAGCGTCACGGCGCCGACCGCCATGTAGCCGACATAGCCGCCGTGGCGCATCAGGTCGGCGTAGTTGGAGGCCATGCGGGACGGGCGAAGGGCCTGGTAGTCCGGCACGGGGTTCGTCTCCGGCATGCGGAACGCGACGACGACCAGCAGCACCAGCCCGAAGGCGCCGAGCACGGCGAAGATCGCGTGCCAGTCGAACCAGACCTGGAGATATCCGCCGAGCACCGGCCCGATCGCGGGCGCCACGGCCAGCGCCATGCCGATGAAGGACAGCACCCGCGCCGCCTGCTCCCGGGTATAGATGTCGCGGACCATGGCCCGGCCCAGCGCGGGACCCGCGGCGGCGCCCAGCGCCTGGACCAGCCGGGCCGCGATCAGCGTCTCGATGTCGTCGGCGAGTCCGCAGCCGACCGACCCGGCGATGAACACGACCAGCCCGAGCAGAAGCACGCGCCGCCGGCCGAACCGGTCCGACAGCGGCCCGTAGACCAACTGCCCGACCGCGAATCCGGTGAGATAGATGCTGAGGGTCACCTGGACCATGCCCGCCGTGGTGTCCAGCGCCTGGGCGATGGTCGGCATGGACGGTGCGTACATGGACATGGTGAGCGGGCCGAGCGCCGTGATCGCGGTCACCAGCAGCGTCATGGCGGAGGAACGGGTATCGGGCATGGGCGCTGTTATAGAGGGGCCGGCGCGTTTTACCAATGGCCGTGCGGGTCGCTGGCGGGGGTGGCAGGCATGCCGAAGGACTCCTTGAGGTGCGCGGCCAAGTCGGACCAGGACAGGCCGGCGATCTCTTCCGGAAGGTCGTCCAGCAGGTCGGGCGGAAGCTGGTCGGCCGAAAGTCCGTCCAGGAAGCCGGCCAGGATATCGGGCGGAAGCTCGGCCTTGAGCGCCTCGACGAAGCCGGCGGGCAGGCAGTCCGGGTCATTGTCCGATGGCGTCGAAAGGTCATCATCGGTCACTACGGCGGCGGTCACCGCGGCGTCGGTCACCGCGGCGTCGGTCACCGGGGTATCGGTCACTGGGGCATCGCTTACTGCGGCGTCCCGAGGCGCGGGGGTGGAGGCGACTTCCGGGGAGAGATCGAGGCCGTCCATCCACTCCGCGGGATCGGGAGCCAGGATCTCCGCGTCGGCATCCGGGGAGGGACGGTGATCGTGGAAGTGATGGGCGATGTGCCGGTCCTGGATCACGCCGAGCAGCTTCAGGCGGAACTGGATCGCGCGCAGCGCCAGCGCCGACCGCCCCTTCTCCATGGAGTCGGCGATGATGGTTTCGACCAGGGCGGCGGCGCGGTCGAGTTCGGCTTGATGCATCGCGCGGCGCCCGGCGCGGATCCGGTCGATGCGGACGCGGATTTCCGGCTGGTTCATCAGGAAGTGACCGCGCTGCTTCGCCCCCTTCGGCGAATAACCCGCCCGCCGGGCCGCCTCCGCCGCCGCGGTACCGGCGGCCACGGCCTGGCAGAAGAGCTCCTGGCGGTCTGCGAGCCGGACGGCGGGAGAGGAAGCGGCGGGTTCGATCATGGCGGCACGCCTTTGAGGGAAAGGTGATTTAAAGGATATTTATCCTATTATTAGGATGGTTTCAAGGCTGTTGCGGGGTTGCGCTCGGACAATCGACCTAGCGGCCATGGAAGATGGTAAGACGCGCGATGAATATGGGCCGTTGGTGCGGACGAGGGATATCGGGGTCAGACCCAACGCCGATCATGGTGCCCGCGGTGCGGAAGCCAATTTGTTTCAATGAGGTCCGGGCATTTGTGCCAGGAGAGAGCCCGACGTTAGAGCGGGACCCGATCAGGTTGAACCGCTCCGGTCCATGCAGCCTGTCGTTCCGCTCGCCGCGTTGCGCATTGTTGGGCCATGGGCCCAACCTTGTCTTTTGGTGACGTTGTATAGAGGTTTTGTCGGGGGGAACCGGGTGCCCCGTCAGGAGCACCCGGTTCACGGGGTCAGGACACTGAGCCCAACCAAGGTTAGGCACCGCACGTAGCAGAGTGCCTGCCCCGAGCCCTCGGCGTTTCTCGCACAGTTGCCAGGCGCCGTGCTTTTGGCCGGACGCCGCAGACAAGGACGAGTTCACCATGTCTTGCCAATCCTACTGCATCGGGATCGATGCCTCCAAAGCCTATCTTGAC
Organism: Skermanella pratensis; assembly: GCF_008843145.1. Classification (GTDB taxonomy): domain Bacteria; phylum Pseudomonadota; class Alphaproteobacteria; order Azospirillales; family Azospirillaceae; genus Skermanella; species Skermanella pratensis. The sequence goes on along the minus strand of NZ_CP030265.1, from coordinate 555,580 downwards.
ACCTGCGGCGTGCCGGGCCGCGGCGCGTGGCGCCTTCCCAACACGGCCGAGGGCCACACCGCCCTCGCGACGGTGCTGGGCGCGCTGCGCGCGGGCGGCGACGAGGTGCTGGTCATGATGGAAGCGTCGGGCGGCTGCGAGCGCGAACTGCACCACGCCCTGGCCCGGGCCGATGTGCCGGTCGCCGTCGTCAATCCCAAGTGGGCGCGTGACTTCGCCCGCTCGACCGGCCAGCTGGCGAAGACCGACCGGGTCGACGCCCGGATGCTCCAGGCCTTCGGCGAGGCCACCCGTCCCCGCCCGACGCCGGTCCCGGAGCCGTTGCGCGCCGAGTTGATCGAGATGCTCGACTACCGCGACCAGATCCTGGCCGAGATCGTCGCGCGCGGCCATCAGCTCAAGCACCTGCGCGGCGACTTCATGCGCCGGCGCGCCGAGACGGCGCTGGAAGCGCTGCGCACCGAGGCCGACACCCTGGCCTGGATGATCGAGGCGAAGCTGAACGACGACCCGGGGCTGCGGCAGCGGGCCGCCCTGCTGCGCAGCTTCCCCGGGGTCGGGCCGCTGAGCGCGGCCATGCTGGTGGTCCACATGCCCGAGTTGGGCAGCCTGACCGGCCGGCAGGCGGCCAGCCTGGCCGGCCTGGCGCCGTTCGCCCGCGACAGCGGCACCCTGCGCGGGGTGCGCACGATCTTCGGCGGCCGGGCCAAGGTGCGCCGGGCGTTGTTCCACGTCGGCCGGGTCGGCCTGCGCCACAACGCCACGCTCAAGGCCTTCTATGACAGCCTGAAGGGACGCGGCAAGCCGGGCAAGGTGGCGCTGGTCGCCTGCATGCGCAAGGCGCTGGTGATCCTCAACGCCCTGCTCCGGACGGGCCGGCCCTGGGTGGCGGAGTACGCCGCCGACGGGCCGCCGGCCGAAGCCGCCTCCGCCACGGCATCCTGAGCCCCATCCCTTTGTTCGACCGGCGGCACCATCCCTCCGTCCCGACCTGAGGGTCCAGCGGGCGGCGGGCGGAGCGGCGGTCAAGGAGGGCCGAAGGCCACCGCGGAGCGGCGCGCAGCGTCCTTGATGGCCGCTCCGCCCGCCGCCCGCTGGACCGAGGTGGGGGCGGCCAAGAGCACGTCCGACAACCGCCGCGGCAAACCGCTGACGGCGGCGTCTTCCCGTGACCATGCATGCTGCTTGAAGTTGTATATCCACACCCAACGATGCGGCTCACAAAAACAGTTGCTACGGTTCGATGCAGGGCGGAGGTGATGCAGGTCGTCGATCGTAGGTTGAGCCCGTGGCCCAACGCATCGGTTCGGCCGCCCCGGGCGGATCGACCTGATCGGGCACAGCCCTAAATGCGCGCGATCCGCAGGTATTCCTTCACCCGCACGTCGCGCCAGCCTTCGTCCCGGTCACAGCCGGAGGCGCGGGCCCAGCGGCAGGCGTCGAGCGCTTCGGTCCTGCCGTCGGCGGCCCGGGCGCGCAGGTCGGGGGGACGGACGCCAGAACCGCCGCCGCGATCTCCGGAGACGGGGACGGGCCGTCGCGCAGCCAGTCCTCCGCCTGCCGGAACCCGTCTCGGCACATCAGGGCGATCATGTAGTCGCAGGCCGACTGCATCCCCGGCTTCAGACGGCCCGGGCTGGCCGAGATCATCGGCAGCAGCGGGGCGAGGGACGGCACCAGATGGTTGGCGTAGATCGCTGCTCCCCAGTAGGACTGGGCCGTGGCCCGGAAATGCTCGATGTCGCGCACCGGGACCAGTCCGGACTCCGCGATCGGCAGGATCTCCACCTTCGGTTTCGTCACCACGACGGTGTCGTTGGAGACGTCCACGTACAGTCCGCCGAACTGGATGGCGTTCTGGAAATACTGACCGCGCAGGACGCCCCAGACCGTTCGGACGATTCCCCCTGCGCCACGAAGTCACGAAGGATCCGGTCCACGTCCGTGGCCGGTTCCTTGACGCGCCCGGCCAGCCGGGAGAACAGGTCGCTGTTGATTTCCGTGCACCTTCCGTACGGGTAAGGCTTTCCGGCCGCCGCCGCGAGCCTGGGCGCCAGAACCGCGTCGGTCTCCGCCCGCAATGCCAGGAAATAGTCCATCAGGGCGCCGATGCGGCCGGACAGATGCGCTTCGGTCAGTGCTGCCTGCCGTTCGTCCACGGGAGCGATCTGCTGGGGCAGTAGGGGCATGGGCATCCCGGTGAATCTCGGAACAGGTATCTTTCGTGCGCGAGGATAGCGCGATGCCGGCGGCGGCGATACGCCGGTCGCAGGATCCTCACGGATGTTTGCCGTATGCGGCGCGGTCGTCTATCTTCCCGCGCGTCGGCAATTCAAGGATGCAGAAACGCCGGCGGACATTATCAAAGTTGCTTGGAGTGCGAAATGCGGCTGACGCTGACGCGGCGTGGTTTTTCGGCGATGGTCGGTTCCCTGTTGGCTGGAGGCGCGGTCGTGCGTCCGGGCATCGCCTTTGCGGCGCCGGGGAGCGGGGAAGACTTGGCCGGAAAGCTGACCGAAGTCGAACGGAGGCTGGGCGCCCGGTTTGGGGCCGACATCCTGGATACCGAATCGGGGCGCCGCTGGGCCCATCGCGCGGAAGAGCGCTTTCCCCTGTGCAGCACGTTCAAGGCGATCGCCTGCGGGGCCGTGCTTGCGAAGGTGGACGCGGGGCGGGAGGATCTGGAGCGGCGCATCCGGTTCGAGGCCGGCGATGTCGTGACATACTCCCCCGTGACCCAGGACAGGGTCGGCGGCGACGGAATGACGCTCGCGGAAATCTGCGAGGCGGCCATGACCCGGAGCGACAACACGGCCGGCAACATCATCCTGGACAGTCTCGGCGGGCCTGCCGGGGTGACCGAATTCGCGCGGTCGCTCGGAGACACCGTGACCCGCCTGGACCGGTGGGAAACCGACCTGAACGAGGCGACGCCCGGCGATCCCCGCGACACCACGTCGCCGGCCGCCATGGTCGCCAACCTGGAGTCGCTCGTCCTGGGGGACACCCTGTCCCGACCGTCTCGCGACCGGCTGACGGCGTGGCTGGTGTCGAACAAGACAGGGGACGCGAAGCTGCGCGCGGGCCTGCCGAAGGATTGGCGGATCGGCGACAAGACGGGCGGAGGCGACCATGGAACGATGAACGACGTCGCCGTGATCTGGCCTCCCGGCCGGAAGCCGGTGATCGTGAGCATCTACATGACGGAGACGAAGGCGTCTTTCGACGACCGCAACGCGGCCATCGCGGAGATCGGCCGGGCGCTGAGGACCACGCTCGGGGCTTGAGCCCACCCTTCGGCCGGTCGGGGTCAGTCGTCGTCCGGCTCGGTGCCGGTCAGCAGGGCGTGGATGCGGCGGCCCAGGGCGGTCAGGTCGTTGCCCCTGGCGTTGAACAGGCCGTGCAGCCGCGCCATGCCCGCTTCGTCCGGGGTGAAGGCCTCGACTCCGCCGGGCAGCGAGTCCGAGTAGTTCCAGGTGAAGGCAGGGGCCGCCGGGTCCCAGACCTCGGTGCGCTCGGGACCATGCGGCCGGGCGACCCAGGCGCGGGAACCGGCCGCTTCGGCCTTGTAACGGACGCCGAAGAAGCGACTGCCGGACAAGGCGCCGACGGCGGCGATGGCGAAGGGGAGATCGGCCGCGTCGGGGAAGCGCTCCGCGGTCATGCGGGAGATCATTTCGGCGAACCGGCGACGCTTTTCCTCCGCCGGCATACCGTCGAGGACGGGCATGACCGTTGCTCCTTGCCTTGTTGGCGCGCTGTCATGGGCATCCCGGCATGAGCCCCACGCAGGGGAGAGTCAATGCGGCAACTTGGCCGCGACCTGCGGCTTCCTAAGTTCGATCGGCCGGAGCGAAGCGGCAGAGCCTTATGCGGAGGGGCGGCGTCCCGCCGCCCGTGGTGCGCGGGACGCGCACCCTCCAAGCTGTCGGTGCGGAGTCATCAATGGTCATTGTCAAATTGCTCGATATCGGACTTAAACCATGCAAAAAACCCCGCGGCTCGACGCCGCGGGGCCTTTCCAGGTCGATACTTCGGTCGAAGCCGGAGGCTTACGCCGCCTGCTTCATCATGCTGCGCAGCACGTACTGAAGGATGCCGCCGTTCTTGTAGTATTCGACCTCGTCCAGGGTGTCGATGCGCAGGGTGACCTGGATCGTCTCGGACGTGCCGTCGGCGCGGGTGATCTTGACGTCGATGTCCTTGCGCGGGGTCAGGCCCGCCTCGACGCCGGTGATGTCGAAGATCTCCGTGCCGTCCAGCTTCAGGCTCTGGCGCGACATGCCGTCCTTGAACTGGAGCGCCAGGATGCCCATGCCGATCAGGTTGGAGCGGTGGATGCGCTCGAAGCTCTCGGCGAGCACGGCCTTGACGCCCAGCAGGCGGGTGCCCTTGGCCGCCCAGTCGCGGGACGAGCCGGTGCCGTACTCCTTGCCGGCCACCACGACCAGGGGCGTGCCCTCGTCGGCGTAGCGCATGGCGGCGGTGTAGATCGGCATCACCTCGCCCGACGGGACGTACCTGGTGACGCCGCCCTCGGTGCCGGGGACCATCTCGTTCTTGATGCGGATGTTGGCGAAGGTGCCGCGCATCATGACTTCATGGTTGCCGCGGCGGGCGCCGTAGCTGTTGAAGTCGGTCGGACGCACCTGGTAGCCCAGCAGGTATTCGCCGGCGGGGCTGTCCTTCTTGATCGAGCCGGCCGGGGAGATGTGGTCGGTGGTGATCGAGTCGCCCAGGAGCGCCAGCAGGCGGGCGTCATGGACGTCGGAGACCGGCTGCGGCTCGGGCTTCATGTCCTCGAACAGCGGCGGCAGCTTGACGTAGGTCGAGCCCTCGGCCCAGTTGTAGGTCTGGCCGGTCGCGGTGGCGATGCTGCGCCACTCCTCCGGGCCGGCGAACACGTCGCTGTAGCGGTCGCGGAACATCGCCGGGGTCAGGGACGCCTGGATCGTGTCGGCGATCTCCTGGTTGGTCGGCCAGATGTCCTTCAGGTACACCGGCTGGCCGTCGCTGCCCGTGCCGATCGGATCGTTGACCAGATCGACCTTGACGTTGCCGGCCAGCGCGTAGGCGACGCAGAGCGGCGGCGACGCGAGGTAGTTGGCGCGGGTGTGCGGGTTGACGCGGCCTTCGAAGTTGCGGTTGCCCGACAGGACGGCGGCGACCACGAGGTCACCCTCCTCCACCGCGGCGGAGATCGCCTCCGGCAGCGGGCCGGAGTTGCCGATGCAGGTGGTGCAGCCGTAGCCGACCAGGTTGAAGCCCAGCTTGTCCAGATAGGTGTCCAGGCCGGCGGCGGCGAGATAGTCGGTGACCACCTGGCTGCCCGGGGCCAGCGAGGTCTTGACCCATGGCTTGGAGGTCAGGCCCTTCTCGACCGCCTTCTTGGCGACGAGGCCGGCGGCGACCAGCACGCTGGGGTTCGACGTGTTGGTGCAGGACGTGATGGCGGCGATCACGACGTCGCCTTGGCGGAGGCTGTAGTCGGCGCCCTTGACCGGCGTCGCCTTGTCGATGTCGGCGGCCGGGACCTTGAAGGCGGTGGCCAGGTCGCTGGTGAAGGTCTGCGCCATCGAAGACAGCAGCACCTTGTCCTGCGGGCGCTTCGGACCGGCGAGCGACGGCTCGACCGAGGCGAGGTCCAGTTCCAGCACGTCGGTGAAGACCGGCTCCGGCGAGCCCGGCTCGGCCCACATGCCCTGGGCCTTGGCGTAGGCCTCGACCAGCGCCACGCGATCGGCGTCGCGGCCGGTGAAGGTCAGGAACTTGATGGTCTCGGCATCGATCGGGAAGATGCCGCAGGTGGCGCCGTATTCCGGGGCCATGTTGGCGATCGTCGCGCGGTCGGCGAGCGGCAGGTCGGCGAGGCCGGGGCCGAAGAACTCGACGAACTTGCCGACGACGCCCTTCCTGCGCAGCATCTGGGTGACGGTCAGCACCAGGTCGGTCGCGGTGGTGCCTTCCTTCAGCTTGCCGGTCAGCTTGAAGCCGACGACCTCGGGGATCAGCATGGAGATCGGCTGGCCGAGCATGGCCGCCTCCGCCTCGATGCCGCCGACGCCCCAGCCCAGCACCGCCAGGCCGTTCACCATGGTGGTGTGGCTGTCGGTGCCCACGAGGGTGTCGGGGTACGCGACGGTGTTGCCGGTGGCCTGGTCGGTGTCGGTCCAGACGGTCTGAGCCAGGTACTCGACGTTGACCTGGTGGCAGATGCCGGTGCCGGGCGGCACGACGCGGAAATTGTTGAACGCGGTCTGGCCCCAGCGCAGGAAGGCGTAGCGCTCCTGGTTGCGCTCGAACTCCAGCTCGACGTTCTTCTTGAAGCTGCCGGGACCGCCGAACTCGTCCACCGTGACCGAGTGGTCGATGACGAGGTCGACCGCGCAGAGCGGGTTGATCCGCGACACTTCGCCGCCGAGCGTCTTCACCGCCTCGCGCATGGCGGCGAGGTCCGCCACGGCGGGAACGCCGGTGAAGTCCTGCATCAGGACGCGGGCCGGACGGTAGGCGATCTCGGTGTCGCTCCGGCGATCCTTCAACCACCGGGCAACGGCCTTGACGTCGTCGACCGAGACCGTGCGCCCGTCTTCGAAGCGCAGCAGGTTCTCGAGCAGGACCTTCAAGGAGAACGGGAGCGTGGAGACATCGCCCAGGCCGGCCTGCTCGGCCGCTTTCAGGCTGAAGTAATCGTACGACTTGCCACCCACGTCGAGGGTGCGGCGGGTCTTGAGCGTGTCATGACCGGTGAATGTTGTCACGGGAACTCCTCCATTGCTTTGCAACCGGCGGAGGTTTGGATCGACATGTGACCGAAACCTTATTTTGCGTTGCAATGATTTAGCGCAGAATCGGCACGCTGGCAAACGGCAGCGGTGTGCAAGTGGTATTACCAACGGACCGAGTTGTGGAAAATTTACTCAGCACCATGCGATAGCGTTCACATCAGAAGCCCCGTTATGAAAGAGCCCCTGCGGATTATCCTGGCGGGGATTTGCGGTCGCCCTCGGAGCAGCACGAGGCCGAGCCGTTCGGTTTGTCCCAGATGTCGGCTGCGTAGATGGCATCAATCTCGAAAAGCCGCAGATTGGCGATCCGGGTTTCAATAACCTAAACCTAATGCCGGATTAGAGCGAGCGCGTGAGCCAGGAAATCCTGGGTGGACTAAATGCTCTCTTGATTCCATAAAGCAGTCCATGTCATAGGATCAACAGACCGTCGCCATTCCGGCTTTCCGATGTCATCGATGGACGATATGAGTGAATATCAGGACGTTCTAGTCCAGCTTGCGCGGCTGGGGCTCGCCGGGCGTCCCCAGGATGTACAGGCCTATCTGAGGCGTGTGATCCGCCGGCTTGGCCCCGAGGACGTGCAACTGGCAAGCTCACTTGGCACATTACTGGCAGCGTCGCCGTCTCGATCAAATCCGATGCGTGATGCTGGCGCGGGCCTGCTCCCAATCGACGCCGATTCGAGACTGAGCCTCCTTCGGCACGAGTATCCAGTAGCACTGACTGAGACTCCCATATTGTCAACAGTCCTGCGAAACCGCCTTGAATATGTGATCGAAGAACGGCGACATCTCGGGGAACTTGCAAGCCAAGGATTGTCGGCAACACGGACACTGCTGTTTGTTGGACCGCCTGGCGTCGGCAAGACCTTGTGCGCTCGCTGGCTAGCCGAGCGCCTGGACCGCCCTCTTCTGATTCTCGACCTTTCTACAGTGATGAGCAGTTATCTGGGCAAGACTGGCGCTAATCTGCGTAGTGTCCTCGATTACGCCAAGAGCATTGATTCGATATTGCTTCTCGACGAGTTCGATGCGATTGCCAAAAAGCGCGACGATGAAGGCGAGGTTGGCGAACTTAAGCGACTGGTAACGGTCCTGCTTCAGGAGATCGATGACTGGCCGGATACCAGCCTGATGGTTGCGGCGACGAATCACGGCGAGATGTTAGACCCCGCGTCGTGGCGGCGCTTCGACGACATCCTGCACTTCGAGATGCCAGGAGAAGATCTGAGAATTAACGCCATTTGCAGGGCTTTCGGAGATGATTCCGGAAAGGTGGAGTCCTGGACACCTGTTCTTGCCCGTGTATGGGATGGCCAGTCATTCAGCGACATCGTGCGGACTGTGCGCCGAATTCGGCGTCAGGCAACAGTCCAACGCCGTTCCATCAATGACACTCTACTAGAAGCCCTAGAAAATGAACTGAAGCAAGCAACTTTTTCAGTTAAACGGGAAGCCGCGCGAAAGCTGCACGAGAGCGACGTCTCCGATCGCAAGATCCACGAAATTACCGGCCTTTCTCGCGATACCTTGCGTAAGATGTGGCGGATGGCTGGCGACACACGTCCTACATCGAATTCTGATAACATTTGACCTCAAGAAAGAATTGCATCATGGCAGCACCGAGATACTTGATTGGGGGTGGCGAGCAATTAGCGGAAGAAGTGGCTCGGCCTGGGCGGGACATGTCCGAGAAAGCCCATCCCTACACCTTCGAAACGGCTCGGAGCCGTTTGGCGTCCCAGGTGCGTGAAACCGGCAACCAGTTGAGGGCCTTGCCACCGCTCGCCTGTCCCGACGGAATAGGGGTAATCTCTGTCACACTGCACCCGGCCTACCTCGCCAAAAGTTACCACCCCGGCAAATTGTTCGACGACCTCGATATGCATCCGGTCGGCAGTCGGGCCGTTCATATCGTTCCCGAAACCGTGACGGGCAAACAGTCGAAAACGTTGCCACAGCCAGCTCCCCAGTACTTTGTGTCCACCTCGGTGGATGGATTGACGGCGTGGGCCAATGCGATCGAACTATGGAAACCGGCGGAGGTGCCTGCCAACCAGTTCCGTCGTGTCGAACAGGTGTCGGCGCTTAATGAGCAACGCCTAAAGCCAATTCCAGAGGCAGAGCGAATTGCCGGCCAGGACTTGCCCCTTGAGGTGGTACTGCATGGTCAGCCGACAGATCATAACGGCTTTATTCTGCACGGATTCGAAGAGTACGTCCGGTCCCTTGGCCTTGACGTCGATCTGCAAAGGCGACGTCATGTCGGGGGGCTTTGTTTCCTACCAATGCGTGCGCCTTATGAGAGGCTGGACGACATCGTCAAGTTTTCCTTTCTGCGGGCGCTACGGCGCATGCCGCGTCTTGTTCCTCTCGACCCTTTTGTGCGAGGGCAGTTTCCAGGCTTCCGCGTGACACTCCCCGAATCGGGGGTGATGGCTCCTGATCTGTCGGTTGCCATATTCGACGGAGGTTTGCCGGACAACCATGGACTTGATCCTTGGGTAACGCTGTATGAACCGGCGGGTGTCGGCAATCCCATACCTGGGTACCAACGCCATGGCTTAGCCGTCACTTCGGCATTCCTGTTCGGCCCTATCGTCCCAGGGCATGCTTTGCCATGCCCATTGGCCAAGGTCGATCATTGGCGAGTGCTGGGAACAAAGGTTGCCCAGGATGACTTTGAACTCTACTCAGTTCTAAGCCAGATCGAAAACGCTGTAGAATCCCGACACTATGACTTCATCAATATCAGCCTTGGCCCAGATAGCGCCATGGAGGACGACGATGTCAATGCCTGGACTTCGACCCTGGACAGTCTGCTAGCCCATGGCGAAACAGTCGCCACCGTGGCCTGTGGAAACAATGGAGAGGGAGATCACGATCTTAAGCTTAACCGTGTGCAACCGCCGTCTGATGGGGTCAACATGATCGGAGTGGGCGCCAGTGACCGTCAGGGAGCGGCTTGGATGCGGGCATCCTACAGTGCAATCGGCCCTGGCCGCAGCCCTGGTTACGTTAAACCTGATATTCTTGCCTTCGGTGGTTCACATGCCAATCCGTTTCTCGTCCTTGATGATTTCAATCCCGAAACCGCCTCCGGCGACATGGGAACCAGTTTTTCGTCACCTCTGACAATGCGTGCCGGAGTCGGAATTCGGACGCAGTTCGAAGAGACCTTGTGGGCACCGACGATCAAGGCCTTGCTGGTCCAGCATGCCAACCCTGCCGAACATGGGCGCGAGGAGGTTGGCTGGGGGCGACTATCCCATGATGTTGATGATCTCGTGCTGTGCAATGATGGAGAGGCTCACATCATTTTTCAGCGACAGATGCCTTTGACGGGCGCAGTTCGTTTATATCTACCTGTACCCAAAGGACTTAAAGGCGACATCAATTTAAAAGCTACTTTTTGTTTCTATAGCGAAATCGACCCTGAGGATTCATTGAATTATACGCGAGCAGGACTGGAGGTAACATTCCGCCCAGATACTCTGAAATTAGGCAAGCCCTACTTGAAGGATGGGCGTTTGATTACACCCAAGACACCGCCATCGGACTCCTTCTTTGGGCCTGCGGATTTTTATTCCTCAGAAGTGGAGCGACGTCAGGATGCTCATAAATGGGAGACCACACGAAGTGCCAGCAGGACGAAACGCAGTAGCTCGCTCAACCAACCCGCATTCGACGTTACCTATCTTGCCCGTGAGCATGGACATCATGGAACCCGGAACCCACAGGTGCGGTTCGGTCTGGTACTGACGCTGAGAAACCGAAATGCACCGGATCTTTACGAGCGCATCGTAACCGAGTACCGCCCACGCTTGCAGCCTCTGCGACCCAGGACTTTGGTGCCAATTCGTCTTCCCCCGCGGCAATGACACTAGCCCGGATTATTCACGAAGGCGGTGGGTGTGGCGCGAGCCCCTGAGCGGGCGTAGGATTTGGTTGTCAACGCCAATCCGAGCCCGCGGGAGCGCCCACCCACCTTGACGGAAGATACGCTTATCCTGCCCAGCCTGTCACCGCTTGGTGACAAGCCGATTTCAGCCGTCATCGACGACCGGTGCACCTCCGCCGATGGCGGCCTCCTGCTGTTCCAGGAGGTCGAACGACGCCTGAACCTTGCGGACCGCTTGGCGGCTTGCCTGCGGGATCCGCGGCAGCCGGGGAAGATTACCCATCGGCTCGATGAGATCCTGCGGTTTCGCATGCTGGCGATTGTCGCCGGCTATCCCGACGGCAATGACTGCGACGTGCTGCGCGGCGATCCCGTCTTCAAAATGGCGCTCGACCGGCCACCGGTTACGGGACCGGCCCTGTGCTCCCAGCCGACCGTCTCCCGCATCGAAAACATGCCGCGGCGCACCGAACTCTATCGCATGGCCCAGGCGATGCTCGACCTGTACTGCGATAGTTTCCCGATCGTCCCTAACCACCTCACCCTGGATCTCGATGAAAGCTTTGATCGGGTCCACGGCGAGCAGCAACTGCGCAAGTTCAACGCCTATTACGATGACTGGGGCTTTCTGCCGCTCCACATCTTCGACACCAGCGGCCGGCTGGTCGTGTCCGTGCTGCGGGAGGCGGCGACGCCGAGCGGCCGCGAGATCCTGGCCCTGGTGAAGCGGGTGGTCGGCCATCTGCGCGAGCGGTTCCCGCGGGTCCGGATCCGTCTGCGCGGCGACAGCCACTATGCCTGTCCGGAAGTGATGAGCTGGTGTGAGGCCAACGGCCTGGAGTACATCTTCGGCCTGTCCGGAAACGCCACCCTGGCGGCCTGGGTCCAGACGATCGAAGCGCGTATGGGCGCGCGCTATGCCACGCGCCGCGCGGCCGAGCCAGCTGGGTTCAAGCTGCGCCGCTACATGGATTTCCAGGGTGGGGCCAAGTCCTGGAAATGCCAGCGCCGGATCGTCGCCCGGGTCGAAGCCGGACCTGACGGGGTCGACACCCGCTACATCGTCACCAACCTGACCGACCGCCGGGCGCAGCGGCTCTACGAGCGGAAATACTGCCAAAGGGGCCGGATGGAGAACCTGCTGAAGGCCCATAAGCTTCACCTGGCCTCCGATCGGACCTCCTGTACGAGAGCCTGCGCTAACCAAGTCCGGCTCTTTCTGCATGGGGCCGCCTATTGGTTGCTCTGGACGTTCCAGAGCCTCATGCCGAAGCGCTCGCCCTGGCGCGTGGTTCAGTTCGATACCCTCCGGAACAGGCTGATCAAGCTCGTCACCGAGGTCACCGAAACGGCCGATCGCATTCGAATAGCCCTGGCCCCGGTGTTCCCGGTCGAGGATATCCTCACCGTCGTCTCGACGCGCCTCGCCCGGTTCGTCACCTGAGCGCCGGGCGATGTGCCCGCACCCAGGAACCCGTCCCCGCAACCCCAAACCCGCCGCCCCATCTCGCCATCAAGACCCGGCCGCACGGACATCGGAAAACCTACAATTGAACTACCGCCAGGAGAGCATCACCCTATCCGCTTCGCTGGTGAATAATCCGGGATAGCAGGTCTCCGGTACTGGTATTAGGGAAGACTCAAATACTGTTCATGCTAACAGCCCCCGCCGGTTTCCCGGCGGGGGCTGCCGCGCACGTATCCGATCCGGTCAGGCGACCGCGACCGTGTCCGCGACCTCGCGGAAGGCAGGGATCTGGTCGAAGTTCATGTAGCGGTAGATGTCGGCGGCCTTCTGGTTGACGATCTCCACCTGCTCCATGTACTCGGCCACGGTCGGGATCCTGCCCATCAGCGCGCACACCGCGGCCAGCTCGGCCGAGCCGAGATAGACGCGGGTGTCGATGCCCAGGCGGTTCGGGAAATTGCGGGTCGAGGTGGACATGGCCGTCGAGCCCTTGCGGATCTGCGCCTGGTTGCCCATGCACAGCGAGCAGCCCGGCATCTCCATCCGCGCGCCCGACTTGCCGAGGACGCTGTAATAGCCCTCCTCGTTCAGGATCATGGCGTCCATCTTGGTCGGCGGCGCGATCCACAGCCGGGTCGGGATGTCGGACTTGCCGTCCAGCACCTTGCCGGCGGCGCGGAAGTGGCCGATGTTGGTCATGCACGAGCCGATGAAGACCTCGTCGATCACATCGCCCGCGACCTCCGACAGCGGCTTGACGTCGTCCGGATCGTTCGGGCAGGCGACGATCGGCTCCCGGATGTCGGCCAGGTCGATCTCGATGACGGCGGCGTACTCGGCGTCGGCATCGGGTTGCAGGAGCTGCGGATCGGCGATCCAGGCCTCCATCGACTTGATGCGGCGCTCCAGCGTGCGGCGATCCTGGTAACCGTTGGCGATCATCCAGCGCATCAGCGTGATGTTGGAGCGCATGTACTCGATGATCGGCTCCTCGTTGAGGCGCACCGTGCAGGCGGCGGCGGACCGTTCGGCCGATGCGTCGCTCAGCTCGAACGCCTGCTCGACCTTCAGGTCGGGCAGCCCCTCGATCTCCAGGATGCGGCCGGAGAAGATGTTCTTCTTGCCCTTCTTCTCGACCGTCAGCAGGCCCTGGCGGATGGCGTAGAGGGGGATCGCGTTGACCAGGTCGCGCAGCGTGACGCCCGGCTGCATGGTGCCGGTGAAGCGCACCAGCACGCTTTCCGGCATGTCCAGCGGCATCACGCCGGTGGCGGCGGCGAAGGCCACCAGGCCGGAGCCGGCCGGGAAGGAGATGCCGATCGGGAAGCGCGTGTGGCTGTCGCCGCCGGTGCCGACGGTGTCGGGCATCAGCAGGCGGTTCAGCCAGGAGTGGATGACGCCGTCGCCCGGCCGCAGGGACACGCCGCCGCGGGTGGCGATGAAGGCCGGCAGCTCGTGGTGCATCTTCACGTCCACCAGCTTGGGATATGCGGCGGTGTGGCAGAAGGACTGCATCACGAGATCGGCGGAGAAGCCCAGGCAGGCCAGGTCCTTCAGCTCGTCCCGGGTCATCGGGCCGGTGGTGTCCTGCGAGCCGACGGTGGTCATCCTCGGCTCGCAATAGGTGCCGGGACGGATGCCCTGGCCTTCCGGCACGCCGCAGGCGCGGCCGACCATCTTCTGGGCCAGCGAAAAGCCCTTGCCGCTGTCGGCCGGGGCCGACGGCAGCCGGAACAGGGTGGACGGCCCCAGGCCCAGCGCCTCGCGGGCGCGGGCCGTCAGGCCGCGGCCGATGATCAGCGGGATGCGGCCGCCGGCCCGGACCTCGTCGAAGATCACGTCGGACTTGACCTTGAACTCGGCGATCACCTCGCCGTCCTTCAGGGCCTTGCCTTCATAGGGGCGCAGCTCGACGACGTCGCCCATCTCCATCCCGGAGACGTCCAGCTCGATCGGCAGCGCGCCCGCGTCCTCCATGGTGTTGTAGAAGATCGGCGCGATCTTGCTGCCCAGGCAGACGCCGCCGAAACGCTTGTTCGGGACATAGGGGATGTCGTCGCCGGTCCACCAGAGCACGGAGTTGGTGGCGGATTTGCGCGAGGAGCCGGTGCCGACCACGTCGCCGACATAGGCCACCAGATTGCCCTTGGCCTTCAGCGACTCGAGCTGCCTTACCGGGCCGCGGGCGCCGGGCTCGTCCGGCTCGATGCCGGGGCGGGAGTTCTTCAGCATGGCGAGCGCATGCAGCGGGATGTCCGGGCGCGACCAGGCGTCGGGGGCCGGCGACAGATCGTCGGTGTTGGTCTCCCCGGTCACCTTGAAGATGGTCACGGTGAGGCTTTCCGGAACCTCCGGACGCGAGGTGAACCACTCGGCATCGGCCCAGGACTGCATCACCGCCCTGGCGTTGGCGTTGCCCTGGTCGGCCAATTCCTTGACGTCGTGGAAATAATCGAACATGAGGAGGGTCGTCTTCAGCCCCTCCGCCGCGGCCGCGCCGCATTCGGCGTCGGCCAGCAGGTCGATCAGCGGCTTGATGTTGAAGCCCCCGAGCATGGTGCCGAGCAGTTCCGTCGCCTTGACCCTGGAGATCAGCGCGCAGGACTCCTCCCCCTTGGCGACCTGGGCCAGGAAGGCGGCCTTGACCTTGGCGGCATCGTCGACGCCCGCTGGCACGCGGTAGGTCACCAGATCGACCAGGAACCGCTCCTCGCCCGCGGGAGGCGTCTTCAGCAGGCCGATCAGTTCCTCGGTCTGCCTGGCGGACAGCGGCAGCGGCGAAATCCCGAGTGCGGCACGCTCAGCGGCATGCTGGCGATAGGCTTCAAGCACGGCTAGATCCTCTCTATTAGGTTTATTGCCAGGTTTATTGCAGGACCTCAGTCCCTTGGACTCGATGCCTGCCGACTGTTTTAGCCTGCCGACTGTTTTGCCGGGCTCTTGCCGGATGCGCGATGAGGCTCTTTGCCGCTGCGCTTCATTGTCCCAAACCAAGCAGGCGCGGTTTTCCAGCGGGGATTCTCTGCGCCCGTATCGAGAACTTCCGGTTGCAAGCTATTCATCTTGAATTTAAGGAGCCGGTATCGCACCCTGCTGCCCAAGGGTCTTACCGTCAAAATGGTATGACCAATAATAATGTTAAGGGGAGGACGCACGGTGAAAGCCGATACGCCCATTTTCGAAGCCCGGCATGTGTCGCTGCGGTTCGGCGGTGTGCGCGCGCTGACGGATGTGAGCTTCAGCATCGACAGGGGCGAGCTGTTCTCGATCATCGGCCCCAACGGGGCCGGCAAGACCTCCATGGTCAACTGCATTTCCGGCCGGTACAGCCCGACCGAAGGACAGATCCTGTTCAAGGGACAGGACGTCACGAAGATGACGCCCAACCACCGGGCCGAGATCGGCATCGGCCGCACGTTCCAGAACCTGGCGCTGTTCGGGCACATGACCGTGCTCGACAACATCATGGTCGGGCGCCACCACCTGATGAAGAACAACTTCCTGACCGGCGCGCTGTACTGGTTCACAGGCGCCCGGAAGGAGGAGCTGGCCCACCGCCGCGAGATCGAGGAGATCATCGACTTCCTGGACATCCAGCATGTCCGCAAGTCGGTCGCCGGCACCCTTTCCTATGGCTTGCGCAAGCGCGTCGAGCTGGCGCGCGCCATGGCGCTGAAGCCGGACCTGATCCTGCTGGACGAGCCGATGGCCGGCATGAACCTTGAGGAGAAGGAGGACATGGCCCGCTACATCGTCGACCTGAACGAGGAGTACGGCATGACCGTCGTGATGATCGAGCACGACATGGGCGTGGTCATGGACATCTCCCACCGGGTGATGGTGCTGGATTTCGGCAAGAAGATCGCCGAGGGCTATCCGGAGGAGATCCTGGCGAACGCGCATGTCAAGCGGGCCTACCTGGGCGAGGCCGACGACGTGCTGAGCGACGAGGACGACGTGGCGGTCCCGGCCGGAAAGGTGGCGTGATGGACGCCGGAACCGTCAACGGGCTGCCCGACCTGTCGCTGTTCGACACCTTTCCCAAGCTGCTCCAGGTCCATGCGCGCAACCACCCGGACGAGGTGGCGCTTCGGGTCAAGGAACTGGGGATCTGGCACAGCCTGAGCTGGAGCCAGTACCAGGCGCGGGTCAAGGCCTTCGCGCTGGGGCTGCACCATTACGGCGTCGGCCGGGGCGACGTGGTCGGGATCGTCGGCGACAACCGGCCGGACTGGGTCTGCGCGGAGATCGCCGCCCATGCGGTGGGCGCCATGAGCCTGGGCATGTACCGCGACGCGCTGGACGAGGAGATCGCGTACCTCGTGACCTACAGCGACGCCAAGGTGATGTTCGCCGAGGACGAGGAGCAGGTCGACAAGCTGCTGGAGCTGGGCGACCGGATCGCCACCGTGAAGCTGATCGTCTACAGCGACCCGCGCGGCATGCGGAAGCACTCCGACCCGCGGCTGATTTCCGTGACCGAACTGATGCACCACGGCGACGCGGTCGCGTCGGAGTTTCCCGGCCTGTACGACGAGATGGTGGCGGCGGGACGGGGCGAGGACGTGGCGGTGCTGTGCACCACCTCGGGCACGACGGCCAACCCCAAGCTGGCGATGCTTCCGGCGGGGCGCGTGATCCGGCACTGCGCCTCGTACCTGGGCGTCGATTCCAAGGGGCCGCGCGACGAGTATGTCTCGGTGCTGCCGCTGCCCTGGATCATGGAGCAGGTCTATGTGCTGGGAAAGGCGCTGCTGAGCCGGATGACCGTGAACTTCGTCGAGGAACCCGAGACGATGATGCACGACTTCCGCGAGGTCGGGCCGACCTTCGTGCTGTTCGCCCCGCGCGTGTGGGAGCAGATCGCGGCCGACGTGCGCGCCCGGATCATGGACGCCTCGCCGCTCAAGCGGCGCCTGTACGAGTACGGGATGAAGGTGGGGCTGGAGGCGCTGGACAAGGGCAGGCGGTCCTGGCTGGCCGAGCTGCTGCTGTTCCGCGCGCTGCGCGACCGGCTGGGATTCTCCAACCTGCGCTCCGCCGCGACCGGCGGGGCGGCGCTGGGGCCGGAGACCTTCCGCTTCTTCATGGCGATGGGCGTGCCGCTGCGCCAGCTCTACGGCCAGACCGAGACGCTGGGGGCCTATACGATCCATGCCCAGGGCGACGTGGATTTCGACACCGTCGGCAAGCCGTTCGGCAAGGACATCGAGGTCCGGATCGACAATCCCGACCACAACGGCGTCGGCGAGATCGTGACCCGGCACCCCAACATGTTCGCGGGCTATTTCCGCAACGAGGCGGCGGGGGCGGCGGACATCCGCGACGGCTGGATGCATACCGGCGACGCGGGCTATTTCGACAAGCGCGGGCACCTGGTGGTGATCGACCGGATCAAGGACATCGCCACCACCGGGCGGGGCGACCGGTTCTCGCCGCAATACATCGAGAACAAGCTGAAGTTCAGCCCCTATGTCGCCGAGGCGGTGATCCTGGGCGACCAGCGCGACTACCTCGCCGCGATGATCTGCATCCGCTTCCCGATCGTGTCCAAGTGGGCGGAGAAGAACCGCATCTCCTTCACCACATACACCGACCTGTCGGGCCGGCCGGAGGTCTACGAGATGATCCGGCGGGAGGTCGAGACGGTCAACGCGACCCTTCCCGACGCCCAGCGCATCCGAAAGTTCCTGCTGCTCTACAAGGAGCTGGACGCCGACGACGGCGAGCTGACCCGGACCCGCAAGGTGCGCCGCGGCGTGATCGCGGAGAAGTACGGGACGATCATCGACGCGATCTATGCCGGCCGGCCCAGCATCGACGTGGACACCACCATCGCTTTCCAGGACGGCACCAAGCAGCGCATCCGGACGGTCCTGAAGGTGGTCGACCTGGTGCCGGGGAGCAGCGCGCCGGCCTCTCCGAAGCGGGCGGCGTGATGGGGAGGCGATTGCAATTTCGGGGGAGCTGGGGTAGAAAGAGGCTGCCGGGAGGTGTTGACCTCACCCCCCGGCGCCTCCTAGGCCCGAGTCACGAGAAGGCGGATGGAAATCCGCCAGATCCTGAGATCGAGCCACAGGAGTGTGGATGTCCTTTTCATCCCTGTGCTCCTGAGTTGGCCGGCCGGGCCCATTCCCGGCCGGCACCTCGGACCATACCCCATACGATAGAGTTCTTCGATGGCGTGCGGGCGGCGATAGTGTCGCAACCGCCGTTCGGGGATTCCAAGAACAAGAACGCGGCTTGGGAGGAAACCTCGCCATGAACTGGGACCTGCTGTTCCAGCTCGTCGTCAATGGCATCATCGTCGGCGCGCTGTATGGCGTCGTGGCCATGTCGTTCGTGCTGATCTACAAGGCGAGCCAAGTGGTCAACTTCGCCCAGGGCGAGTTCCTGCTGATCGGCGCCTGGGCCTGCTGGTGGCTGCTGACCACCTACCAGATGCCCTTCGTCTGGGGCTTCCTGATCACGCTGGCCTTCATGATGGCGTTCGGCGTCATCCTGCAGATCGTCGTGCTGCGGCCGATGATCGGGGAGCCGATCATATCGGTGATCATGGTCACCATCGGGCTGTCGATCTTCTTCCAGGCGCTGATGAAGTGGATGTTCGGCGTGTTCGCCAAGCCCTTCCCGCCGATCTTCGAGACCCAGTCGGTCAGCGTCTTCGGGCTTCAGGTGCAGACGGTCTACCTGATGAGCCTGATCATCTCGGTGATCATCATGGCGGGGTTCGGGTACTTCTTCAAATTCTCCAAGATGGGCCTCGCCATGCGGGCGACGGCGTTCAACCAGCAGGTGGCGCAGTCGCTGGGCATATCGGTCCGCAACGTCTTCGCGCTGAGCTGGGCGATCTCCGCCATGGTGTCAGCGGTGGCCGGCGTGGTGGTCGGCACGGTCAACGGCGTGTCGTCGGCGCTCTCCTTCTTCGGCATCAAGGTCTTCCCGGCGGTCATCCTGGGAGGGCTGGACAGCATCGTGGGCGCCGTGATCGGCGGGCTGATCGTCGGGCTGCTGGAGAACGTCGCGCACTTCTTCGACAGCCAGTTCCTCAACTGGGGAAACATGTACGAGATCGCACCCTTCTACGTCCTGATCATCATCCTGATGATCAAGCCCTACGGGCTGTTCGGCACCAAAGACATCGAACGCGTCTGAGCGGAGCGCCCGAGACATGACCACGCTGATCCCTTGCGGCGACTTCAAGACCAACTACTCCGCCGACACGACCATCTTCCCCACCGCCACCAGCCGCAACATGGTGATCCTGGGCATCGCCGTGCTGTGCCTGGCGCCGCTGGTGATGGACCGGTACCTGCTGAGCCTGCTGATCCAGATCGGATACCTGGGCATCGCGGCGCTGGGGCTGAACATCCTGGTCGGTTTCACCGGCCAGATCTCGATCGGACACGCGGCGTTCTTCGGGTTCGGAGCCTTCAGCTCCGCCTGGCTGGTGTCGAACTTCAACGTGCCGGTGTTCTTCGCGATCCCGCTGGCCGGGGTCATGACGACGGCGGTCGGCATGGTGTTCGGACTGCCGGCGGCCCGGCTGAAGGGGCTGTATCTCGCGATCGCCACGCTGGCGGCGCAGTTCATCCTCCAGGACTTCTTCGCCCGGGCCTCCTGGTTCTCGGGCGGCGTGGCCGGCACCTTGACCGAGCCCTTCTCGATCTTCGGCTTCACCTTCGACACCGACGAGAGCTATTTCTACGTGGTGCTGGCCTACGTGGTCGTGATGTACATCCTCGGCACCAACCTGATGCGCACCCGCGACGGGCGGGCGCTGGTGGCGGTGCGCGACCATTACCTCTCGGCCGAGATGATGGGCATCAACCTGACCAAGTACCGGACGCTGTCGTTCGGCATCTCGGCCTTCTATGCCGGGATCGGCGGCGCGCTGTACGCCCACTATCTCCAGTTCGTCTCGGTCGAGGGCTTCACGATCCTGTTCTCGATCCAGTTCCTGGGCATGATCATCATCGGCGGGCTGGGCTCCATCATGGGATCGCTGATGGGCACGGCCTTCATGGTGCTGCTTCCGGAAAGCATGCAGTGGCTGACCGACGCGCTGGCCGGAAGCGCCATCGACCGGGCGCTGGACCTGAGCAACAGCCTCGCCTTCCTGCGCGAGATGGCGATCGGCGCGGTCATCATCCTGTTCCTGATCTTCGAGCCGGACGGGCTGGCCCACCGGTGGCACCAGGTCAAGGCGTACTGGAAGCTCTACCCGTTCTCCCACTGAGACGGCTAAAAACCACAAAATGAACAACCACAAAATGAACAATCACAAGAAGAGTATGAGGAGGCTGACCCCATGAACATGAAGAGCGTCATCCTGGCCGCGACCGCGGCGATCGCCCTGGCTTCTCCGGCCCTGGCCCAGGTCAAGGTCGGGCATCTCGCCGACTACAGCGGCGCCACGTCCGATGTGGGCGTTCCGTTCGGCCAGGGCGTGGCCGACGCGCTGGCCTATATCAACAAGACCGGCGGCGCCGGCGGGACCCAGATGGGCGTCGAGACCTTCGACTACGGCTACCAGGTCCCGCGCGCGATCTCGCAGTACAAGAAATGGTCCGGCCGCGACAAGGTCGTGGCGATCCAGGGCTGGGGCACGGCCGATACCGAGGCGCTGATCACCTTCATCGCCAAGGACGAGATCCCCTACTTCTCCGGCTCCTACGCCGGGCAGCTGACCGACCCGAACGGGTCGGGCGAGAAATCGACCAAGGCGGCGCCGTACAACTTCTTCTACGGCCCGTCCTATTCCGACTCGCTGCGCGCCATGCTGCAATGGGCGGCGGAGGACTGGAAGGCCAAGGGCGGCTCGGGCAAGCCCAAATACGTCCACATGGGCGCCAACCACCCCTACCCGAACGCCCCCAAGGAGGCCGGCGAGGAGCTGGCGAAGGAGCTGGGCTTCGACGTGCTTCCCGCCGTGCAGTTCGCGCTGACGCCGGGCGACTACACCGCGCAGTGCCTGACGCTGAAGGACAGCGGCGCCAACTACGCCTATCTGGGCAATACCGCGGGGTCCAACATCTCGGTGCTGCGGGCCTGCGACACGGTCGGCGCCACGGTGCAGTTCATGGGAAATGTCTGGGGCATGGACGAGAACGCCATGAAGGCCGCCGGCAAGGCCGCCGACGGCGTCGTCTTCCCGGTCCGCACCGGCGTCGTCTGGGGCGGCGAGGCACCGGGCATGCAGACGGTCAGGGAGATTTCCAAGGTCTCCGACGCGTCGGGCGCCGCCTACCGCCCGGTCCACTATATCAGCGGCATCTGCTCCGCCTTCTACATGAAGGAGGCGATGGAATGGGCCGCCAAGAACGGCGGCATCACCGGCGCCAACATCAAGCAGGGCATGTACCAGAAGAAGGACTGGGTGCCGGCCGGCATGGAAGGCGTCTGCGTCCCCTCGACCTGGACGCCGGACGACCACCGCGGCACCACCACCGTGGCGATCTACCGCGCCAACGTCGGCGGCGCCACCGAGGCCTCGGTCGACGAGCTGGTGAAGGCGGGAACGATCAAGCTGGAGAAGGTCACCAGCGTCGACCTGCCGCGCAAGAAGGAATGGCTGGGCTGGTAAGCAGCATCCGGCCCGACCTGCGCCGGGACGGTCCGTCCGTCCCGGCTTCCTTCACTACTGGATTGAGGCCATGACCGCCGCCATCGACGCCAACGCCGCCCCCGCGCCGGCCGCCGCCAAGGGCAAGCCGGCCCTGCTTTCCGTCAACAATATCGAGGTCGTCTACAGCGACGTCATCCTGGTCCTGCGCGGCCTGAGCCTCCAGGTGCCCGAAGGCGAGATCGTGGCCCTGCTCGGCGCCAACGGGGCCGGCAAATCGACGACGCTGAAGGCCATCTCCGGCCTGTTGAAGACCGAGGACGGCGCGGTCACCCGGGGCGACATCAGCTTCAAGGGGGAGCGGATCAACGGGATCGACCCGGACCAGATCGTCCGCCGCGGCATCTTCCAGGTGATGGAGGGCCGCCGCATCGTCTCCGACATGACCTGCCTGGAGAACCTCCGCCTGGGTGCCTTCACCCGGCGCGACAAGGAGGTCAAGCAGGACATCGAGATGGTCTACGAGTACTTCCCGCGCCTGAAAGAGCGGACGGGCCTCGCTGGATATCTCTCGGGCGGCGAGCAGCAGATGCTGGCGATCGGCCGCGCGCTGATGGCCCGGCCCAAGCTGATCCTGATGGACGAGCCTTCCATGGGACTGTCGCCGCTGCTGGTGAAGGAGGTCTTCTCGATCATCCGCCAGATCAACCGCGACCTGGGCGTCACCATCCTGCTGGTCGAGCAGAACGCCCGCATGGCGCTCCACGCCGCCAGCTACGGCTATATCATGGAGTCAGGCAAGGTCGTGCTCGACGGCACGGCGGAGGAACTGGTCAACAACGAGGACGTGAAGGAATTCTACCTCGGCGGCGGGGGCGAGGAACGGCGCAGCTTCAAGAACCTGAAGAGCTACAAGCGCCGCAAGAGGTGGCTGTAGGGTGACGGCACGGCACAAGCCCTTGCTGACGGCACCCCCACATGCTATACCTCTTTCGATTTTGCAGCCCGCGATTCGCGGGCCGCGACTCTTGATGGAACGACTGACGTGACACCGGACAACCCTACGCTGGAAGAAGCCTTGCGCGACTTCGACGACGGCCTTGAGAATCCGGAACTCAACGCGGTCTGGGACTGGCGTTTGCCCAACGATGCGCCTGCGTTCAGCATTGATGAGTATCGGGAATTCCTGGAGTCGTCCTCGGCTGATTATGGTGATTTGATCCGCACCGCGATCGAACAGATGGGCAAGCGCGGAGCGGGCCGTTGAGCGATGCGGAAAGCGTCCTCCGCCGGCCCGACGAGGTCATGCGGGACAAGTTCACGGCCATCAAGCTGACCTACGACTTTCTGCGGGAGCAGATCTGGCTTCCCCATGGATTGACGGGGGTATCCCTCAACCACACGATCCTGATCGACGTCGTCAGGCTCTATTGGGAGGATCTGCGCCGCTTCAAGGAATTCCACCGGATCAAGCGCGCCGAGGAACCGAAGCAGGCGAGCTTTTCCCTGAAATGGATCATCAAGCTGCGCCCGGTTGTCTTCGTGGGAACGCCGAACAAGGCGGCGCACCGAGATTACCTGCTCCTGAACGAGTTGCTGGGGCTGACCGTGGCGCTCCAGGTCCTGAAGATCCCCGGACTGCGGATTTCACCCGACACCTACGAAGCGACACTGTACACCCTCAGGCACGGCAGCTTCGAGGAGGACCATTTCCTCCTCTGGTGTGACCTGCTGTGGCGCTTGCAGAGCATGAAGGTGCCGCTTCAGAAGCCGCTCTGAACCATTCAGTCGGCGCACTCCGCCGGGTCGCACAGTTCCCGCCCGGCCAGCCAGCGGCGCTGGAAGCTGGCGGCGTCGTCGGGGTGCTGGAACTCCAGGCCGAACTTGCGGCGTCCCAGCCCGTCGGTCGTGTTGAAGCTGAGGAAACGGCCGCTGATGCTCTGCTCGGCCCATCGCAGGATGGCCTTGCGGGTCGGAAGGTCGGGGACTTCCGAAAACTGAACCGTCGTCCAATCCCCCATGGCACCCTCCGGCACGTGAGCACAACCTGTTGTGGAACCATACGATCAACCCGGGATCGTGGTAAAGAGAAAACAGGTGCGACTTCATGAATAGTATGCGACACCCCGGTAATAGGCAGCGCTCGTAAAGCTTTCATTAAATAAGAGGGCATCCGATGGCCAACAGCTTCTATGACATTCTGGAGACCCGCTCGGCCGACGATAGGGAGGCTTCGCTGCTGGCGGCATTGCCGGAACAGATCCACTTGGCCCAGCGGCGTGCCCCTGCCTATGGCCGCATCCTCGACGGCATCGATGCCATGGCGGTGACCACATGGGAAAGCCTGGCCGCCCTGCCGGTCACCCGCAAGTCGGACCTGACAGACCTTCAGGGGCGGGAGCCGCCGTTCGGCGGGTTCAGCGCGGTGGCGCCGGGGGATCTCGCCCGGATCTTCGCCTCGCCCGGCCCGATCTTCGATCCGGAGGCCCGGCGGACGGATTACTGGCGCTTCGCGCGGGCGCTGTTCGCCACGGGGTTCCGCGCCGGCGACGTGCTGCACAACTGTTTCTCCTATCATTTCACCCCGGCCGGATCGATGTTCGAGAGCGGCGCCCACGCGCTCGGCTGCGCGGTGTTTCCCGCCGGCACCGGCAATACGGAACTGCAGGTCCAGGCGATCGCCGGGGTCAGGCCGGCGGGCTATGCCGGCACGCCCGACTACCTGAAGGTGATCCTGGAGAAGGCAGACGAGCAGGGCGTCGACCTGTCGTTCCTGAAGCTCGGACACGTCACCGGCGGCGCCTTCATGCCGGACGTGAAGCGCTTCTACCGGGACCGCGGCCTGGAGGTCTTCCAGAGCTACGGCACCGCCGACCTGGGCCTGGTCGCCTACGAGACCGCCGCCCGCGACGGCTTGGTGCTGGACGAGCACGTGATCGTCGAGATCGTGCGGCCCGGCACCGGCGACCCGGTCGCCGAGGGGGAGGTCGGGGAGATCGTCGTGACGGCGCTCAACCGCGACTATCCGCTGGTGCGCTTCGCGACCGGCGACCTGTCCGCCTTCATGCCCGGCACCAGCCCGTGCGGGCGGACCAACCGGCGAATCCGCGGCTGGCTGGGCCGGGCCGACCAGACCACCAAGGTCAAGGGCATGTTCGTCCATGCCGGGCAGGTCGCCGAGGTCCTGAAGCGGCACCCGGAATGCCGGCGCGGCCGCCTGGTGGTCGACCGGGCGGAGGGAACGGACACCATGACGCTCCGGGTGGAGGCGCCGTCCGATGCCGACGCCGGCGCGCTGGCGGCCAGCCTCGCGGCCGTGACCAAGCTGAAAGGCGCGGTCGAGATCGTGGCACCCGGCAGCCTGCCCAACGACGGCAAGATGATCGACGATCTGCGCAAGTACGAGGGGTAGGACTTTGGTCAGGGCGGACGGCTTGGCTTGAACATCGCGGCCGGGGGCGTGTTATCAGATCGCGCTTAGAACCCTGTCCGGATGAGCATGTACTCCTCTCACCGTCCTGAAGCTTCCGGTGCCGCCAGCCGGCCTTCCCCCGAATTCGACCGTAACGGAGCCCATACCCTGGTCGAACGGCTGGTATCCGCCGAGGGCGTCGACCTTACCCCGTGCGAGCGCGAGCCGATCCACATTCCGGGCGCCATCCAGCCGCATGGAGCGCTGCTGGCGTTGAACCCCGCCGACCTGTCGCTCGCCGCCTATAGCGCCAACGCGCCCGACCTGTTCGGCGTCGTACCCGGCGATCTCCGCCACCGGCCGCTGGCCGAACTGGCCGGCGCCGATCTGGCGGACCGGATCCGAGGTGCCGGGGATGCCGGCGACCTGGACGGATCGAACCCCTTGCGACTGACCTCGGCATTGCCGCGGGGCGGTGCTTTTCTGGACTATGCGGTCCATGCCCATGGCGGCTTCGTCATCGTCGAGGCCGAGCCGGCCAGCGACCCCGGCACCATTCCCAGCATGCTGCCGCGCACCATGGTGCGCCTGCGCGATGTCCGGTCGCTCACGGAACTGAGCCGGCTGACGGTCCAGGCGATCCGCGCACTGACCGGACTGGAACGGGTGCTGATCTACCGGTTCGATCCGGAATGGAACGGCGAAGCCATCGCCGAGGACAAGGTCGCGGACCTGGAACCCTCCCTGCTGGGCCTGCATTTCCCGGAGTCGGACATCCCCCGCCAGGCGCGCGACCTGTATGCGCGCAACCACAGCCGCTTCGTTCCGGACCGTGACGCCGAGCGGGTGCCGTTGCTGTCGGTCGGCTCCCGCGACGGGGCGCAGCCGCTCGACCTGACCTTCGCCCGCCTGCGCGCGCTGTCGCCGGTCCATCTGGAGTATCACCGGAACCTCGGCGTCAACGGCTCCATGTCCGTGTCGGTGATGAAGCACGGGCGGCTCTGGGGGCTGGTGATCGGGCATCATCGCGAGCCGCTGCTGGTATCGCCCGGCGTCCGAACCGCCGTCACCCTGCTGGTCGATGCCTTCGCCATGCGCCTGACCGAAGTGGAAACGACGGCCGACTGGGACGAACGCCAGACCCATGTGGAGATCCACGCCCGATTGCTGGAGCAGATGGCCGGGGCCGACGATTTCGTCGCGGCGCTGACCCACGGTCCGGTGACGCTCGCCCGCCTGTTCGACGCGGGCGGCGCCGCGGTGATCCGCGACGGGGAGGTCCGGCTCGTCGGCGAAACGCCACCGCCCGAAACCGTGCTGGAGATGGCCGAGGCGCTGCGCCGTCGGTCGGACCGCGCGCATCCCATCGGGACCGACCACATGGCCGGAATCTCCGCCCGGTTCGCCGGGCATTCCGGCATCGCCAGCGGCGCGCTGGCCGTCTTCCTCGGACCCGACCAGGCGAACGCGCTGATGTGGTTCCGGCCGGAGGTGACGCGGACGATCACCTGGGGCGGTGATCCGAACAAGCCCGTCAGCCTGGACGCGGAACGCACCCGCATCCTGCCGCGCCGCTCGTTCGAGCGCTGGACCGAGCGGATGCGATGCTATTCCCAGCCATGGCCGTCCTGGACCCTGGAGGTCGCCCATAGCCTGGCTCACGCGATCGACGAGGTGATCGTCCGCCACCAGCGCAAGCTGGCCGAACTCAACGGCAAGCTCCGCGAGATCGAAGCCCTGGCGGCCGAGAAGGACGGGCTGCTGGTCCAGAAGGACATGCTGATGCGGGAGGTGAACCACCGCGTCAAGAACAGCCTCCACATGATCGCCAGCCTGCTGTCGCTGCAAGGCGACGGGATCGACGATCCGGACACGAGGCGCCAGTTCGCCGACGCCCATAACCGGGTCTCCACGGTCGCCCAGCTGCACCAGCGCCTTTACCAGACCGACAAGCTGCAAAGCGTCGAGTTCGACCAGTACTTGTATGGACTGTGCGACGACCTGTCGGACTTCATGCTGTCGGAAGGCAAGGAATATACGCTGGAAGTCGATGCGGACCCCGCCGAGCTTTCGACGGACAGGGCGATCCCCCTCGCCCTGATCGTGAACGAGCTGGTCACCAATGCCTTCAAATACGCCTATCCGCCCGGATCCGACGGCACCATCCGGGTTTCCTTCACCCGGCAGGACGGGGGCGGATACCTGTTGACCGTGGCGGACCACGGCGTCGGGCTGCCAAGCGATTTCGAGCCGTTGAATGGCGGCCTGGGAATGACCATAGTCGGTTCACTATCGCTCCAGTTGGCGGCCAAGTTCGCCTATGGCCCGACGGACGAGGCGGGAGGCGCTAGATTTACCATTTCCCTGCCGCCCGCATGACATGATACGTGCACGTACCTTGGCAACCAGACGCTTCAAGCGGGGGTTCGAACTGATGCAGCCGGCAATCGACTATCGGGTCAGCGGGCGGAGCCTCCTCGGCGGCGGTTCCTTGCCGCCGGTTGCCGGGCGGGAGGACGGCGGCCGGAAACCCGGCACCGCGCTCCAGTTGCTGGTGGTCGAAGACGAGGCGATATCGGCGCTGGCCCTGAAGCGCCTTGTGGCGCGCCTCGGCTATGTGGTGTGCGGCGTGACGGCGACCGCGGAGGAGGCCATCCGGCTCGCCGGGAGGTCCTTCCCGACATCATCCTGATGGATATCCGGCTGGCCGGGGAGATGGACGGCATCTGGGCGGCGCGGGAGATCAGGGCCCGGTTCGGCATCGGGTCGATCTTCATGACCGCCAACAACGACCCGGCGACCCGCGCACGGGCCGAGGGAGCCCAGCCGCTGGGCTTCATGGACAAGCCCTATTCACCCATGACGGTGAAGACCACGCTCCGCACGGCGGCCGAACACCTGGGTCCGATCACGCGGAATTAGCCGACACCATACAGGACTGTTGGAGTTCCGACGCCTCAAGGGTCCGGGAACAGGCTCCGCAGCCCCTCCCGCGAGGCCGGGCATACGCCGCGCTCGGTGATCAGCCCGGTAACGAGGCGCGCCGGGGTGACATCGAAGGCGTAGTTGGCGACCGGGCTCCCCTCCGGCGTGACGGTCACCGTCTCGATCCGTCCATCGGCCGTGCGGCCGGTCAGGGCCGAGACTTCGGAGCCCTCCCGCTGCTCGATCGGGATCTGCCTGACGCCGTCGTCGATGGTCCAGTCGATGGTCGGGGACGGCAGCGCCACATAGAACGGCACGCCGTTGTCGTGCGCGGCCAGGGCCTTCAGATAGGTCCCGATCTTGTTGCAGACATCTCCGCTCGCGGTGGTCCGGTCGGTTCCGGTGATGCACAAGTCGACCATGCCGTGCTGCATCAGGTGGCCGCCGACATTGTCGACGATCACCGTGTGCGGCACGCCGTGATGGTTCAGTTCCCAGGCGGTCAGGCTGGCCCCCTGGTTGCGCGGCCGGGTCTCGTCGACCCAGACATGCAGGCGGATGCCCTCCTCGAACGCCTTGTAGATGGGGGACAGCGCCGTGCCCCAGTCCACCGTGGCGAGCCATCCGGCGTTGCAGTGGGTCAGGACGTTGACCACCCTGTCCCCGGCCCTGCCCCCGGCCTTCTCCGACGCCTGCCGGATCAGGCCGGCGCCATGGGTCCCGATCGCCTCGTTGAACGCCACGTCCTCGTCGCACAGCGCGGCGGCTTCGGCATAGGCGGCTGCGGCGCGGTCGGAGGGCGCCAGTTCGGCGAGGCACCTGCGCATCCGCTCCAGCGCCCAGCGCAGGTTGACCGCGGTCGGGCGGGTCTCCAGCAGGCGGTCCGAAGCCCGCGACAAGGACTGGTCGTCCGGCGCCTCGCGGGCCGCCAGGGCCATGCCGTAGGCAGCGGTCGCCCCGATCAGCGGCGCTCCGCGCACCAGCATCGCGCGGATCGCGTGAGCCGCCTCCTCGACCGTCGTCAGGCGGGCGATCGCGAAATCATGGGGAAGGCGCGTCTGGTCGATGATCTCCACCGACCAGCCGTCGTCGGCGAGCCAGATCGTCCGGTATGGTCTGCCGTCGATTTTCATGTCCGTCCCCTCCCCCGTGTCCGCCCGCCCACCGTCCCGACCAAAGGTCAGGCGTCGATCAGCCCGCGGTCCCGGGCGAGCAGCATGATGCCCACGTCCCGCCAGCACCCGACAAGCCCGGTCTTGCCGTCGGTATTTCCGCCCGGGTTGCGGCGGACATCGTAGCCACGTTCCAGGCAGAATTCGACGACCTTTTCTCGCCCGACCTGGCTGTCGAAATCGTCGGCCGCCTCTTCCCACGCGTCGCTGGCGCAGTCCGGGCAGGCCGAGAAGAGGTCTTTCAGGACCCGCTCCAGCCGCTCCTCGTATGCCGCGCTGAACCGGTCCAGACCGGGGTCTTCAAGCTCCCGGGCATGGTCTGCAACCCGTATGACCTGCATGCGTTCGTTCCTCGTACCATCAACAAAGCTCGGATCACCGGCAAGAACGGAACGGGGTCGGATTTGTTTCCTCAAACCTTGTGCGGCTGAGGCGAACGCAGTTCATGATAGCGCCTGATGAAGGCGGCCATGGCGTCGTCGGGTCCAAGCGGCACGATGGGACTCGGCGACGGAGCCGGCAGATCCCGCCAGTTGACCCGATGGGGAGCACAGAGGTCGCGAAGTTCCGTCGCGAGGCTGCGCTGGTCGGCGAGCTTCACCGCGTCATGCTGGGGATGGCTGAAGCCGAACCGGGCGGCGAGGGCAGCCTTCAGCGGCTCGATGGCGGCCTTGATCGCGTCGCGGCCGATCCGGACCTTCCACGGCGTCGGCCAGTCGCCGGTGAACGCCTCCTCGCTGTCGTGCATCAGGGCCTCGTACTCGAACCCGCGGGGCGCCAGCTCGCTCGCCAGCACGCAGTGCTGGGCGACGCTGTAGAAAGCGCGGGTATTGCCGACGAACCGGCACTGGTAAGCCAGCGGGCGGGCGATATCCTCGATCTCGAAACGGCTGAAATCCGGCTGCTCCAGATCCAGCGTCCGGCCGGAATAGGTCAGCATCACCGCTGTCGCCTCGGGGATGTCGAGCAGGTCGAGCTGGTCGGGATCGGATGGGCGTCTGGGACGGCGCGGCGGCATGGCATGGACCTTGAGCGGGTGAACCGCCTCAGGCTAGCGTTTCGGGGTTTCCAGGCCAACGGTGGATAGCAGCCATTCCGCCTTGAGGGGAACGGATTGGGGACCGGACTGGGGAACGGAAAAAATTTCGAAAAATGCGACTATGTTTTCTCTAGCCTGCAAAAGTGCTGGCTTTCAACGATCAAAAGGATGCTCTTCCGATTTCCGGTGAATAGGTCTAGACCGCCAAGTCTATACAAATCGATATATTAACATTTGAACCCAGTTTGTCACACGAGCACTGCTCCAATATTCTAATGCCTCTGCTGATGCCATGTTAATCTGCCGCT